>DASXKU010000035.1:0-9250 GCA_036496645.1 Gaiellaceae bacterium
GGGATTAAAAGTCCCCTGCTCTACCAACTGAGCTACCGGCCCGCGGGAGTACCCTCCCCGGATGGGGAAAGGGTACGCGGAAGGCTCTGCGTTTGAGGAGCGGCTGGCGGCACTCGAGCGCGGCGGTGACCAGCTCGGCGACATCGACACCGGACGCAGCGCGGTCTACGGCTCGACGGAAGACGAGCCCGAGCTGCACTTCCTCGGCTGGGCCGACGAGGTCGACCAGGACGAGCTCTTCGCCTCGGGCGAGGCGTGGGGCCTGCAACTCGTCCGCAAGAAGACCTAGCCCACCGGCAACAGCGGGCTCGTCAGCTGCGCGACCGGTCCCGGGTTGACCGTGTTCACGAGCCGCACGTCGATCGTGTAACTGCCGGCCGTGAGTGGCGCCTTCGGCAGTCCGACGACCATCGGCGCGCCGCCGCCCTTCATCGAACCGCGTCGCGCGACGACTGGTTTGCCGTTCGCATTGACGAGCGAGACGAGATACACGCAGTCGCGCATGCAGCCGAACGTCACTGACGCGGCCGCGGCCGGGTCGAGCGCCGGCGGATATGTGATCGAGCTCGCGGCGGCCGTGACGGAGAGACCCGGGCACACGACGATGCCGCGCTGCGCGGGGCCGATCGCCTTCTGCACGACGGCAGCCGATGCCTTCGCCGTGCCGTCTGCGTTGTAGATGCCGGTCGGCGCGACATCCGTCGACGCGTTATCGATGAGCCGGTCGAGGAGCACCGCCTGCACGTTCGTCGAACACGCCGCGGCAGTGATCGCGGCGGCGTATTGCGTACCTTGCGTCGTCGGCGACACGGTGTCTGTCGGCGTAGCGAGCCCGTCGACGATCACGGGTGGTGACTGTCCGAACGCCGATGTCAACGTCGTCACGAGTGCGCCCGTCTGCGTCGCGGTCCACTGGTTCGTCGCAGCGACCGGGGCGGGGCGGAACGCGATCACGTCCGGGGCGTCGCCGACAAGGAGACGCCCAAGCGCGAGGGTCGTCGAACGCGGCGCGGACGAGCCGTCGATCGCCGCACCGACCGGAATCTGCTCGACGGTCTGGACCGCGCTGCGCACCGCGGCGAGTGCGCCCGCGTACGTCGGCACGGTTGCCACTGTCGGTGCGGGGGCAAGGATCAACTCACGCAGCGTCGGCAGCTGTTGCACGAGCGACGCGGCGTATTGCGCGAGCGCAGTGGGGTCTGAGGGCAGCGGACTCGCATCGAGCTCGAGCACGAGGTTCTGCACGCTCTGCAACGCAGCGACGGCGCCGGGATCGGGCGTCGTCGCGTCAGTCGGCCACGCGATGCTCATGCGAACGAGGCGCATGCCGAGTGACTTCGCGAAGGCAGCCTGCGACGGATCGTCGATGCCCGCGCCGATCGACAGCGCGGGCAGTGCCTGCGGTGTCGCGTCAGCTTTCTGCCGCGCGTTCGAGGTCGTGCCTGCAGTAGTCGCGCGCACGAGCGGCAGCGCCTCGAACGATGCGTTGTTGCCGGCCCAGTCGGTCGCACTCACAGCAATGGGATAAAAGCCCGGACGCTTTGGTTCCTTGTACGTGATCGTGTGCCACCCGCCGACGAGGCTGAGCGTTCTCTCAGGCCCGGCGGCGCTGACGATGTGTACGGTCGATGGCTTCGACAGCCAGAACTTGAGGGTGCCGAGGCTGCCGTTCGCGACCTGGAACGCGGGCGGCTGCGACTGGTACTGCGAGATGCGCTGCGCCGCCGAGGCGAAGCGCTGGTCGAGCGGCGCCAACTTGTGCAGGAGTTGCACGACGAACTGCTGATAGTCGAGCGGCGACGGGTCGCCGCCGAGTGAGTAGTACGTCCAGTAGCCGGTGTCGAAGCGGCCAAGCATCTCTGCTGCCGAGGTCTGCATGCGCGCCGCCAGCGATGTCGCGCTCCCATCGTCGGCCGCGTTCGCATAGGCGTTGAGCGACACGACGGTCTGCAGCTGTGCGTTCAGCACGGGCAGAGAGCTGAATGCGTAGAGGCGGATCCACGGCCCCGCCGCCACCTTGATCACCAGGCGCGGAACGACGACGTACGCCGCGTGCGCCTCGCGCATGTATGCCGTGGCGCGGTCGGGCACGATTGCTGCTGCTCCTGCGAACGCCTGCGCCGCGACAGCCTGCGCCATGCCGGATAGCCACGGTGGATGCCCGCCACCGAAGGAGAATTCGTACTCGAAGCCGACGCCGCCACCGTGCTGGTACACGCCGCGCGCAATCAACGCGTCGGCGAGCTGCTCCGTTCCGTCGACATTGTTCGCCGCGACGAGCGCATTCAGTTGGCCGAAGTTCGCGAGCGGATGGAACTCGAACGCGCGGCCAGCGAAGTAGCGGTAGACGACGCCGTCGTCAGCCACGAAGTCGTACTTGTCCTTCGGCGCGAAGTGTTTCGCGAAGTAGTCGTCGTTCGCCTTCAGCTGGCCGAAGAGGATGAGCGCGCGTTGCGGCGTGAGCTTCTTCGCGAATGGCGCGATCTCCTCAAGCGCTGTGACGACGTGCTGCCAGCGTCCGCCGGGCAGCGTGCGCGCGAGGTGCGCGGCGCGCGCGATCTCGGCGCGGTAGGTCGTCTTGTCTGCCGCGTCGATGTGCGCGTGCTTCACCGCGGCGAAGGCCTGGGCCTCACCCGGAACCGCCGGCGTCGCAGGCGCACCGCCCGCAAGCATCAGCGCAGCAGCAACGATCACCAACGACGTCGTGAACCCCCTCACGACGATCACGACGACAGAGTTGCAGATCGGTTAGGAGGGGTCGCGTTCCCACTCTTCGAGCAGACGCTCGACATGACGCAATTGCGCATCGTTGAACGGCATTCGCTCTACGATGCGACGCGCCTCCCCGGGATCATCGTTTGCAATCGCTGCCTCTAGGTGCTCGCGCTCGGGTGACGGCACTCGCAGCTGGCGCCGCAGCCAGCGGAGCAGCGACACCGTTGCTGCCGAGGTCGTCACGCGCGCCTCACGGTACCCTCCGTCACGCGCCCCCATCGTCTAGTGGCCTAGGACGCCGGCCTTTCACGCCGGTAGCGCGGGTTCGAATCCCGCTGGGGGTATCACCACCGAACCTCCCGTTGACGTTCGGTATGCGTATGCTCGGGGTCTGCGGGGGTATCGGGGCTGAATTATGAAATCACCTGGGGTGGGGACTCCGAGGATCTGCTCATCAAGACCTCGGGCCCTGCGACCGTTCCCGAGCTCAACGCGATGGTCGACGCCCTGCTCGCCGACGATCACTTTCGACCCGGCCTGAAGATCCTGCTCGATCACCGCGATGCCGGCTTCACCGGTTTCACGACCGAGCACCTGCGCAAGCGAGCCGACCAGGCTGCGTGGCAGCTGCGCCAGGGGAAGCCGAAGGCTGTCGCGGTCGTCGTCAGTCGCGATCTGTTCGTCGTCGCCGGCCGGCTGCTCGAAACGTTCATCCGCGCACGCACAGCGATCGCGTTTCGCACGTTCCGCACCGTCGACGACGGGCGTACCTGGCTTAGCGCCCAGTAGTTTCTATTACTGCGGCGGGCCGCTGCCGAGCGTGACGGTGAGCGTATTGCGCTCGCCGTACCTGGTGTACGTCACCGAGATTTTCGCGCCGGGCTTCTTCGAGAGCACGATCTTCGTGATCGCCGTCGGCGACGTCACTGTCGTGTCGCCGATCTTCGTGATGACATCACCGGCCCGCAGCCCCGCCTTCGCGGCCGGGCCGTTCGGCACGAGGCCTGCGACGATCGCACCACTCGAGCCGTAGCGCGCAGCTGACGAGACTTCCACACCCATGAAGGCTGTTGCGCCGATGTGGATCGTTGCGGATCTCTCGCCGGCCTCGATCAGGTGGACGACCGACAGCGCCTTCGCAATCGGGATTGCGTATGCGTCAGGCGAGACGCTGGCTGCTGCGTAGCCGTAACCGAAGTTTCCCTGGGATGCGGCCGTCGTCATGCCGACCACGTGGCTGTCGCCGTCGAGTAGCGGCCCGCCGGAATCTCCCGGCTGCACATTCGCGCTCACTTCGAGCAGGCCTCGTAGCGTCTCGGAAGATCCTTCGTCGTTGCTCGCGGTGATCGTCTTGCCGAGCGCGCTGATCGTGCCGTACGCGCTGGTCAGGCTGCCGGTGCCGCCAGCGTTGCCGACAGCGTGGACGATCAAGCCGACGGCTGGTCTCTTGGACGACGTCGTGATCGTCTTCAGGTTTGACGCGTGCTGCAGCTGCAGAACGGCGACGTCATTCGCGACTGAGTAGCCCACGACCTTCGCGATGTAGTGATGCGACGTGCCCGGGACGATCGCGACAACCTGAGTGCTGCCGTTGATCACGTGGTTGTTGGTGAGCACCTCGCCGCTCGAGGTCAGCACCATGCCGGTGCCCGCGGCGGAGCCGCCCTGGTAGCCGAGCGTGTCCTCGATCACGAGAATGCCGTTGCCAATCGTCGTCGAGCTCTTCGAGTTCGCGAACGCGGCGCGGGCGCCAAAGCCGGCGATGACGATCGCCGTCAGGCCGACGAGGAAGAGGGCTGTGGGTGACTTCCGAAGCACGCTCACACTCTCTTGGTACCCCGCGAAGTTAAAGAGAACATGAGAACCGCCCGATTCTCAGGCGACATTTAGGTGGTCTGACTTGAGTCAGACCATCGTCTGACCCACGAGACTGTGACGAACCATCCACAGTCCCTGCTCGTTGCGGGAATCTCGCCTGGCTGAAAGGGACGACGCGACGATCGCGGCTGCGGGTGCAAACGAGGATCGCTAGCGAGCAAAAACGGCGCGGAGCGACTGCTTGAGCGAGCCGGTCGAGGCGAGGACGGCGCTCGGCTCGTAGCCGCAGTGCGCCATGCAGTTGTCGCAGCGCTCGTCGTGGCCGCGGCCGTACTTCGACCAGTCGGTCTCCTCGATCAGCTCTTTGTACGTCGTCGCGTACCCGTCGCTCATCAGATAGCACGGACGCTGCCAGCCGAAGATCGAGTAGCTCGGGATCCCCCACGGCGTGCACTGGAAGTCGACCTTGCCCTCGAGGAAGTCGAGAAAGAGCGGCGTGTGGTTGAGCCGCCACTTCTTACGCTTGCCGTCGGCGAATGCTTCCGAGAACAGCTTGCGCGTCTGCGTCACACCCGGGAAGTGCTCCTGATCAGGCGCCTTCTCGTATGCGTACGCCGGCGAGATCTGCATCGAGTCGACCTGCAGCTCGTCGTTCAAGAAGTCGAGCACGTCGCGCACCGTCTTCGGCGTGTCCGTGTTCAGGAATGTGGTGTTGGTGTTCACCTTGAAGCCGCGCGCCTTGGCCTCCTTGATCGCCTCGACGCACTTGTCGAAGATCCCGTCGCGCTCGACGAATTGGTCGTGACGCTCGCGCATGCCGTCCAAGTGAACGACCCATGTGAAATATGGGGAGGGCTTGAAGCGATCCATTCGCTGCTTCATGAGGATTCCGTTCGTGCAGAGGAAGACGAACTTTTTGCGCTTCATCAACTCCTCGACCATGACGTGCACCTCGGGATGCACGAGCGGCTCACCGCCGGCGATCGAAACCATCGGCGCGCCACACTCGTCAATCGCCGCGAGCGCGGTGTCGACGGGCATGCGCTTCTTCAGGATGTGCTCGGGATATTGGATCTTCCCGCAGAACGAGCAGGCGAGGTTGCACTGGAACAGCGGCTCGAGCTCCACGAGCAACGGGTACTTCTCGTTCCCCGCGAGCTTCTGGCCGAGGAGATACCTCCCGACCGCAACCGACTGACGAAGCGCAACCGGCACTACTCAACCTCCTTCGGCAAATTGAATCTGATCGACTCTTGCCCCACCGTTCTATCCAGAACGGTAACGGGACCGAAGGCCTCTAGGGTGGAGATAACCCGCTGAACCAGCTCTTCCGGCGCGGAAGCGCCCGCTGTGAGCGCAATCGTCCTGCGTCCCACGAGCCAGGCGGGGTCGATGTCGGTCTCGTCGTCGATCAGCCGCCCTGGCGTTCCCTCGCGTTCGGCGACCTCCACCAGGCGCTTCGAGTTCGACGAGTTCTCCGAGCCAACGACCAGAACCAGATCGGCGTCGCGCGCGACGGCTCGCAGCGCGCTCTGCCGATTCTGTGTCGCGTAACAGATGTCGTCCGACTTCGGCCCCACGAGACTCGGGAATCGCTTGCGCAACTCGTCGACGACGGCGTATGCGTCGTCGACGGCGAGCGTCGTCTGCGTGAGAAAGGCCACTTCGTCGGGATCATCGATCTCGAGTGTCGCGACGTCTTCGACGTGTTCGACCAGTTTGATGTTGGCGGGCGCCTCGCCGGTCGTTCCCTCGACCTCTTCATGCCCTTCGTGGCCGACGAGCACGATCGTCTTGCCTGCGCGCGCGAAGTTGCGCGCCTCGGCATGCACCTTGTTGACGAGCGGGCACGTCGCGTCGATCACGTCAAGCCCGCGCCGCGCGGCCTCCGCCTTCACCTGTGGTGAGACGCCGTGCGCCGAGAAGACGATGGTCGCGCCGTCGGGCACATCGTCGAGCTCGCCGACGAAGATCGCGCCGCGGCGTTCAAGATCACCGACGACATGCACGTTGTGAACGATCTGCTTGCGCACGTAAATAGGCGCGCCGCGCTGTTCGATCGCGCGCTCCACGATTTCGATCGCGCGCTCGACTCCGGCGCAGAATGAGCGGGGGCTCGCAAGCAGGACGGTGCGTTCACCGGCGGCGTGCGCCCATTCTTCGAGCGCAGGTGCAACCTTCCGCAACGCTGCGAGCCCGCGCACGCCCGCTGCGAGAGTGCGCGGGTCGACCAGCCGGCGGCCGGCTTTGTCGACGACGGTGCGCACGACCGCGAACGGTTGCCCATTGAGTGGCACCAGTCGTGCCGACTCCATGTCCACGGCTAGCACACCGCGCGACTGCAACTCCGCACGCTCCGCCGGGTTGAGGATGCGGTCTGCGGTGTAGATGGGCCCCGTCCACACGCGCAGGCCGCGGCGTGCGAGCCCGCGGGCAAGTGCGGCGGCGCCGGGCAGAGAAATGGAATGCGTCTCGTCGAGCAGTTCCGTGGCGACGACGACGTCGCCCGGCTCGAGGGCGGGATCCACCGCGCCGCAAACGCCCGCCACAGCGACGGGCTGCCCGTCGAGCTCCGGTGCGACCGCGTTTGGGCCCATGCCGGTGCGCACTGCGCGCACGCCGCCGAGACGGAGTGCTGCTGCTTCCGAGCGCAACGCCGCGAGAACCGTCATCCGCGCACGATCCTGCCGAGTGCGCTCACCGGGAAGACGAGGCGGTAGAGGTGGTAGTTGATGAAGAAGTCGCCGGGAAAGCCGGTGCCCGTGTACCACGGCTCGTCCCAGCCGCCGTCGGGCAGCTGCGTACGCACGAGCCACGCAATTGCCCTCTGCGTTGGATCGCCTTGCTCGCCTGCCGCGTGCAGCGCGAGCAGCGCCCACGCAGTTTGTGACGCAGTCGACGCGCCCTTCGCGCGCCATGACCGATCGGAATACGACCGCATGTCCTCGCCGAAGCCGCCGTCCTCGTTCTGCACCGCGGCGAGCCATTGCACTGCTCTCCTGATCGCGGGATGCGAGCGGTCGATGCCCGCTGCAACCAGGGCGGGAACGGCTGCGCCCGTGCCGTAGAGATGATTCGCCCCCCAGCGGCCGAACCACGACCCGTCGGATTCTTGTTCTGCGAGTAGGAAGTCGATGCCGCTGTGAAAGCGCGGATCGTCGACCAGCCCCTCGCGGGCAAGCATCTCGACGACGTGCGCCGTGACGTCTGCGCTCGGCGGATCGATCACCTCGCCGAAATCGCAGAAGGGCAGGCGGCGCACGAGCTCGCGCACGTTATCGACGTCGAAGGCACCCCAGGCACCGTTGTCGGAGGCCATCCCGAGTGTCCACTCCACGCCGCGGCGCGCGGCGGCATCGAGCTCCGCCGACTGCTCAGCACGGCGCAGCGCGAGCACGACTTCAGCTGTGTCGTCGATGTCGGGATACCAGTCGTTCGCAAACTCGAATGCCCAGCCGCTCGCGGGAAGATCGGGACGGTGCACCGCCCAGTCGCCACGGTGCGTGATCTCCTCGCTGAGCAGCCACTGCGCTGCCTTTTCGACGGACGGGTCGTCGGCGGGCAGGCCTGCATCGCGCAGCGCGATCACCGCGAGCGCCGTGTCCCACACCGGCGACTGGCACGCCTCGAGGCGGCGCGTGTCGCCCTCGACGATCGTGAAGTCGTCGAGCCCCGCGAGCGCACGCTGCATGATCGGATGATCAGACGAATATCCGCGCAGGTTGAGCGCGATCATCGACCACACCCACGGCGGTTGGATGCCGCCCCAGCCGCCGTTTGCCTCCTGACGCTCGGCGATCCAGCGCTCCATGCGGCGCAGCGCCGTTCGGCGAAGCGGCTTGAACGGCCGGCGCTCGTAGAGATGCAGCAGCTTGTCGAGTGAGAGGAACGCGCGGCCCCAGTTGTCGGTCACTGGGAAGCGCGTCTGCGCGGGGTCGCCCGTGCGCAGCTCGTGCAACGTCACCGGGATCGAGCGCAGCGGACGGTACGCGGACGTCACCGTGAGCGCGGCAACCGTCTGTCGCGCCCAGCACGCGAAGTCGTAGATGTTCAACGGGAACCACGGCGGCAGGAAGATCAGCTCCGGTGGCATCGCCGGCAGGTCGTCCCACGACCACAACCCGAATAGCGCGAGCCACATCTTCGTGAACACACGCGCGCGCTCGACGCCGCCGGCGTTGCGCACGTACTCGGCCGCGAGTTGCATGTGCGGCGCCTCTGGTGCATCACCGGCAAGGCGCAACGCGAGATACGCCTCGATCGTCGTCGAGAGGTCGGGAGGCGCGCCGAAGAAGTTGCCCCAGGTCCCGTCGTCGCGCTGCTTCGAACGGATCCAGTTCGCGGACTGCTGCGTGAGCTCATCGGTGCGGATGCCGAGGAACTGCCGTAGCAGCAGATCCTCCGCGTCCATCGTCACGTTGGTCTCGAGTTCGCCTTTCCACCAGCCTGCGGTGTCTTGGAGCTCCAGCAGGCGACCGACTGCGCGCTCCAAAGTCGCAGTTGCGTCTGTTTGCTTCGACTCGACGATCGTCATGCGGCCACCTTGTCGCGTGTTGCGGCAAGCGCCGCGCGCGCCGCGGCGTGTCCGCTGCGCACTGCGCCTTCCATCGTCGCGGGCCAGCCGGTATCGGTCCACGCACCTGCGAGCACGAGACCCGGCACGTTCGTCACGGGTCCCGGCCGGTGCTTCGCGGTGCCGGGAACGCCACGGAACGTC
>DASXKU010000036.1:0-29981 GCA_036496645.1 Gaiellaceae bacterium
ACACGTCGACGCTCGCTTGCACGCCCATCCGTCGCAGCAGCGCCGACGCGAGCCGCTGCCCTCGTTGTCGCGTCTGCAGGTAGAGCAGGAGACTCGTGACAGCGAGCAGGACGCACGCGATTCCGATGGCGCGCAGATAGCGATAGCTGCGCGCGCTCGCGACGACGGACGGGTCGCTGTGGATGAACGACAGTGTCGTCAGGTAGGAAGGCCGCAACGACGACCGCGTGAGTGCCGGTTCGATCACATGCGGATCGCCGCGCGCCCAGATGACTGCGCCCGCCTGATCGCCTGGATCTTTGACGTGATGAAAGCGCGCGACCGCGTGCAAGCGCGTTGCGTCGACGAGTACTGCCGGCCAGCCGCCGAGCGAGCCGGGCACCGGCGCGCGCGCGACGACACGAATCGGGATCGACACGCCCTGGTCGTCGAGTGCAGAAACGTTCGGGAAGTCGCGGCTCGCGATCACCGGCAGCACGCCGGCCGGTGCCGTTGCGTGTGCGAGCTTCGGCAGTTGCAGGCGCGGGTCGTCGGGCCAGTTGCCCCATTCGAGCACCTTCGCCAGCTCAGCCGGATTGCCGGCGATCAGCACGACGCCCTGACCCGACCTAAGCACGATGTTGGTCGAGTCGACTTGCGCGGTCGTCGCGGGAAACGGGAACGGCTTGTAGATCCGCTCGGTTGGATCGATCAGACCCTGCACGTCGCTGCCGTTGCCGACGAATGCTTTCTCGGCCGCCGTTCGCGTCAGCGACGATGAGAGCGTCTGCGCATACGCGTACACGCCAAACGCTGTCGCGGCGCTCACCGCGACCGCGACGATAATTCCGCGAGCAGCGGCAACACGCCTGAGTACTAGGAAGAGCGAGAGTGGTGCGCTCGTTCCGCGTCGCGCCGCAAGCCTTCGCGCTGCACGCGCGACAAGGCCGGCCAGTCCCGCAGCGGCGACTGCGGGAAGAAGAAAGACAACGAGGCGCGGATGCCCGTGGCCCTGTGCGTCGTGCGTGAGCGCCGACCCGGAGAAGAGGAGGCCGAGCAGCACGCCCACTGCAGCCAGCGGCACGACTTCCCACGGAATCGCCAGGAGCTTGCGCGCGAGCCCGGCGTGATGAGGAAGCCGTGGAAACGATGTGAGCGCTGCGAGTGCAAGCAGCACGACTGCGACCGCCGCTGCCGCGGTTGCGTCGAGCGCGCCTGCAACCAGCGTGCCGTGGTCGAGCGTGCCCGCCGGAGCGAAGAGCGCGAGCGCGGCAACGGCTACGCCGAAGCCTGCCGCCAGTCCGATACACGCCGGAAGCAGTGCTTCGACAGCAGTGCGCAGCGCGAACGAGCCCGGCGCCTCGCCGCGCGCGAACAGCAGCTGCACTTCGTCGACACGTCGGCGAACGAGGAACACGCCGGCGGCTGCTGCGATCAGTGCGGCAATCGCGAGACCGCACGCGGACAACAATGAGATGGTCGTCGACACCTCCGTGACTTGCTGTTCGGCGACGCCGAGGGCCGCCGAAAGCGACGAGCCGGTACGACACGGGGAGCGCGTGCCGATTCCGCAGTTCAGCCCATCGCTGGATGTGATCGAGTTGCCGATCTGTGCGTAGGTGCGCGAGAGCTGCTCCGCCCCCACATACGTGAGATTCGAAGGGTCGATCGGGAACTCGAACGTGTTCTGCACGCTCGTCTGCTTCAGCGCGCGCGCGACCCGCAGCAGCGTCTGTTCCGGCACGAGCACGAACGTCGGCGGCAGCGGTGCGTCGGGGTTCCGCGCGCGGATCAGCTGTACCCAGTTCGACCAGTACGGGTTTTCGAAGTCGCCGTCGAGTGCGGCATAGACGCCGCTGATGCGGAGGCGCGTCCTTCCGGGAAGCGTGGTGAATCGCGGGTCCTCGGTGAGCGGCAGGATGTCGCCGGTGCCGAGGCCGGTCGTTTTCGCGAGCGCTTCGGAGATCCACACGCCGTCATCGCCGTGCCCTGAGACGTGCGTGACGTGGGCGCTCGCTGCTGTGCGCGCCATCACGACCACGTCGAAGTTGCCCTCCACGGTGTTCGCCGGGAACATGCTCGCGACTACGGGCGGCTCGGGCAGGCGGTGGGCGCGGCCGAACGCGGCGGCCGCGCTCCGTCGCGCGACGTCGGTGCCGAGCGAGCCGCCCGTGTTGAGCTCGAAGCCGGCGCCGAGTGCCGAGATCGACTTCACCTGGGCGCGCAGCGCCGCGCTCTTCACACCCGCGCGGATGAACGGTGTCGACGATGCGGCGCTCGCCGCGAGTGCGACCGCTACCGCGACCGCGGCGAAGACCGCCGCGTGTCGTAGCAGCGCGAGGGGTGCCGCAAGCCAGAGCGCACGCATAAAAACGGAGCGGCCCCGGAGTCGAACCGAGCCAGCGTGGGGTTGCCACACCTCACCGGTTTTGAAGACCGGCTGGGCCACCGGGCCCGTGCCACTCCAAGCGGCTGACCATAGATGATCGATCGACCATCTAGCGATTTCGCAGCACGCGAACGTCGCCGACGCGGCGTGTCAGCCCGTCCGCGTCGAAGCGTTCGAGCACGAACTGAGCCGTTCGTCGTCCCACGCCGAGCGCGTCGCGAAATCCTGCAAGCGTGATCTGCGGCAGCGTCGACAACAACGTCACCCCGCGGTCGTAGAGCTCTGCCGACACCGCGAAGCCGTCACCGACGCGCCGCAGCTTCCCCTCCTGCTCGAGAAACGCGCCGAGCGCGCGATCGTCGAGCTTCACGATCTCCTCAGTCGCGAGCCGTGTGAGCAGCGCGTCTGCAGCCGCTGCGTTTTCGCCGAGCGCAGCACTCGTGCCTGGCAAGAACGCCTTGCCGTCGCGGCGCTCAACACCGAGCTCGTTCAGCACGAGCGGCGCCCATGCCTCCTGCGGGAGAAGCTCAGCGAGGGGAATGCCCGGATCGAGCGGCTGCGCGTCCGCCCGTGCGCGCAAGCGTTCGCGAGCCTGCTTTGCGAATGCATCGACCCACTCTTGTGTGAACACGTAGTCGCCCGCGACGCGTACGGCGCCAAGACCCTGAGCAAGCTCGTCGGGAGTGAGCAGCCCGTGCCGTTGCAGATCGGAGATGGGGACCGGTGCTGCGACGAGCGCGCGCACGATCTCCTCGGGATTCCCGCGCTCGAGCGCCGCGAGTCGCTCAACGTCGATTCCGCGCGGTGGGTTGGGATCGAGCACGACGCCTCCGCCCACCGTCGTTTCTGCACGCAGCACGACGCGATCACCGCGCGCCGCGACTACCGGCTCTGCAAGACGGAGTTGCGCGTAGACGCCATCGCGCGCGACGCGGGCGGGAACCGCTTTCGTCCCGACGTGCACCGTCACCGCTGCGGGAATCTCGGCGAGCTCGGTGAGACGTATGTCGAGCCGGTACGAGACCGGGTAGTTGCCCGGCGCGACGAGCACGTCACCGCGCCCGAGTTGGTGACGCTCGAGCGTCGGCAGGTTCACCGCAACGCGCTGTCCCGCCTCCGCGCGCTCGACCGGCGCGTCGTGCACCTGCACCGTTCTGACGCGAACGATTCGGCCGGATGGTTCGACGCGCAGCAGGTCGCCTGCGCCGATCGAGCCCGACCACAACGTCCCGGTGGCGACGGTGCCGACGCCCTGCAGCGTGAACACGCGGTCGACGTACAAGCGAGTCGCGCGCGCCGCGTCGCGCTCTTCGACCGGCACGCGCGCGAGCGCCGCCCCCAGTTCGTCAAGCCCCGCGCCCGTCTTCGCGGAGACGGCGACAACCTCGGCGCCGGGAACGAGCTCGCGTGCTTCCTCGACGGCGAGCGCAAGCGTCTCTTCGTCGACCGCATCGGCTTTCGTCACCGCGACGACGCCCTTGTCGACGCCGAGCAGCCGCAACACCGCAATATGCTCGAGTGTTTGCGGCCGCGCGCCTTCCTGCGCATCGATCACGAGCAAGAACAAATCGATGCCGGTCGCGCCGGCGATCATCGTGCGCACGAACCGCTCGTGTCCCGGCACGTCGACGAGCGACACGCGGCGGCCGTCCGGAAGCTCGAGCGGCGCGTAACCCAGGTCGATCGAGATGCCGCGCTTCTGCTCCTCCGGCAGGCGGTCGGTGTCCTTCCCGGTGAGCGCGCGAACGAGCCACGTCTTGCCGTGGTCGATGTGGCCTGCGGTGCCGACGGTCAGCGGCATGCGGTAAAGCTACGGGTGATGCGCCTCGAAACCGAACGCCTCACCTTGCGTCTCCCAAAAATGGAGGACGTCGACGTGGTCGGCGAGCTGCTCGGCGATCCGGAAGTCGTGCGCTTCCTCGGCGGGCAGACGGCCGCACCCGAGGAATTCCCAGCGATCGTGCAAAAGTGGCTCGACCGTTGGGATGCCTTCGGCATGGGACCGTTCATGGTCGAGCGCGACGGCGTGTTCGTCGGGCGCACGGGCGTCCTCGTCTGGGATTTGCGCGTGTGGGAGCACGACGTCCCAAAACCGCCGGCCGAGTTTCGCCAACACGAAGTTGGCTGGGCGTTCGTGCGCGCGGCCTGGGGCAACGGTTACGCGACCGAATCGGCACGTGCGGTGCTCGACTGGGCGCTCGCGCAAGAAGTCGAGAGCCTCGCTTCGATTATCGCGCCCGCGAACATCCGCTCGCAGCGCGTTGCCGAGCGGCTCGGCGCAACCCCGGCCGAGACGATCGATCGTCCCAGCGGGCCCGCCGTCGTCTGGCGTTACTGACGAACCGCTGCGACGGCCGCCGCGACGTCGTCAATCTCGGCGTCCGTGAGTGTGCGGCAGTCCAGGAGTAGACGACCGTCACGCACGATGCCGAGCACCGGCGGCTCATGCAACCGGAGCGGCTGCGCAAGTGACTCTTCGATCGCGCAGGCGAATGACGGCAGCTCCGCGAGCGGCAGCGCACCGCCGCCGACGCGCGCGACCGTCTCCTCGACCTCGCCGCCGACTGCCGATGCAAGTCGTGCCGCGCGCGCCCGGGTCGTCTCGGGCTCTTCGTGCAGCATGCGCAACACGGGAACCTCGGCGAGCGCGCGCTTCGGCTCGAGATAGATGAGCAGCGTCGCTTCGAGTGCGGCGAGCGAGAGCTTGTCGATTCGGAGCGCACGGTGCAGCGGGTGACGGCGCAGCTTCTCGATCAGATCGGCACGTCCGGCGATCACACCCGCCTGCGGGCCGCCGAGCAGCTTGTCGCCGCTGAAGCAGACGACGTCTGAGCCCGCCGCGAGTGACTGCGCCGCCGTCGGCTCGTCGGCGATATCGACAAACGCGCCCGAGCCGAGGTCGTCGAGCAGCGGCACGTCATGGCGGCGCGCGACCTGTGCGAGCTTCTCGAGTGTCGGCCGTTCCGTAAAGCCGACGACACGGAAGTTCGACTGGTGCACACGCAACAACAGCGCCGTGCGCTTGCCGATTGCCTTCTCGTAGTCCTTGGCGCGCGTGCGGTTGGTGGTGCCGACCTCGACGAGCTTCGCGCCCGAGCGCGAGACGACATCGGGGATGCGGAAGCCGTCGCCGATCTCGATCAGCTCGCCGCGCGACACAATCACCTCGCCGCCGTCGGCAAGCGCGGCCGCGGCCAGCAGCATCGCGGCCGCGTTGTTGTTGACGACGATCGCCGCTTCCGCGCCGGTGAGCTTTCGCAAGATCGCCGCCACGTGGTCCTGGCGCGAGCCACGCACGCCGAGTATTTCGTCGAACTCCAAATTGGAATATCCGAGCGCGACGTCGGCGATGCGCGCCAGTGCGGCTTGCGGCAGCGGCGCGCGGCCGAGGTTCGTGTGCACGATCACGCCGGACGCATTCAGCACACGTCGCAACGACGGCGCGCGCGACGCGGTGAGCTGCTCGTTCATTCGCTGCGTGAGGTCGCCGGGATCCGCGCCGGCGCGAATCTCCTCGCGGGCTTGCGCGAGGACCGTGCGTGCGGCGTCGACTGCGAGCGGATCGTCGGACTCGCGCGCGAGCTCGTCCACCGACGGAAGATCGCGCAGCTCCATTACTGCGCGTCTTCCTTGTGCGGTGCGTGCGGCATCTCCGCGCACTGTTGGAGGTAGCACTCGATCACGCGGTCGCACGCGTCCTGCGGATCGTCCGTGACGTGCAGCAGCTGGAGGTCGTCTGGCGAGATCATCCCGTCGACGAGTAGGCGATCCTGAATCCAGTCGAGCAGCGGGCGCCAGTAGGCAGTGTCGAAAAGAACCGTCGGGAAGTGCAGAACCTTGCCGGTCTGGATCAGCGTGAGCGACTCGAAGAGCTCGTCGAGCGTTCCGAAGCCGCCTGGGAAGATGACGAACCCTTCCGCCGGGCGCACGAAGCACACCTTGCGTGCGTAGAAGTGGCTGAACGTGTACTCGATATCGCAGTACGGGTTCGGTGCCTGCTCGTGCGGCAGCTCGATGTTGAAGCCGATGGACAGCCCGCCGCCTTCTTTCGCGCCGCGGTTGCCGCCTTCCATTACGCCGCCACCGCCGCCCGTGATCACCGCCCAGCCGCGTTCGGCGAAAGAGCGTCCGACCGCGCGCGCGGCTTCGTAGGGCGCGCTGCCTTCCGGCACGCGCGCCGACCCGAACAGCGTCACCGCTGGGCGGTCGATCAGCGCAACCTTCTCGAATCCGGCGCGGAACTCGTCCGCCGCTTTCCGCACTGTCTCGTCGATGTTGTCGACGGGATGGCTGAGCAGCAGCTGCTGGTCGTCGGTCGTCATAGGCGTGTTTGGTGAACGTGCGCGACCGTCATACCGATGACGAGGCCGATCGCCGTGCCGAAGTAGAGGACGTAGGTGATGAGCGCCTTGTTTCCGCCGCCGCCGTGGCGCAACCAGTTGGCCGAACGCCACACCGCGCCGCCGTCGAGGAATCCGAACGGCAGCAGGTTGAAGAGGTTGAGCAGGAAGCCGAAGTACGCGAGCGCTTGCAGCTGCGACGAGTGGTCGGCGCGCGCGATGAAATAGCAACCGAGTGATGCGACGCCGCCGAGGATCGGCCCGGCGATCGCCACGCGCGCGGTCTGCCACGGGTTGCCGCGCGTGTAGCGCACATACGCGCCGAGGAACGGCAAGAACACGGGAAGCCGCGGGCTCAGCCCTTCGCGTTTCGCTTCGATGAAGTGACCGAGCTCGTGCAACAGGATCAGTACGACGATGCCGACGCCGAACGTCCAGCCCCAGATCAGCGCGTAGCCGCCGACCGCGATGAAGATGCTGCCGAACTTGACGAGTACGAACGTCCATTTCGCAAGCGCGATCGCACCCGCGACGACTGGGCCGGTGATTTTCTTCAGCCGCGCCCGCCAGTCGGGGCCGGTGCTGATGGGGTTGTATTGGTAGTCGCTCACGATCCTCGGGCGGACGGTAGCCAGGGGGTCCGGGGTCTGGCACCTGCCTGACCCCGTCGCCGTCGAGAAGCGGCTCGGATTTGCGCGATTTGCAGGGACGATGCGGCGCGGAGAAGTGTCCCCGTCGCCCCGCGCTCGCGGGGTCTTGGGGTCAGACACGGGGCAGACCCTCAGCTACCTCGGCCGATCCATTCCTCGCCGCCGTCGTAGACCTCTTTCTTCCAGAGCGGCACGCGCTCCTTCAGTGTGTCAATCGCGTCCTTGCAGGCTGCGAGTGCTGCCTGCCGATGGGGTGCAGACACTGCGATCACGACCGACGTTTCGCCGATTTCTACGCGGCCGATGCGGTGGTGGATCGCGATCGCTGTCAACTCGTAGCGCTGCGTCAACTCTTCGGAGATCTCGGCCATCGTTTGCTCGGCCATTCCTTCGTACGCCTCGTAGTCGAGGTGCGTCACCTTGCGGCCACGCGACTCGATGCGCGTCGTGCCCAGGAACGTCGCGATCGCGCCGGCCCGCTCGTCGCGCACCTCGTCGACGGCTTTCTCCAGCGACAGCGGCTCGTCGCTGAGCAGGAACGCACCGCCGGAGACCGGCGGGATCAGCGCGACCTCGTCTCCATCTGCGAGAACCGTGTCGCGAGACGCATATGCCTTATTGACTGCATACAGCAACCCGTCGGGCTCGTCGCCGAGGTCGAGCGCCGCCCACACATCCGAGACGCGCGCGGCGTCGACTTCGCGCTCCGACCAGCCCGCGCGCTCGCGCAGGCCCGCGAACAGACGCACGCGAACGCTCACGGCCACACCGCCAACTGGTGCGTCCAGTCGTAGTGGCCGTAGTACTCGATTGGGAACACGTTGCTCAGCTCGCTTTCCGTGAAGCCGATCGTCGCGAGGTGCGTGAGCTTGCCGTGCGACAGCAACATCACGTGCCCCGTTTGCGTGACGTTCTGTTTCGCGGACGTCGATCGTGTGCGCACGAAGAGGACGTCGCCGTTCGTGTACAGGCGCGGGTTCTCGTCGCTCCAACCCCACGGTGGTTTCGTCAGCTGCTTACGCGTCGGCAGCAGCTGCCAGAGCGAGCGATGCGTCTCGGTCGTCAGCCGCGGGACGATGTTGCGGCTCACCGCGGCGACGAGGCGACCGGACGACGTGCACGCGGGCTCGGTGTATGAGTCCAGGTCGTCATGCCCGACGACGGTGCCGTCGAACACGATCGACTTGCCGTCCGTCGAGTAGCGGTCGACGCCTTCGGTGAACGCGACATGCGCGCCGCACGCCGCGGTGTAGTCGGGATACATCAGCGTGACGCCGAGCAGGCGGTTTCCTTCGTACAGCGACACGCCGTCCGCAGCGATCGAGCCCGAACCCGGCCACGACCACCACAGCACCTGGTCGCCGCTCCACGCGAACGGTACGGCGAGTGCGGGACCGCCAGCAAGCGTTGCGCCCGAGGAGTTGCCGGCGACGTCCTGCGCGCCACCGTCGTGCCACACCCAGATGCGTGCGCCGCGACCGATCGCGAGCGACGATCCGTCCGCGCTCCACGCCAGACCGTTCTGGCGGAAGAACCAGTCGGCGCCCCAGCCCTTCGGTTCGATGCGCTTCGTCCCCGACGGCGTCCAAACCATCACGCTGCCGCCCGTCGTCACCCACGCGGCACGCTCGCCGGTTGGGGACCAGACGAGGTACTTCGTCGGCAGCGTCGTTCGCCCGATAATCGTGCCGCCCTCCGACATCAGCCGTCCGTCGCCGCTGAAGGCGAGTAGCCCGTGGCTCGTCTGACGCACGAGCAGCTTCAGCCCGGGCGGCTTGGCAGCAGCGCCGGAAACGAAGATCAGCGCAAGGGCGGCGAGCGCGAGAGCGAAGACGCGCACGACGCGAGCATACTTTCAGCTGATGGCAACGACGGATCACGGCACTTCAAAGAAGATCGAGACAGAGAGCGGCATCGAGGTCAAGCCGGTCTACACGCCGGAGGATGCGCCGCGCGAGCTCGAGCCGCCGGGCGAGTTCCCGTTCACGCGCGGGCCGTACCGCGACATGTATCGCGGCAAGCCATGGACGATTCGCCAGTACGCCGGCTTCTCGTCGGCGGAGGAGTCGAACGAGCGCTACCGCTACCTGCTCGATCGCGGGCAGACGGGGTTGTCGATCGCGTTCGACCTGCCGACGCAGCTCGGCTACGACTCCGACGACCCGCGTGCGCTCGGTGAGGTTGGCCGCACCGGCGTCGCGATCGACTCGATCGCCGACATGGAAGTGCTCTTCGACGGCATTCCGCTGAACGATGTCTCGACGTCGATGACGATCAACGCGCCGGCGTCATTGCTGCTTCTTCTCTACGAGCTTGTCGCGGAGGAGCAAGGAGTCGCAAGCGCGCAGCTGCGCGGCACGGTGCAGAACGACATCCTCAAGGAGTACATCGCGCGCGGCAACTACATCTTCCCGCCCCGCCCGTCGATGCGACTGACGACGGATCTGTTCGCATACTGCGCGGAGCGCATCCCGTCGTGGAACACGATTTCGATCTCCGGGTACCACATCCGCGAAGCGGGATCGACTGCAGTGCAGGAGCTCGCGTTCACGCTCGCGAACGGCATCGCGTACTGCACTGCCGCTGTCGAGGCGGGACTGTCGCCTGACGAGTTCGGGGCGCGCCTGTCGTTCTTCTTCAACGCGCACAACGACTTCTTCCAGGAGGTCGCGAAGTTCCGCGCGGCACGGCGGCTGTGGGCGCGCATCATGCGCGAGCGTTTCGGCGCGACGAACCCGAAGGCTCAGGCGCTTCGCTTTCACGCGCAGACCGGCGGCTCTACGCTCACTGCGCAGCAGCCCGAGAACAACATCGTCCGCGTTGCCGTGCAGGCGATGTCCGCTGTCGCCGGCGGTGCGCAGAGCATCCACACGAATGCGTTCGACGAAGCTCTCGCGTTGCCGACGGAGAGAGCGGCGACGATCGCGCTGCGCACGCAGCAGATCCTGCAAACCGAATCGGGCGCCGTGAACACGGCCGACCCGTTCGGCGGTTCGTATTACGTCGAAGCGCTCACGGACGAGTTGGAGGATCGGGCGTCTCAACTCATCGAAAAAATTGCCGAGCTCGGCGGTGCGGTGGCGGCTATCGAGTCGGGTTTCGTGCAGAGTGAGATCGAGGAGGCTGCGTTCCGCTGGCAGCGCGAGATCGAGAGTGGCGAGCGGGTGATCGTCGGCGTGAACGCGTACGAGCTCGAGGACGAGCAGCCGATCACGCTGCACACGATCGACCCCGCATCCGAGCTCCGACAGGTGGAGCGAACGGCAAAGGTGCGCGCCGGTCGCAACAAGGAAGAGGTGGCGGAAATGCTCGTCGACGTTCGTGACGCGGCGCGTGGCGATGCGAACATGCTCTACCCGATGCGCGCTGCGCTGCGCGCCCGCTGCACGATCGGCGAGATTTGCGGCGTGCTCCGCGAGGAGTGGGGCGAGTTCGACCGCCTCTCGCGTTGAAAGTCCTCCTCGTCTCGCAGATGTATCCGGGGACGGACGACCCCGACCTCGGCGTGTTCGTCGCACAACTGGAAAGCGCGCTTGCAGAACGCGGTCACGAGATCGAACGCGCAGTGCTCGATACGCGCTCTGGCGGCAAGCTCCGTTACCTCGAGCTTGCGCGCCGCACGCGGGCCGCCGCGAAGCCGGACGTCGTGTGGGCACACTTCCTTGTGCCGGCAGGGTTGATCGCCTCGACCGTCGATGCCCCGCTCGTCGTCACGGCGCACGGGCGAGACGTGCGCAACATCGGTGCCGTGCCGGGAGTCGCAACGCTCACGCGTCGTGTCGTCTCGCGCGCGTCGGCGGTGATTGCGGTCTCCGACTACCTACGCCGCGAGTTGGTCGACAAGATTCCAAGCGCTGCAGGGAAGACTGTTGTGCTCGACTCGGGTGTCGACCTGCTGCGGTTCACCGATGTTGCTCCTGCTGCTCGGTTGCAGAGCCCCGCGTTCGTGCATGTCGGCGCGCTCAGCGAACGTAAGAACGTCGTGCGTCTCGCCGACGCGTTCGCAACGTTGCAGAAGGGCTCGCTGACGTTCGTCGGCGATGGGCCGTTGCGCGCCCAACTCGACGGTCGCGAGCGCGTGCGCCTTGTCGGTGCAGTTCCGCACACCGACGTCGCCGGCTGGCTCTGCGCGGCCGACGTCGTCTGCGGTCCGTCACTCGTCGAACCGTTCGGTCAGGCGATCCTCGAGGCGATGGCGTGCTCGCGCACCGTCGTCGCGACGCGCGTTGGAGGGCCACCCGAATTCGTCACGCCCGACGCGGGCGTGCTCGTCGACCCGCTCGACGTGCCCGAGTTGTCACGCGCGCTGGAGCTCGCCGCGTCGCTGCCGCGTCCCAACGAGGCCGCCCGCGCGGCCGCCGTCGAGCACGACGTCAGGCGTCAGGCGGAGAGGCTGGAGGCGATCCTGCAAGCCGCTCGAGATCAGCAAGCCTGATCTCGACAAGGGGTGCGACGCTCTCCTCGAGCCCCGCCTCGCGCGCGACTTGTAAAGCCTGCTCATAGCTCTGGCGGATCTTCTCCGCGGAGACACCTTGCTTGAGCCGATTGTCACCGGTCAGCAGCAGATCGTGGATCTTCGCCCTTGCAGTGTCTACGTCCATGGTCCATAAGGTAGAGGTGATGGGGGAGAGGGTGCGTGTGTTGATCGCCGACGACCAGCGGCTCTTTGCCGAGGCGCTCGAGGCGATCCTTTCGACGGATGCGCGCATCCGCGTCGTCGGCCGTGCAGTCGACGGGCGCGAGGCCGTCGATCTCGCGAGGGCAGAGCAGCCCGACGTGGTGCTGATGGACATCGCGATGCCCGTGCTCGACGGGATCGAGGCGACCCGCGAGATTCGCAGCGAGTTGCCGAAAACGCAGGTGATAGTGCTCACCGGCTCCGCGTCGAATCAGGATGTCTCCCGCGCGCGCACCGCCGGGGCGCATGGCTACGTGACGAAGGATCAGATCGCGGGCGACCTGCTGCGCGCGATCCTCGACGCGGCCGCTTCCTAGCTACCCTACGGCCGTGCTTCCCGTCTTCTCCGTGATCCAGGTGTGCCTGTCGGCCGGTCTCGTCGGCCTCATCCTCATGCACTCCGGCCGCGATGCCGGCATGGGCGGGATGGGCTTCACGCCGACCTCGCAGGGCGGCACGCACATCGTCGAGCGCAATCTCACACGCGTCACGCTGGTGGTCGCGCTGCTCTTCTTCGCGAACACCGTTTATCTCTTCCGGCTGCTCAAGTAGTTCGTAGACTCCCCGCGTGCAGCTGGCGGGATTGCATCACGTGACGTGCGTCTGCTCCGACGCGCAGCAGACCCTCGACTTCTACCGCGACACGTTGTCGTTCTCGCTGGTGAAGAAGACGGTCAACTTCGACGACCCGCACAGCTACCACCTCTACTTCGGTGACGAAAACGGATCGCCCGGTTCGTTGATCACGTTCTTCGAATGGCCACGCGCCGAGAAGGGCCGCCTCGGTCGCGGGACGTTGAAGTCGATCGGGCTCGTCACGCCGACTGTTTCGGACGAGACGGCGGATGTCGATCCCGACGGGCTCGAGCTGCGGCTCTATCCCGGCGAGACGCCTGCACTGCACGACGTCGAAGTGATCGGTAACCCTGATCTCTACGCAGGTCTCTTCAGCGCCGATTCCGCTCTTCAATTTGCAGCGCCGATGGAGGCCCCGGCGTTGATCGGAGCGGGCACGACGCATCACATCGCGTGGCGCGTCTCCGGCGACGAGGAAGAGGCGAGTTGGCTCGGTCAGTTGCAGGAGCTCGGCCTGCGTCCGACGGCAGTGCAGGACCGCAAGTACTTCCGCTCGATCTACTTTCGTCTGCCCGACGGCGTGCTGATCGAGATCGCGACAGACCCTCCGGGTTTTCGCGTCGACGAGGAGCAGCTCGGCTCGCAGCTGTGTCTTCCGGAGTGGCTCGAGCCCGAGCGCGAGACGCTCGAGCGCGAGCTGACCCCGATTCAGTAGCCCCGGCTAACATGGCGTCCCACGCGCTGGTGGCGGAATTGGTAGACGCGCTAGGTTGAGGGCCTAGTGGCCATTGCGGTCGTGGAGGTTCAAGTCCTCTCCAGCGCATGACCAAAGGTGTCTGGCACAACGTGTCAGACACCTTTCCTTTTATCGTTGACGGATGGCACCGCCTTCCCGCACGGAGCTCGTTGCGATTCTCGTCATCGGTGGCGCGGTGGGACTCGCTCCCTACGTGTGGTACTCGCATGTGTGGCCGGGCCAGACGAACTTGCTCTCTGGCAGTGGGATGGCCTGGATGGCGTTCTTTGCTGTCGTTCCGTTCGTCGGACTTAGCATCGCGCGCCGCGCCAAACTGCTCGGTCGGACTTCGGAAGGTGTGGCCGTCGTCGCTGCCGGAACGGTCGTTGTGTTGCTCCAGGTTGCGACTCTCGACCCGAACGATCAGTCGTCTACCCAGGCGATCGGGATCGTCCTCATGCCGATCTACGGTTTGATCGCAGTCGCCATCGTCGCCGCGCTTGACGGCATCAGCAGAGCGGCGGCGCGCCGCTTCCGCTAACGCTGAAGGTGGCTCACGTCCGGTCGCGTCGGACGATGACGTGCCGCTTTCCGTCGACGGCGTTGTCCCACGCGCTGACGACGTGGAAGCCCGCCTTCTCGAATGCGCGGATCGACGCGATGTTGGTCTCCTCGGGCTCGGCGATGCAATGTGTGACGCCGGGCAGCGCGAAGGCGTACTCGTCGACGAACCGCCGCAGTAACTCGCTGCCCAGCCCTCGGCCGATGCGCTCCTCGTCCGCGATGAAGAGATCGACGCCGGCGGCGTCCGGATCGAGCTCCATGCGCGAGGCTTCCTCCGGGTAGTCCCAGTACAGGTACGTCTGGAAGAACCCGACCGGGCGCCCATCCTCGACGGCGATGTAGTGATAGGTCGGGTCCTCGCCGGAGAGCGCGGGCCCGTAATGCGCTTCGACCTCCGCGAGCGTTCGCCCTTCGTTCCACCAGCGCTGCACGTGCGGGCGAACGAGCCACTCGTGCAGGAGCGGCAGGTCGTCGCGCGTCAGGGGCCGGAAGGCCAGTTCGGCCATTCGGACATCTTGACGCCGTCCGCAGGAGTCCCTACTCTCATACCGAACACACGTTCGGAAAGCATTGTTTTCAATCCATGTCAACGATCCCGGAGGTACGGCGGTGCAGCTGACCGCGCGGCAACAGGAGATCTGGAACTACCTCGTCGAATACGTCGACGGGCACGGCTATCCGCCGACCGTCCGCGAGATCGGCGAACGCGTCGGCCTGGCCTCGCCGTCGACCGTGCACGCCCATCTGGCGAACCTGGAGCGCGCCGGCCTGCTCAAGCGCGACCCGACGAAACCACGTGCTCTCGAGCTGCTCGGCCGCGAAAAGGCCGCGCCCATTCACGCCGACGAGGAGGCGGTCGAAGCCCAGCGCCTCCCGCTCCTTGGCCAGATCGCAGCCGGCGGACCGCTGCTCGCCGACCAGAACGTCGAGGAGTACATCGCGATGCCCGCATCGACGAAGGGCGACTTCGTCCTCCGTGTGAAGGGCGAGTCGATGATCGAAGCCGGCATCCTCGACGGCGACCTCGTGATCGTGCAGCGCCAGCAGGACGCACGGAACGGTGAAATTGTCGTCGCTCTAGCGGGAGACGACGAAGCGCTCGACTCGGCGACGGTCAAGACGTTCTACCGCGAGCAGAACCGCATTCGGCTGCAGCCCGAGAACGCGTCGATGGAGCCGATCTACTCGCCGCACGTGCAAATCCTGGGCCGTGTCGTGGGAGTGTTCCGGGAGCTCTAGTGCCGACGGTGTCTTTCGCCCGTTCGCTCGACCAGGAGCTCGTTGCGCTGCTGCGTGGCGCATCGCTCGAGTGCCTGCTGTGCAGCGAGTTCGTCATGCACGGGCGTGGCGGCACGGTGTTCTGCCCGGAATGCGGGAGCCAGCTCGGCGATGAGGAAGCTCTCGAAACCGGGCTAGAATTTGAGGTGCAGGCCGGGTGACCGCGGCGTCCTTCGGGACGTCGAGGAAAGTCCGGACACCGAAGGGCAGGACGCTTCCGCAAGGGAAGGCGGCGAAAGCCGACGGAAAGTGGAACAGAAAGCAAACCGCCCCGCGCGTATCTCCGGAGACGCGCGAGGTAAGGGTGAAACGGTGGGGTAAGAGCCCACCAGCGTCGTGGCGACACGGCGGCTCGCTAAACCCCGTCCGGTGCAAGGCGAACAGGGCCCGTTATGAGGTTGCCCGCCCAGGGCCCGGGTAGCTGCGTTAGATGGATGGTCGCCCAAGACAGAATCCGGCTTACAGGCCTGCTACCGAGAAGCTCCCGCGAGGGAGCTTCTCCATTTCGATCACTCGCTTTTTCAAATACAGGGGGATGCATGACGCAATCGAACCGCCTCGAACGCACGTATCCGGCAACCGCCGAGCGCATCTGGGAGCTCTGGACGACACCGGCAGGCATCGAGTCGTGGTGGTCGCCCGACGGGTTCAGCGTGAGCGTCGACGTGCTCGAGCTCGAGCCTGGCGGTGCGCTCGTCTACACGATGACCGCGACTGGCCCGGAGCAAATCGAGTTCATGCAGAACGCCGGCCTGCCGCTCGCGACCGTATCGCGCAAAACGTTCACCGAGGTCGCTGCACCGACGCGTCTCGCGTACTCGTCGCACGTCGACTTCGTGCCGGATCACGAGCCGTACGAGTTCATGACGACGATCGAGATCACGCCGGCCGGTGACGGTGTGCAGGTGACGATGGACGTCGGAGCGATGCACGACGAGGTGTGGACCGAGCGGCTGCTCGCCGGTCGGGCAAACGAGCTCGACAATCTCGCAAAGGTTGTCGGAGGAACCGCGTGATCACGGCCCCTCAGTTGCACAGGTGGATTTCTCGACGCGCGGGGAACTGAACGCCGATGCGTGCGTGGCTGCAGCGGTTCGACGAGTTTCAGCGCTCCCGGGCGTGGCTCGGGTTTCCGCTCGCGGTCGCGAAGAAGTACTCCGAAGATCAGGGCGGGTATCTCGCTGCGACCGTCACGTACTACGCGTTTTTCTCGGTCTTCCCGCTGCTGCTCGTCTTCGTCAGCGGGCTCGGCTATGTGCTGCGCGGCCACGCACATCTGCAACACACCATCCTCTCGTCGGCGCTCGGGCAATTTCCGGTGATCGGCCACGACCTGCAAGTGCATGCGTTGCAAGGAAGCGTGCTCGCGCTCGCGCTCGGCGGCGCGGCATCGTTGTGGGCCGGCATGGGCGTCTTCGTCTCGGCGGAATATGCGATGGACAAGGTCTGGGACGTTCCGCGTGACGAACGGCCGGGGTTTGTCGCAGCGCGGCTGCGCGCGCTCGGTTTGCTGGTGTTGCTCGGCACCGGTGCGCTCGCCGTAACCGTCGTGGGCAGCATCGCGTCGTCCGGTGCGTCGCTCGGGATCGCGTGGAAGATCGGTGCCGTCGCGCTTTCGATCGCGCTCGACTTTGGGCTCTTCTGGGTCGCACTGCGCCTGCTGACGGCGAAGGATGTGAGCTGGCGGATGATTCGTGGCGGTGCGATCGCCGCGGCGATCGCGTACGAGATCCTGCAGCTCGTCGGCGGCTACTACGTCGGCCACATCGTTAATCACGCGAGCAACACGTACGGGACGTTCGCCCTCGTGATCGGGCTCCTTTCGTGGATCTACCTCTCGGCGCACATCCTGCTGCTTGTCGCCGAGGGGAACGTCGTGGCGACGCGCCGACTCTGGCCGCGCGCACTGCTTTAGGCTGCGCGCGTGAGCGAGGAGCTGGGACGGGGCGGCCGCCTGCGCGGCGCGGCAGCCGACGAGCTGGTGGCGGCGGCGTTCGCCGCCGAGGCGGCGCATGGCCCGCGCCTCGCAAAGGGACTGTCGCTTGCCGACCTCGCGCACGTAGTCGCGCTCGTCGAGGGCGGCGACCTTCGCGGCGATGACGCGCAGGCGTTGCTGCGTGGGCTGCTCGAGCTGCACGAGATTCCGGGCGACGAGTTTCCGTGGAACGCATCTCTTGGTGATGCCTTCAATTCCCGCGAAGCGGAATTGGAGCGACGCGTTGGTCGCTCGGCGGCCGGCTGGTTGAGCGCTGGGCGTCCGCGGCGTGAAGCGTTCCGCGTCGGCGTTCGCGTCACCGCGCGCATGGGCGTGCGCGAGCTGCATGACGCGCTCGCCGCCCAGGTCGCTGCGTTGGCGGCGCACGCCGCCAGGACGCGAGCCGCACTTGCAACCGACTACACGTACCTGCAGCCGGCACAGCCGACCACCGTTGGTCACCTGCTGCTTGCCTACGCGTACCCCGCGTTGCGCGACGCCGACCGCACGCGCGACTCGCACGCTGCGCTCGGCAAGAGCGTCGCGGGCGCGGGCGGGAGCGCGGGGTCACGCTGGAATCTCGATCGCATCCGGCTCGCAGAGCTGCTCGGCTGCGACGGGCTGATCGAGCACGCGAAGGATGCGGCGTGGCAGGCCGATGTCTACGTCGACCTGCTCGCAACACTCGCGATCGCCGCGACGCACCAGAGTGAGCTCGCGCAAGATTTTGAGATTTATGCGAGTCAGGAGTTCGGGCTCGTCGAGCTCGCCGACGCGCACAGCCGCGCGAGCGCGCTGATGCCGCAAAAGAAGAATCCGTATGCGCTCGCCGCGATCCGCACGCAGGCGGGGCAGGCAGCGGGCGACGTGTCAGCCGCGCTCGTCGCGCTGCACACCGGATCGGCGCGCACCGACCATTTCCATCTGTTGAACGGAACAGTGCCGCGCGCGCTCGAAGAGGCAGTCGCGATCGCGCGCCTCACAGCGTCGGTGCTCGACGGCATCGACCTGCGCCTTGATCGCTTCGAACAGATCGCGCGCGAGAGCTTTGTCACTGCTGCCGACGTCGCGGACGTGCTCGCCCTTTCGGGTCAGCTCGACTACCGCAGCGCGCACAAGGTCGTCGGTCGCGCGGTGCGCGAGCTGGTCGACGCCGGTGAGCCGCCGTCTGCGCTCACCCCCGAGCGTCTGTCTTCCGCGGCAAATGCTCTTGGACATTCGGCCGAACTCGACGCGGCGACACTTGCCTCGGCGCTCGACCCTGCCGCGTGTGCGGAAGCAAGGCGGCAAGCGGGCTCGTCGTCGCAGCAGGCGATGGCCGAGATGCTGGCGAGCGTCGAAGCACAGCTTGCGGAGCACGCGGCGTGGAGTGTGAACGCGCACCACAGTGAAGAGGCAGCCGAAGCTGCCTTGCTCGCCCGCGCACGCGAATTGTCTTAGTCCTGCACGTCGCCGCCGGGCCACGTGTCCGAGAGCAGGTAGCCCTCGGGATACGGGTCGCGGTCGTCGACATACCAAGTCGTGCGCCCGGTGATGAAGCCGCTGCCGCGGATCGCGGGGACGATCCCGTCGTCGGTCTCCGCAACGATGCGCCCGTCGAACGTGGAGCCGATGACGGAGGCGTGTGTCATCGAGTCGCCGACACACATCAGGCCGCGCGCATGCAGCGCCGCCATGCGCGCTGACAGACCGGTTCCGGTCGCCGAGCGGTCGAGTCGGCCCGGCGCGATCACGACGGCGTTCTTCGACGTCGCACCGATGCCTTGCCAGGGTTCGGCGATCTGCACGATCGTCACGCGTTCGTCGAGCTGCTCCTTGGCGGCGATGCGAATACGCTCGCCGACGATGCACAGGTCGCGCGCTTCTTCAGGCGTGAGAGAAAACCCGAGCGCCCGCGCATCGGCGATCGCGTAGAACATGCCGCCGAACGCGATGTCGACGATGAGCGCAACACCTCCGACGTCGAGCATCGCGTCGAGCTGAACGGCGAACGCGGGAACGTTTGTGAACTCGATGCTCTCCACACGGCCGTCGCGGCACGCGGCGCGAATCTCGACGACACCCGCCGGCGCTTCGAGGCGCACGACCGTCTCGGGCTCATGCATCTCGACCATGCCGGTCTCGAGCAGAACGGTTGCGACGCAGATCGTGTTCGAGCCCGACATCAGCGGATACTCGGTCGGCTCCATGATCACGTAGCCGAAGGCGCAGTCCTCGCGCGTCGCGGGGACGATCAGGTCGGCGTGCACGGCAACCGAGCCGCGCGGCTCGCGAAGCAGGAAGCGGCGGAGGCGGTCGTCCGCGCGCAACGCTTCCATTTGCTCGCGGACTGTTGCGCCGGGCGGAGGCTCGACGCCCGCGACCACCACGTTGCCGATCTCCCCGCCAGCGTGGCAGCACACGACATCGATCGACCGCATCGCGTACACATACAGCATGAAGCTGCTCGTCTTGGGCGGAACCCTCTTTCTCGGCCGACACGTGGTGGAGGAGGCGCTTGCCGCCGGCCACGATGTGACGACGTTTACGCGCGGCCAGACGAATCCCGGCCTGTTTCCCGAGGCGGAGCATCTCGTAGGCAACCGCGACGGCGACCTCGAGGCGTTGCGCGGCCGCACGTGGGACGGCGTCGTCGATGCGAGCGGCTTCGTGCCGCGGGTCGTGCGCCAGTCGGCGGAGCTGCTGCACGACGCGGTCGACCGCTATGTGTTCGTGTCGAGCATCTCGGCGTACGCGGACGCGAGCTTGCCGGTCAACGAGAGCTCACCGCTCGCGGAGCTCTCCGATCCGCTGTCCGAGGAACACCGCGGTCCCGATTACGGTGCGTTGAAAGCGGCGTGCGAGCACGTCGTCGACGAGCTCTACGGCGAGCGCGGCACGAATGTCCGCGCTGGCCTCATCGTCGGCCCGCACGACCAGACGGAGCGCTTCACATATTGGCCGCGCCGGCTCGCAGAAGGCGGCGACGTGCTGGCGCCGGGCGATCCGAACGCGCCCGTGCAGTTCATCGACGTCCGCGACCTCGCCGGCTGGCTCGTCGAGCTCGCGGAACGCGGTCCCGGCGGCGCGTTCATTGCGACAGGCCCGGCGAAGAGGCTCACGATGAGCGGCGCGCTCACGCGCATCGCGGATGCAGTTGGCGGTGACTCACAGCTGCACTGGGTCGACGATCAGACGCTGCTCGACGCGGGCGTTGAGCCATGGCTGGAGCTGCCGCTGTGGCTGCCCGGCGCCGAATATGCGGGGATGCTGCAGGCCGACATCTCGAAAGCGCTTGCGGCGGGCCTCACGTTCCGGCCGCTCGAGCAAACGGCCGTCGACACGCTTGCCTGGTCGCGCGAAGCCGGCGAACAGCGCCCGACGCTGTCGCGAGACAAAGAGCGCGATACACTCGCGCAGCGATGACTCGCTGGCTCTCACTCACGTACCAGCAAAACGGCTAGTCCGCCGCTTCGAGATCAAGCGTCCGAGGAAGCGGCGGGACAGGGACGCGTAGTCCGCCGTCCGCGGCTGCGCGTGCGCCTTCCCGTCTGAGTAGTCGAACTCAGGAAAGGAAGGTCGACCCGATGCCAATCCCGCATCGCGTTCACAAGCAGATGATCCAGCGCCGCCTTGTTGGCAAGGAGGGCGGCGAACGCATCAGGGAGCTCCGCGCGATCCTCACGGAGCTGCCCGACTACAAGAACGGCCCATATGCCGACCTGCGCAAGTGGGTGAACGCGCAGATCGACGCCGCGCGCATTCGCAAGAAGGCGGTGCATCGCGACTCGATTTCCGTGCGGCGCGAGGGCGTTGCGCAGATCGCACTCGTCGGCGCTCCGAACGCCGGCAAGTCGTCGCTGCTGCAGGCGCTTTCGAGCATCCAGATCAAGACGGGCGACTACGCGTTCACGACGACACGGCCGGTGCCCGCCGTCGTGACGCTGCGCGGCGTGCGTGTGCAGCTGGTGGAGATCCCAGGACTGATCGAAGGCGCCAGCGAGGATCGCGGCGGCGGACGCGCGCTGCTCGGCGTGCTGCGGGGTGCCGATGCGATCGTGTTCTGCCTGCCGGCGAACGCGCCGCTCGACGAGCTCGCGTTGATCCGCGACGAGGTCGCGGCGGCGGGAATCGAGAAGCGAGCGATCCTCGCCGTGACGAAGCTCGATGAAGCCGACGAGTCCCGGGTGGACCGGATCGGCCGCGCCGTCGGCTTACCGGCAATCGGCGTGTCGGTGCTCGACGATGCGCGGCTCGAGGCGTTTCGCGACCGGCTGTGGGAGCTGACCGGCTTGATGCGCGTGTTCCTACGCGGGGAGCCGTTCGCGCTTGAGCCAGGAGCGACGGTGCTCGACGCCGCGCATGCGGTGCATCACGAGCTTGGCGAGTCGTGCATCGGCGCGACGATCACCGGCCCGTCCGCGAAGTTCGACGGTCAGCGCGTCGGCCGCGAGCACGTCCTGGCCGACGACGACGAGGTCGACTTGCTCAGCTGAGCGCGAGCGAGGCGGCGAGCGTAAGCGGTGTCAGCACGATGCCGAGCAGCGAGAAGCGCACTATCGACGGGCGAACGCCCGCGGTGCGCGCTGCCTGCCACCACAGCACTGCAGAAAGCGCGCCGGTGACGGCAAGGTTCGGCCCGAGGTCGAGCCCCAGCAGCAGCGCGACGGGATGCGGCGGTCGCTGCGCGGAGAGCAGAACCGCGGCCGGCAGGTTGTTGACGATCACCGACGCACCCGCGCCGATCAACCCGGTCACCCAGCGATCACTCGAGGCGAGCAGGTGTTCCGGGCCGTGCCAGAGGCGGCCGAGCGTGCCCAGCCCGACGGCCACGACGAAGAGCAGCGTAGGTGTGCGCACGTCGATGCGCGGCACGACGCGGCGCAGCAGGCACGCGAGCACGCCGATTCCGAGTACGGGGAGCGCGGCGTTGTGCAACACGAGCACTACGGCGGCCGCTGCGATCGTTGCCGCAACGCCGATGCCGAGGCGGAACGGCGGCGCCGGCTCGAGCTCACGCTCTGCTGCGCGCGGCCTCAGCACGATCGCAACGAACGCTGCAGTTATCGCGACAGACGCGAGCCACGGCAACCATGTTCGGCCTGCGAAGTCCGTGCCGCTTGACCGTCCGAGGACGAGCAGGTTGGTCAGGTTCGAGCCAGGCAGCAGTGTCGAGCTTGCGTTCGCCATGAACACGCAGCCGTAGAGAAACGGCGCCGAGTCGAGCCCGCGGCGGTGCGCCGCATGCACGAGCACCGGCGTCAAGAAGACGACCGCAGTGTCGAGGTTGAGCACGACCGTAACGATCGCGTCGAGCCCGAGCAGCGCGAGCAACAGCGGGATCGCGCCGAGGCGCGTCGCAGCGATGCGTGCGCCGACCGCTTCGAAGACGTCGTCTCTCGCCGCAACGGCGCCGATCAGCAAGAGGCCCGCGACGAGCACGAACGGCGGCCAAGTCTGTGTGAGCGCGCCAGTGAGGTGATGCAATTAGAGGCTGACCTCGCCGCTTTCCACGAAGTTACCGGCGATCTCGAGCCGGCCGTCTGCGGCGATGCCGTCGGACATCCCGCTGAGTTTGTCGACGGTCACGACACTCCCGCGCAACGCGTCGCGTGCGCGAATGTGTCCGTGCAGCGCGGCCAGGCCGCTCTCGCGCCACACGGAGTAGAAGCCGTCGAGCGCGGCGAGAATTTCGCGCAGAAGGTCGTCGACGTCTCGTTCGCGGTTCGCAATGAGCAGCGACGTCGCCGGCACGCGTGCGTCGGCCGGAAGCTGCTCCGCGGTCTGGTGCACGTTCACGCCGATGCCGAGCACGACCGCCCCGTCACGGAGCTCGGCGATCCCGCCCGAGACCTTACGGCCGTCGATCAGCACGTCGTTCGGCCACTTGATCAGCCCGTCGACGGTTTCCGCGACGGCGAGGGCGGCGACGAGCGTCAGTTCTTGCGGCCGTCGTCCCGCCGGCGGGTTCAGCAGCACCGAGAAGAGCAGCGCCGCGCCGGGGACGTCCTGCCACGTGTGACCCAGCCGGCCCCGGCCACCGGTCTGATGGCGTGTCGTGGCGACCGCGCCTTCCGGCAGCGAGGGGTCGAGCAGAAGCTGCGTCGACTCGCACTCGTCGACGTCGATGCGCGGCTCTCCGAGCACGCGCGCAGATTACGCGCGGAGCACGACCTCAAGCGCCGTACCGCGCCCCGGCGTCGAGCGCAGCGACAGGGCTCCGCCGATCGACTCGGCCCGGTCGCGCATGTTGCGCAGCCCTTCACCGGCCTCCGGCTGATCAAGATCGAAGCCGTCGCCGTTGTCGCGCACACGCACGTAACGGTCGTTGCCGCGCCCGCCGATCTCGACGACCGCGCGGTGGGCATCGCTGTGCTTGCGCACGTTCGCGAGTCCCTCTTGAACGATGCGGAAGATCTCGATCTGCTCGTCCGGCCCGAGCTGCACGTGCGGGTCGATTTCGAGCTCGACGTCGAGCACGCCGTCGGCGGTGAGCACGTCGACGTAGCGGCGCAGTGCGCTGTCGAACGGTGCGCGTCCGGCGGCGGACGAGAGCGCGAGGATCGCATAGCGCGCTTCCTGCTGTGCAAGCAATGCGGCTTCCTTCAGGTACGGCAACGTCTCGCCAGGATCGGCGCCTGCCTCGAGCATCGACGCGTGCGTCGACACAGCGAACAGGTATTGGGCAAGTCCGTCATGAATCTCGCGCGCGACACGGGCGCGCTCCTCGGCGACCACGCGGCCGAACTCGTAGGCGCGAATCGCGCGCCAGAGACCGACCAGCAGGATGCCGTTCGCCACGAGCACGAGCACGTCGGTACGAACGAATGTCGTCGACGCGTTCTCTTGCGTGAAGATCTCGCCGAGTGATGCAAACAACGTCAGCGTTGCGACGTACGACAGCCACTGGTCGAGGTCTTCGCCGTGCAGCCTGTAACGGTTGCTGAACGCAACAACGGCGACGAGTTGCAGCAGCGCCAGCAGCGCGAGCAGGCCGTTGATGTTGTGCACGCTGCGCGAGAGGTTCCAGATTGGAATCAACCCGACCGCTGCGACGCCGAGCGACCACCAAAGAACTTTGCGACGCTGTTCGACGCGACCAACCGCGAACGGCGCGGCGGCGATGAACACCCACCCGAGGGCGCGGCCCGCGGTGGAGGCGCTCAACTCGCTATTGCCGGAGACGCCGGGTGCGACGGTGAACACGAGCCACGAGAGCGAGGTCACCGCAAAGCCGGCGGCGAGCAGACAGTCGAAGCGGCGGCCTTCGGCGGCGAAGCGAGTGCCGGCAAGCGCGGCCACGAGCGCGGCTGCGAGCATGAAGACGGTGGCGAGCACGAGCCGCAACTCCGGCAGGTCGTAGCTCGTGCGTAGGGATGGGTAACTGACGAACAGGCCGAGGCTGGCCGCCAGCAGCAGGATCAGGAGGACTTGCCCCCAAAGGAACGACTCGAAGCGATCGTGGCGCATCAGCTCGCATATCGGCACAATCGGGCGCGGTCATGACCGAGCGGATCCTCGTCGTCGACGACCACCCCCTGACGCGGCAGGCGCTGCTCGCCCTGCTCGGCCAGAGCGGGTTTGAGGTCGTGGGCGAGGCAGAGAGCGGTGAAGCGGCCCTCGAGCTCGCCCGCGAGCTACAGCCGGACTTGATCCTGCTCGACCTGTCGATGCCGGGGATGAGCGGCGTCCAGGCCCTGCCGCTGCTCCGTGGCGCGGCTCCGGCTGCCGAGGTCGTCGTGCTCACGGCGTCGGAGGACGACGAGAGCCTGCTCGGCGCAATCCGCGCCGGCGCGGCCGGCTACTTGCTGAAGAGCGAGCCGCCCGAGCGCATCGTCGAGTTTCTGCACGGCGTCGCGCGCGGCGAGGCTGCGCTGTCGGGCGCGGTCGCCCGGCGGCTGCTCGACCAGGTACGTGTCGGCGGCCGCGTCGAGGTGCCGGAGTCGATCGCGCGCGCGCTGACCGCGCGCGAGCTCGAAGTGTTGCTCTTGCTCGACCACCACCTCGGAACCGAAGAGATTGCGCAGCGGCTCTACATCTCCGAGCACACCGTGCGCTCACACGTTAAGAGCTTGCTCTCGAAGCTCCGCGTCTCGTCGCGCCGAGAAGCGCTCGAGCAGCTCGACCGCGCGCGGAACGCCTAGCCGTCGACGCCTGGCATATGCCTGGCACCGAAGCTCCCGCGATACCGCTCGGAATGCGGCGCTTTGCAGGGAGATCCTTTGTAAAGTGCCTGGCACCGAAGGTCAGGTGGGCGGGGGTCGATGGTGCCAGGCATATGCCTGGCCACCGGTTACGTGCCGAATCCGTCCAGCGCCGCCTCGAACAGCGACGGCAGCGTGCGCAGGTTGTAGCCGCCTTCGAGCACCGCAGCGACGCGCGGAGCGAGCTGCGTGGCGCGTCGCGCAAGCTCAGTGAACGCTTCCGTCGACAGCTGCAGGTTTGCGAGCGGGTCGTCCGCATGCGCGTCGAAGCCGCACGACACGAGCAGCAACTCGGGCTCGAACCGACGCACGCGCTCTTCGACAGTCGCGAACGCCGCGAAGTACTCGTCGTCGCCGGTGCCCGCCGCCAGCGGAACGTTCAGCACCGCGTCTCTCTGGTCGTCCGGCCCGCCGCTGCCCGGGTAGAACGGCCACTCGTGCAGCGAGCAGAAGAGGACCGACTCGTCGCCGCCGACGATGTCCTCGGTGCCGTTGCCGTGATGCACGTCCCAGTCGACGATCGCGACGCGACCGATGCCGAGCTCGGCTTGCGCCCAGCGTGCGGCGATCGCAATCGAGTCGAAAAGGCAAAAGCCCATCGCGCGGTTGCGCTCGGCGTGATGGCCCGGCGGGCGCGCCAGCGCAAAGCCGTTGCGTCGCACCGCTTCGATCGCTGCCCCTGCTGCGAGCAGCGCAGCCTCGTACGACGTTGATGTGCACGGCGTGTCGCCGTCGATCCAGCCGTCTGCCGTCCGCACCTGCTCGATCAGCTCCGGCGTGTGGCAACGCAAGATGTCGGCCTCGGTGGCCGGCTCGCATTCGGCGAAGCCGAACCGCTCGTGCAGCACCGCGATGCGCTGTTGCGACTCCGGGTGATGCCCAGTCGGGTGGAGGTAGGCGAACGCGCCGTGGCTGATGACCTCCATCAGCGTTCGGCGAGGCGGCGCGACAGGCCGCCGAGACCGAGCTCTTTCGCGTGCTCAGATGCAGAAACCCAGTCGGGCGGCGTCGTCTTCTTCAACGTCGGCAGCGGCGCCTGCTTGTCCATCGTCGCGATGCTGCGATAGAGACGAAGATCGTCGGCGATCGTCGAGAAGCGGCCGGCTTTGAGCGCGTGCTCGAGCGTGCCGAACTCGCGCAATACGTCGGCCGCCTTCTTCGGGCCGACGCCGGGCGCACCCGGAATCTTGTCGGACGAGTCGCCGCGCAGCGCGATGAAGTCCGGCACCTGCTCGGGCTCGACGCCGTAACGTTCGCGCACTTGCTCCGGGCCGATGCGCGCCAGTTCGCTCACGCCCTTCACGGGCTGCAACACCGTCACGCGATCCGAAACGAGCTGGAACGCATCGCGGTCTGACGTCGCGACGACGACGCGGCCCTTCCACTTCGCGGCCGACGCGGCGAGAAAGTCGTCGGCCTCATACCCGTCAGCCTTCGCAACGAGGAAGCCCCACGACTCGACGACCTCAGGTAGCTGATCGAGCTGGTCGACGATCGAGTCTTCGAACTCGCGACCGGACTGATACTCCGGCAACGCTTCGTGACGATAGGTCTCGACCTCGAGCGTGTCCCACGCGACGAGCACCGCTGCCGGTTGCTCCGCCTCCCACAGTCGCAACATGAAGTTCGAGAAGCCGACGATCGCGTTTAGATGAATCGACTTCGGCAGCGCGTGATACGCGCGATGCGCGAGCGAGTCGCCGTCGATCGTGAGCAGCAGGTCGTCGTTCAAGGGCAACTGATTGTCCGAAAAAGCGACTTGAGCTGTCGCGTCTGCGTCGCTAGACCTCGGGTCACGACCCCGAGGTAGCTCAACCGGTAGAGCGCGTCGCTGTCCACGACGGAGATGCCGGTTCGACTCCGGCCCTCGGGGTCCATGGACAAACGAAGGCCCGCCGTGAGGCGGGCCTTCGGGTAGCTCACGACGCTACGTCGCTGTCCACTTGCCCTGATGATACGCGCCGTCATGCGAGCGAGTGTTCCAGTTCGCGGATCGCCGCCATCAACCGCTCGGTCGTCTCGTCGAGGTCGTCCGTCACTTCAACCGGAGTGCCATACCGGACGCGCAGCGGCCCGAGCCGGTTCAGCCGGTCGGTGCCGCGAATGCCGGCGGGCACCAGCGGCACGCCCGCGTCACGCGCGATGCGCGCGGCGCCGGTGTGCGCCTGAGCGGTGTACTTCTTGCGCAAGCCTTTCGTGCGCCGCGTGCCTTCCGGGAACATCGCGATCACGTTTCCTTCGCGCGCCAGCTCGACGGCCGTCTCGATCGCCGCGCGGTCGGCGGTGCCGCGGTTCACCTTGAACGCTCCGGCCGCATTGATGAACCAGCCGAGCGGCGGCCAGAAGAGCTCGGATTTCGCCATGAAGCGCAGGAACCGCTGCGGGAAGACGCCCAGGCCGAGCGGCCAGGGATCGATATTCGAGACGTGCCCGGCCGCCAGAACGAAGCCTCCGGAGGCCGGCAGATGCTCCTTCCCGTAGGCCCGATACCGGAAGAACACACGGAAAATCGGCCAGGACAAGGTGGCGACGAAAAAGTAGAAAGGGCTGGGCCTGGGGGGACGTGTCATCCAGGACGAGTATCGCCGACGTTGACCTCGACGCTATCGTGGCGCGCTGACATGGCCGCCGGAAAGCGTCTCGTGATCGTGGAGAGCCCCGCGAAAGCGCGGACTATCGCGGGCTACCTCGGTCCGGACTACATCGTCGAGTCGTCGATCGGCCACATTCGCGACCTGCCGAACAACGCGTCGGAGATCCCCGCGGCGAAGAAAGGCGAGGCCTGGGCGCGCCTCGGCGTGGACGTCGAGCACGATTTCGAGCCGCTCTACGTCGTCGACTCGCGCAAGAAGAAGGTCGTCGCCGACTTGAAGGCGAAGCTGAAGCAGGCCGACGAGCTTCTGCTCGCGACGGACGAAGATCGCGAAGGCGAGGCGATCGCCTGGCACCTGATGGAGGTACTGAAGCCGACCATTCCGGTGCGGCGCATGGTCTTCCACGAGATCACCAAGCCTGCGATCGAGCGTGCGCTCGAACAACCGAGGCCGATCGACGACAAGCTCGTCGATGCGCAGGAGACGCGCCGCATCCTTGACCGCCTCTACGGTTACGAGGTCTCGCCTGTTCTTTGGCGCAAGGTGATGCAGGGGCTGTCCGCCGGACGCGTGCAGTCCGTCGCAACGCGCTTGGTCGTCGAACGCGAGCGCGAGCGGATGGCGTTCACCGCCGCCGAGTACTGGGACATCGTTGCGACGTTCGATCCGGGCGAGTTCACCGCGCGGCTCGCGGAGGTCGAAGGCCGCCGCGTCGCGACCGGTCGCGACTTCGAGCGCGACGGCACGCTCAAGTCCGACGCCGTGCAACTCACCGAGGACGACGCGCGCGGGCTCGCGCGCGCACTCGAAGGTGCGGAATACAACGTCGCGTCGGTCGAGGAAAAGCCGTACACGCGTAGACCGGCTCCGCCGTTCATGACGTCGACGCTGCAGCAGGAGGCGAGCCGCAAGCTTCGCCTGTCTGCGCAGCAGACGATGCGCACGGCGCAACGCCTCTACGAGAACGGCTACATCACCTACATGCGTACCGACTCGACGACGCTGAGCGAGTCGGCGCTCACCGCTGCGCGATCGCAGGCGCGTGAGCTGTACGGCGATGACGCGATTCCGAAGGAGCCGCGCCGCTACGAGCGCAAGGTGAAGAACGCGCAGGAGGCGCACGAGGCGATTCGTCCCGCCGGCGACTCGTTCCGCACGCCCGACGACGTGAAGCGCGAACTGCACGGCGACGAGTTCAAGGTGTACGACCTGATCTGGAAGCGCACGATCGCGTCGCAGATGGCCGACGCGCGCGGGCAAACCGTGTCGGTGCGCATCGCCGCGAACGCCAGCGACGGGCGTCCCGTCGTGTTCGCCACCGCCGGCACCGTGATCACCTTCCGCGGTTTTCTGCTCGCGTATGAGGAGGGCCAGGACGAAGCGTCGACCGCCGACGAAGAGAAGGTGCTGCCGGCGCTGCACGAGGGTGATTCGCTCAACGCGACGGCGCTCGAGCCCGACGGCCACTCGACGTCACCGCCCGCGCGCTACACCGAGGCGTCGCTCGTCAAAGCACTCGAAGAGCTCGGCATCGGCCGCCCGTCAACGTACGCGTCGATCATGGGCACGATCCTCGACCGCGGCTACGTGCGCAAGCAGGGACAGGCGCTCGTGCCGGAGTTCCTCGCGTTCGCCGTCGTCAATCTGCTCGAACAGCATTTCGGCCGACTCGTGGACTACGAGTTCACCGCGCGCATGGAGGACGACCTCGACCGCATCGCCGACGGCGAGGAAGCGCGCACTGCGTGGCTGCAGCGCTTCTACTTCGGCAACGACGGCGAGCAGGGGTTGAAGGATCTCGTCGGCGATCTTGGCGACATCGACGCGCGCGCGATCAACACGTTCCCGATCGGCAACGGCATCGACCTGCGCGTCGGCAAGTACGGCCCGTACCTCGAGAAGGGCGACCAGCGCCAGACGCTGCCGCCCGACATCGCGCCCGACGAGCTCACTCCCAGTCGGGCCGAGGAGCTGCTCGCACAGGGAAGGCAGGAGCAGGAGCTCGGTGTCGACCCCGACTCGGGGCGCACGATCGCCGT
>DASXKU010000037.1:0-26340 GCA_036496645.1 Gaiellaceae bacterium
CATCGCTAAACAGCCTTGCGTTCGCGGTGTGTGTTGAGCTCGGAGGGTCCGGACTGCGGTGGTTCGAGCTTCGCGACGTCGACGCCGGTTGTCTCGCCGGTCAGCGATTCCTTGAACTCGCGCATTCCTTTGCCGAGGCCGCGACCCATTTCGGGTAGCCGCTTCGGGCCGAAGAGGACTAGTGCGAGCAGTCCCAGCATGAGGATCTCGGGAAAGCCGATAAAGCCGGGCATGTCGGTCTCCTTTCGTATTGCGGAGCGGTCGGTTTCCGGTGTGGAGGACCGCAGCCCTCCACACCGGGGAGGAGCGGTCAGACGATGAAGCCGGTGCTCTTGACGATCGCCAGAACCTGCGCTTTTGTCTTCGCGACCTGGAACGCGGCCGGTGCTCCCGGGGTGTTGTTCAGATCGCGAACCCAGCCGGCGTGGCGCGCTTCGATCGGCAGGATCGAACCGGCGGCGGCGAGGATCGTCTTCGACTTGATGTTCCCGACCTGGCCGAGGTACGCCTCGACGCCCGTGTCTTCGAGAACCTGAGCCGTCGCGGTGAACTTCGCCTTGTTGGTCGTCGTGCCCTTGAAGTTGAAGTTCGGCTTCTTCACAGCAGCCGAACCAAGCGCGCCCTTGAGGAACGAAACGTGGGCGGCCTCGTGGCCGGCGACGATCCGGGCGAAGGTGCCGACCTTGCCCGGGAATTTCGCTTTGTGCGCCTCGGCGTAGAACGCCGCCTCGAGGTACTCGAGGGTCAGCGCGTAGTTGAGGATCGCGACGTCGCTGGCAGCAACGCCTGCGCTCGCGATCGACGGCAACACCCCGAAGAACGCGCCGCTGGCGACCGCCGCGCCCGCGCCTAGACCAGCCTTGCGCAAGAATGCCCGACGCGTGTTCGCGTCGACCTTCTCTGCGGCCTCGCGGATCGCACCGTCAACGTCGAGCTCGTCGAGAGTAGGGAGATGAGACATGAGCATCGCTCCTTTCGCGTTTCTGGCGGCGGAGGTTCGCCGCGTCCGAGGGCTGGTTCGCCAAGCCTCGGTAATCGGTTCGCACCGAACCGTTCCGGGCGACCCAGCGAATGGGACAGTGCAATGGTTCATGCCATGCGCGATCTCGCTCACCTCTCCGACGAAGCGCTCGTCGCGCTTGTTGCGCGCGGCGAGGAGTCTGCGCTCGCGGAGCTTTACGATCGCTACGGCGGGCCCGCCTACTCGCTCTCGCGGCACGTCCTCCGGGACAGGTCACTCGCCGAGGACGCAGTTCAAGAGGCGTTCCTAGCGGTCTGGCGCGGCGCAGATCGCTTCGTACCCGAGCGTTCGAAAGCCGCAACCTGGATCATGACGCTCGTGCACCGCCGAGCCGTCGATCTCGTCCGTCGCGAACAACGCCGCCGCACTGAGCCGATCGGAGACATCGAGTCAGTCGACTGCGAGCCGTCCGCGGCGGAGGCGGTCTGGCTACGGCTCGAGCGCGAGAACGTACAGCAGGCACTCCGACGCCTGCCCGACCACCAACGGGAGACGCTCGAGCTCGCCTACTACGGCGGCTTCACCCAATCCGAGCTCGCCGTGCGGTTGGGCCGCCCACTCGGCACCATCAAGAGTCAGATGCACGCGGCGCTCGCAAATCTGCGTGAGCTGGTCGAGGCGACTGCTCGGGAGGAATCGTGGAAGACGAACTGATCCACACCCTCGCCGCCGGCTACGCGCTACACGCGCTCGACCCCGACGAAGAACAGGCATTCCAGACGCACCTCGCCACATGCCCGAGTTGCCGCCAAGACGTCGCCGCGTTTTCCGAAACGGCGTCCGGGCTCGGGCTCGCCGCACCAAGCAGCCAGCCACCGCCTGAGCTGCGCGAGCGGATCCTCGCCGCGACACGCGTGCACGACAACGTGGTCACGATGCGGCCGCGCTGGGCATACCCGGTACTTGTCGCAGCGGCCGCTGCGACCTGCGCGGCAATTGGCCTCGGGATCTGGGCGGGCATCCTCCACTCACGACTCGGCTCGTCCAACGGCATGCACACCCTGGCGCTGCACGGCGCGACCGGCTCCGTGTTGGTCGCGCAAAATGGCGAAAGCACGCTCGTCCTTTCCGGTCTCCGGCCGGCACCCGCCGGCAAAACGTACGAGGTCTGGGTGATCCACGGCCAGAACCCGGAACCCGCCGGGCTGTTCCGTACCGCTGCCACGACGCTCCGCCTGACGCGCCGCGTCCCGCACGGAGCAGAAGTCGGCGTCACACTCGAGCGAGTAGGCGGCAGCCTCCACCCAAGCAGCACGCCGATCGTCGTCTCCGCGGCCGCCTGAGACATCTTCCGCCTCGACTCGCACGTCATTCCTGAACGGTGGCGCGGGCTGTGGGCCGGGGACTCTCCGCTACGACTTATCGACAACGCAGAAGCGATTGCCATCCGGGTCGACGAGCACGTCGAAGTCGTCATCCGAGCCGGCCTCACGTTCGTAGCGGGTCGCACCGAGGCCGACTAGCCGCTCGATCTCGCCTTTTGCATCGGAGGTGTAGAGGTCAAGATGCACCCGGCTCACCGCACCTAGCGGTGGCGGCTGGTCGACCCGATCGAGCGAGATGTTCGGACGGCTTCCTGCGGGGTCAGTGAGCACAACCCAGTCGTCCTCAGGTGGCTCGCGCGGGACGTCGCCGAGCGCTGCACTCCAGAACGAGAGCCTTTCGTCGAAACGTCGACAACGAATCACGATCGAGCCGACACCGAGTTGCTTCCTCGCTGCGTCACCCGGCACGAATTTCACGCGAGCGAGCTTATGCGACGGCGCTCATCACGAGCCGAGGAGATTCAACCGCCGACCTAGAATGCACCGCATGAGCTTCCTCCGAAGCTATTGGCGATGGCTCGGTCGCCGACTTTGGCTCTCTCAGCTCGGCCGGGTCCTCTTCACCGTCGCATTGCTCGTCTGCGTCGCGGCATTCGTGCTCGCATGGGCCGGCGGAGCTCGCGAGGGCGGCGCGCCGGCCGTCGTCTTGACGCTCGTGCTGACCAGCGTGGTTGCGCTCGATGCTGTCGGCCGTGCAGTCGTCACTGTCGCCCGCCGTCGCATCTGATGACGAGCTGGTACGACGCCTGGGCCGACCGATACGACGACAGGTCGACCGCGGTCGCTGCCGACGTTGCGTTCTACGTCGGGCTCGCGCGCGATGCCGAGGGGCCAATCGTCGAGCTCGCAGTTGGTACCGGACGCGTCGCGATCCCGGTCGCGCAGGCAACCGGCAAGCGTGCCATCGGGATCGACTCTTCAACGGGAATGCTCGAGCAGGCTCGACTGCGCGCAGTCGAAGCGGGAGTCGAGCTCGAGCTGCGCGAAGGAGACATGAGCGAGCTTGAGCTCGAGGAGCCGGCGGCGTTGATCTACTGCCCCGGCCGGTCTCTGCTGCATCTGCGCACGTGGGCAGATCGGCGCCGGTGCTTCGAACGCGTCGCAGCATCGCTTCAACCGAACGGCCGCTTCGCGTGGAACGCGTTCACCTTTGATCATCACTTCGCGGCAGCCCTTGACGGCAAGCATTCCGACCCGACTCCGGGCATGCCGGTGGCGCACACGAACCGCTACAGCGTCAGCGATAACCGAGTCGACGTGACTCTGGACGATGGTGGGACTGGTTCAGTGTGGTGGGCAACCAAGAACGAATGGCTGGGGCTGATCGACGTTGCGGGCCTGCGCCTCGAAGCTCTCGACGGCGGATTCGCGGGCGAACCGCTCGCTGACGACAGCCGTGAGTACGTCTTCGTCGTGCGACGCTAAGCGACGGTCAGCTCGAACCAGATGCCGGGTCGACCGGCGACGTCCGCCTCGTCCGCGGCGACGAAGCCGACCTTGCTGAGCACTCTCTGGGACGCAATATTTTCGCGCGTGGTCTTCGCGCGCAGGGTGCGCAGACCATGTTCAGATACCGCTAGCAGGCAAAGCTCTTCCACGCCTGCGGTCGCCATACCGCGCCCTGCGACTCGCTCCGCGACTCGATAGCCGACGTCGGCCGTGTCGTCCTTGATCTCGTACAGATTGAAGCGGCCAACCACGGAACCGTCGTCGTCCACGAACACGTAATAGGCATCGCCACGGCTCTTGCTCTCAGCGATCAACCTGGCGTATTGCTCGCTGAACTCTTCGAAGTACGCATCGCCTCGATCAGAGACAGAGGCAGCGAAGTACGCCCGATTGGCTAGTTCGAAGGCCAAAACCGCAGACGCATGATCGGGTCGCAAGGCCTCTAAGTGCGGCACTTGGCCACGGTATCGAACTAAGTTCGTCCCTGATGCTGCTCGAGCTTCCTCAGCCGTTCGACTTCGAACTGTCGACCGGACGCTTTCGCGCGTTCGGCACCGACCTCTCGAACCGTCTTGACGGCGACGTGCTGCATCGTGCGATCGGTGGACGCGACGTTGCCATTCGTGCGCGGCCAGGCGGTGTCGACGTCGAGCCGCACGATGCCGAGATCGAGCGCGTCGTGCTCAAACTGCTCGGGGCCGAGTTCGACCTGCCGTCGTTCTACGAATGGGCGAGCGGCCCTATGGCGGAGCTGGTCGCGCGCCTCCCGGGCTACCGGCCGCCGCTGCAGCCCGATCCGTTCGAGTCGCTCGTCACCTCGATCACCGCGCAGCAGGTCTCGCTCTTCGCCGCGACTGCGATCCGCAACCGGCTGACCGAGCGGTTCGGCGCGCAAGTCGGCGAGGCGTGGGGGTTCCCGACGCGCGACCGACTCGCCAACGCAACCGAGGAAGAGATCGTCGGAGTCGGATTCTCGCGGCGCAAGGCGGAGTACGTCGTCGAGCTTGCACGCAGCGAGATAGATCTCGTCGCGCTCGCGACTCTCGACGACGACGAAGTGCGCGCGCGCATCACGGCGATCCGCGGTCTCGGCCCGTGGACCGCGGAATGGTTCCTCGCGCGTCACCTCGGGCGGCCGCGCGCGTGGCCCGCCGGCGACCTCGTGCTGCGGAAGGCAGCGCTCGACCTCTACGGTGTGGACGTGCACGAGCTCGGCCATCGTCTCGACCCGTTCCAGAATCTTTCGGCGCACTACCTGCTCGTCGGATGGCTGACGAAGCCGTAATCCGCCGCGCAACCGAAGCCGACGAGGCGACGTTGCGCGAGCTGTGGGAGGAGTTCACACGCGAGGTGCCCGAGCCGGTCGGCGAGGGCGAGTTGTGGGACGAGGAGTGGAAGGACACGCGTGACGACATTCGCGGCGGCGGGGTGTTCGTCGCCGAGGACAGTGACGGTCCCGTCGGCGTCGCGCGCATCGAAGCGCCCGAGCACGGCCGCGCACACGTCCAGCTCGTGCACGTGCGAGAACGCGGACGCAAGCAGGGCGTTGCGAAGCAGCTGCTCGCCGCTTGCGTCGACGACGCGAAGGCGCGTGGCGCGGAGTTCGTCACGCTCGATGTCGTCACGTCCAACGAACTCGCGGTTGCCGTGTGGCGACGGCTGGGCTTCGAGGAGAAGGCGAAGTTCATGGCGACTCCGCTCGATGCGCTGGAGCAGCGCCTCGCGCAGAACGAAGACGGAGGCTCGCGCGCGTCGACGCACGTGCAGAGCGACGATGAGACGTCCGTCGAGCGAGCGATCCACGAGTTCGTGCCACGGCTCACGGCACCGCAGATCGATGCAGGCGACAGTTGGATTCGCGTCGGCGACGCGACGCTCGATGCCAACCGCGACGCGCACGGCCGTTTCGCGAGGGATTTGTCCGACCGTCTCGGCGCGGTGACGGTGGCGCTGGCGGTCGAGGGTGGCGCCGTCGTTCGCTTCCGGCTCTACGAGCGAGGGCGGATGGTCGACGAGTACCTCTCGGTGCCGACGTACTACGGCCCGATCGCGAAGGGCGACGAGCTTGCGTTGGAAGCGAACCCGACCCTCGTCGCGCGCCTCACCGGCGCCGACCGCGAGGACGTCAGGCGCATCGCGCGCACCGCGCAGTCGCCGTCGGAGTTGCCGCCGGCCGACGAGCTGTACGAGCAGATCGCGACGCTGATGGGGCTCCAGCCATGAAGGTCTACGACGCGCCGCGCTGTCCGTATTGCGCGCGCGTGCGCCTCGTGCTCGCGGAGAAGGGCATTCCGTACGAGACCGTCGAAGTCGACCTGCGCAATCGCCCCGACTGGATCTACGAGCTGAACGCGACTGGCCGCGTGCCTGTGCTCGATGACGGCTTCGTGTTGCCGGAGTCGGCGGTGATCATGGGTTACCTCGAGGAGCGGTACCCGGAGCCTGCGCTGCTGCCTGCCGATCCGCGCGAGCGCGCGCAGGCGCACCTGCTCGTATTCCGCTTCAACGACAACCTCGGCGACGACTACTACGCGTATCGGCGCGAGGACGAGAATCAGCTCGCCAACAAGCTCGAAGTGCTTCCGGTAGGAGACAGCCTGTTCGCCGACTTCGCGTATGTGCCGTGGGTGATTCGCGCGCGCGACATGCTGAACGTCGAGCTGCCGTCACGACTCGACGAGTGGCTGGATGAGCTTGGGCAGCACCGGTCAGTCGCGGCCGAGATCGACCTGGTTCGCGCGCTGTGAAGCTGGTCTGGCTGCACGGCTGGCCGCTCGACGAGCGGCAGTGGGAACGGCAGCTCGCACGCTTCGGCGGCGTCGCGCCGAATCTCTACAGGCGTGGCCCGTCCGTCGACGCGTGGGCACGGCAGTTGCTCGACGAGATCGATGGCGGTCAGCTCGTGCTCGTCGGCTGCTCGACCGGTGGCTACACCGCGCTCGCGATGGCGAAGCATGCGTCCGAACGCATCGCGGCCGTCGTGCTCGCGCCGTCGAAGGCGGCGCCCGACACACCGGAGCGCAAAGAGTTCCGCGACGGGTTGATCGAGCGCATGCGGAAAGACGGGCCGCCCGAGCACGCGTTCGAAGGGATCCCCGTCGAGGATCTCATCACGGTGCAGCTGGCGATTCGCGACCGGCTCGACGCGACGGAGGTCGTGCGGGAATTCCCGGGCGTATTCGTCGCGTGCGCCGGCACCAAGGACACCATCGTGAGCGTTGCGGAGGCGACAGAGCTCGCCGAGCTCGCGCCGAACGGCCGCGTCGAGGTCTTCGAAGGATCGGATCACTTCATCAATCTCGACGATCCCGACGGCTTCGACGCGATGATCGAGTCGCTCCTGTGAGCGAGATCGAGATCGACGAGCTGTCCCGTCGCCTCGGCGAGGTGACCGTGCTCGACGTGCGCTCGCCCGCTGAGTACGACGGGACCGGCGGCGCCGATTGCGACCCGCGCCAGGGGCACATTCCCGGTGCGCGCAACCTCGACGCGTACGGGCTGATGAAGATGACGCCCGACGAGATCCGCACAGAGCTCGCACTCGACCAGAGCGCCGAGCTCGTCACGTACTGCCACAGCGGATCGCGGTCGCAGTTCGCAGCGCAGATCTTGCGCGACCTCGGCTACGACGCGCGCAACTACGTCGGCTCGTGGCACGAGTGGTCGCGCACCGACTTACCTATCGACTAGCGACATGCAGAAAGGCGTGCGCAAGCGCGCGCCCGTGTTCCTGCCACGCGTCGATGCCCGCGTCGACCTCGGCGGCCAGCTCGTTGAGCGAACGTGGCGGGTCTTTCTCCTCGGCGAACCACGCAACGATCTGGTCGCGACGCACTTCCGGATGGAACTGCACCGCCCACGCGCGCTCGCCGACGCGAAACGCTTGCTCGAGCGTGCCGGAGCGCGCAAGCGACACGCTGCGTTCCGGCAGCGAGAACACCTGATACGCGTTCGCGTTCAGCGCCTCGAACTGTCGCGGCAGCACACCGAGTACCGGATCGGCGAGCCCGTCGTCGGTGAGCTCCGCCGGGACGAAGCCGAGATACGTCTGCGGCGCCTTCGCAACTTCGCCGCCCGCGGCATGCGCGAGCGTTTGCGCGCCGAGGCATACGGCGAAGAGCGGCGTCCCGCGGTCGAGCCAGCGGCGTAACGCTTCGTATTCCTCGTGCAGCCACGGATGCTGCAGCTCTTCGCCGACGTTCTGCGCGCCGCCGAACACCAGCACCGCATCCGCCTCGGGTGGGCGACCCTGCGTGAGCATGTCCCACGCGATCAACTCGTGACCCTGGTCGCGCACGACGTCGCCGACGAGCTCCGGCCCGACGTCGCTGCCATGAGTGATCGACAACACCCTCATGCGACGGGAATCTCCTCCTGTTCGAGCAACTTGCGCAACAGTGCGGCGCCGGCCGGTGCCTGTGCGACGCCGTCCGTCTGATTGTTGTTGTTGAAGAACGCGTACGCCTCTTCGGCTTCGTTCGACAGCTGCCGCAGCGGGCCGGACCACTCCTGCAGCTCGTTTGCGTTGTAGAGATGGTCGAAGCGCACCGCCGCAGAACCACCGCGCGAGTTCCACGTTCCCGCATTGCGGCCGTGGAAGCGCACATACGCGAGCGGTGTGGTTGCCGCGACGAGCGTGTCCGGCACGTTTGCCGCATCGACCTTCGGCGCGTCGACGACGACCCACGACATGCCGTTCGACTCGAGCCAGCGCAGCAACTCGGGGCGCACGTCCTCGGCGAACCACGAGCGGTGGCGCGGCTCGACGAGCATGCGATCGCCGCCGAGTTGCTCGTTCGCCCACTCGAGGTAGTCGAGCGACGACGGCTTCCACACGACGTAGGGCGGCATCTGAAAGAGGATGCCGCCGAGCTTCCCCGACTCGCGCAGCGGAGCAAGTGCGTCAAGGAACTCGCGGAAGATGAGCGCGCGCGCCTCGCGCGACGGGCGGTCGACGCGGCCGCGGTCGTCGACGGGCAGCCCGTCACGCAGGTCGGGCGGAACCTGCTCCAGCTTCACCGGGTGGCGTGTCATCAGGCCGAACGCCTTCACATGCATGACGAAGCCGTCGGGCGTGCGATCGGCCCAGCCCTGCACCATCTTCGCGTCGGGCACGCGGTAGTAGGTCGAGTCGACCTCCACCGTCGAGAAGTGGTCGGCGTAGAAGCCGAGCCGCTCGCGCGGCGGCAGGCCCGGTGGGTACCAGTGCTTCGAGAGCGCATCGTCGGCCCAGGAACACGTGCCGATGCGGATCGGCGCAGCCATGAGCGGATCGTAGACTTGCGCCATGGATTCGCGGCCGATCGGCGTCTTCGACTCGGGAGTGGGCGGGCTCACCGTTCTGCACGAGTGTCTCGTCTCGATGCCGAACGAGGACTTCGTGTACCTCGGCGACCACGCACGCCTTCCGTACGGCCCGCGCCCGCTTGACGAGGTGCGCCGCTTCGCGCACGAGATTGCGACGTACCTCGAGCGGCGCGGCGTGAAGATGGTCGTCGTCGCGTGCAATACCGCGACGTCGGCGGGGATCAGCGAGCTGCAACAGGAACTGTCGGTGCCCGTCGTCGGTGTGATCACGCCGGAGGCGCACGCCGCGGTGCAGGCAACGCGGAACCGTCGCATCGGACTGCTCGCCACCGAAGGCACGGTGAGTGCCGGACGCTACGAGAGTCTCGTGCACGCACTCGACGCGGGTGTGCGCTTCAGTGCGGTCGCGTGCCCGAAGCTCGTGCCGCTGATCGAGAGCGACGATCCCTTCGGATCGCAGACGATCGACGCGGTGCGCGAGTACGCCGCGCCGCTGAAGGAAGCGGGTTGCGACACGGTGATCCTCGGCTGCACGCATTACCCGCTCGTGCGCCCGGTTTTCCAGCGCGCGTTCGGACGCGACGTGACGCTCGTGTTCTCGGCGGACGAGACCGCGCGCGAAGTTGCGGAGACGCTGTCGCGGAAAGGCATCGACCACGACCGTGATCGCGAAGGTTCGTATCGCTTCTTGACGACCGGCGAGCCCGCAGCGTTCCGCGAGCTGGGGCAGCGCTTCCTGCAGCTGCCGCTCGGCGACGTCGCACACGTATCACTCACCGAGCTCGAGGAGGCTGCATGAGTAGGAATGACGGACGCAAGCCGGATCAGCTTCGCCCAGTCGTTTTCGACCCGGCGTTCCTCGAACAGCCGCACGGCGTCGTGCTCTGGTCGCAGGGGAAGACGCGCGTTTTGTGCACCGCATCGGTTGAGGAGGGTGTTCCACGCTGGTTGCACCGCTCAGGCCGCGGCTGGATGACGGCGGAGTACTCGCTGCTCCCGGCTTCGACCGGCGAGCGCACCGAGCGTGAGGCCGCGCGCGGCAAGCAGGGCGGCAGGACGGTTGAGATTCAGCGTTTGATTGGCCGCGCGCTGCGAGGCGTCGTCGATTTCAAGGCGCTCGGCGAGCGAACGGTGTGGCTCGACTGCGACGTGCTGCAGGCGGACGGCGGAACGCGTTGCGCGGCGATCTGCGGCGCCTATGTCGCGGCGCGCCGTGCGCTCGAGCGGTTTGGTCTCGGCAACGCGCTCACCGGTGCCGTCGCGGCGGTGTCGGTTGGCGTCGTCGAAGGCGAGTCGTTGCTCGACCTCGACTACTCCGAGGACTCGAACGCCGACGTCGACCTGAATGTCGTGATGACCGGCGACGGCAGGCTCGTCGAGGTGCAGGCGACCGCGGAACGTGTGCCGTTCGACCGTGCGCGGCTCGATTCTCTGCTCGATCTCGCCGCAGCCGGGATCGACGATTTGCGGCGCTTCCAGGAAGACGCGATCGCACTCCCTCGAGAGTGAACGTCGTCGTCTGCTCGGCGAACGCGCACAAGGTCGCCGAGCTGCATCCGCTCCTTCCCGACTGGACGCTCGCCCTGCTCGACGCCGGACCGCTGCCGTCGGAGGACGGCGAGACGTACGTCGACAATGCGCGTATCAAGGCGCGCTTCGGGCACGAGGCGACGGGCGCCTGGGTGATCGCCGATGATTCCGGCATCGAGGTCGCTGCACTTGACGGTGCGCCGGGTGTTCACACCGCGCGCTGGGCCGACGGGCGTCACGTCGAGAAAATGCTCGCCGCGCTCGAGGGTCGCGACGATCGTTCTGCTCAATACGTGTGCGAGCTCGTCCTGCTCGATCCCGACGGCAACGAGTACCGCGGCACCGGGGTCCTTCCTGGCGCGATCGCACGCGCCGCGGCCGGCGACGAGGGCTTTGGCTTCGACCCGATCTTCGTGCCACAAGGTGAGACCCGCACCGTCGCGGAGCTCGGCGACGACTGGAAAGTGACGCACTCGCACCGCGCGCTCGCCGCGCAGGCGGTGCTCAAGTCCGTCGGTGCGCGCGCGCCCAGTTGACCTCGGCGCCGAAGACGATCACGTTCGCCATCACGTAGAGCCACACGAGCAGCACCGCCGGGCCGGAGAGCGTCTGCAGTACCGGGTTGTGCTTCGAGATCTCTACGTACTGCGGCAGCACCTGGAACGTCGCCTCGAGCACGATGGCCGCGGTGAGCGCCCCGGGGAACACGTCGCGCAGCGAGAGATCGACGTTCGTGAGCACGTAGTACGCGGACGTGAGGAAGACGAACAGTCCGATCAGCGACACGGCGATCGCGATGACGCGCGCGAAGGTCGCGTTGCCCGAGAAGCCCGCGTACCGCTTGAGGAATTCCTGGCCGACCGAGCCGATCACGAGCGATACGAAGAGCGTCGCAAGCGAGCCGACCATCATCAGCGTCGCGAGCGCTTTGCCGTGCAGCCAGCCGCGGTTCGGCTGCCCGTACACGATGTTGAATGCGCTCTCCAGCACAGAGAAGAACGACAGCGACGACCAGAGCAGGAAGAAACCGCCGACGAGGCCGAGCGCCGTCGCGTTGTCCTGAATCGCGCGGACCGCCGTGAGGATCGAGTGCACGGACGTGCTCGGGAAGATCTTCGACAGCTCGCGCACGAAGAACGAGTTGGGGTTTGCCTCGTGCACGAGGCCGAGCAGCGACAGCGCCAGCAGGAGCAGCGGCACAAACGAGAGCAGCGCGAAGTAGGCGATCATCGCGGCGAGATGCGTCCCGCGGTCGGCGAAGAACTTCGAGATGACGGCCCGCACGGAAGGCCAAGTATGCTCGGCGCGATGGATGCGGAGCAGGCAATCGCCGATCTCACCGAGATCTCACCGCAGGTTCGCGACGTCGTGATCGTCGGTCTGAAGGGCGCCGTCGTCGGCACAAATGCAGCAGCGGAGCGGGCCGAGGCGATCGCCGCCGCCGCTCAGCGCCTGCTTTCCGCAGCCGATGAGCTGCAAGCCGAAGGTGAGGTCTCGCAGCTCGAAGCGGCGACCGCGCAGGGCAGCGTCTTCGCGGTTCGCGATGGCGGCCGCCTGATCGCCGCCACCACCACGTTCGAGCCGACGGTCGGCCTTGTCTTCTACGACCTGAAGACCTGTCTACGCTCGATCGACCCCGACACTCCGCGCAAACGCGCGCCACGCAAGAAGACAGACGATGCCGCGGCGTAAGGTCGTCACCGGGATGTTGCTCGCCGCGGGCTCGGTCGCCGGCTCGGTGCTCGTGCGCCGCCGCGCAGCACGGCGCCGCGAGCGCGTCGACGTCTACGCGACAGACGGCACGATGTTCTCGTACTCGGATGCGACTCCGGAAGCGATTCGCCTGCTGCCGATCGCGCGCGCGCTCTTCGAATGACGAAGGAAGAGTTGGCTCGCGGCCTTCGCGATGCTGCATATCTCGAAGGCGACTTTCTGCTGCGCTCGGGCAAGCGCTCGCGCTATTACCTCGACAAGTTCCGCTTCGAAACGCGTCCCGATCTACTTGGCCCGCTTGGCGCGCTGATCGCTGAGACGGTTCGGGAGCACGAGCCGGACGCCGTGCGCATCGCCGCGCCCGTGCTCGGCGCCGTGCCGCTGGCCGCAGCTGCGTCGCTCGCCGGCGGGCTGCCGTTCGTAATCGTCCGCGACAAGGCGAAGGAATATGGGACTGCGAACCGCATCGAAGGTGTCTTCGCGGAAGGCGAATGTGTGTGCCTCGTCGAGGACGTCGTTACGTCCGGCGGGGCTGCGATCGAAGCCGTTGCAGCGTTGCGCGAAGCCGGTTTGCGTGTGCAAAACGCAGTGTGCGTGGTCGATCGCGAGGAGGGTGGCGCCGACGAGCTCGCGCGTCACGCCGTCCGCCTGAGGCCGCTCTACCGGGCCTCGGAGCTCCTCCAGAGCGTCTAAATGCCCGCAAATCGGCTTGGTTGAGCGATATCCGACTTCGTTGTTAGCCTTTTCTCGGAGGGTCTTAGCGCCTGTCCCCGACTCGCAGGAGGAATTTTGACCAAGCAGGAGTTCATCAACGCAGTCGCGCAGAAGAGCGGTCTTTCTGCTCGTGACGCGGGTAAGGCCGTCGACTCCTTCATGGAGTGCATCACCGAGACGCTTGTTTCCGGCGATTCGGTCAACTTCACAGGTTTCGGCAAGTTCTCGCCCGCAGCTCGCGCGGCGCGGCAGGGCGTGAATCCCCGCACAGGGGAGCGCGTCCAGATCGCGGCCACCACCGTGCCGAAGTTCTCGGCCGGCAGCCAGCTCAAGGCCGCTCTCAAGAAGTAGGCGGCTCAGGGTTTTACGGCGGGCGGCGATGAGCCGCCCGCCGTATATCTGGGCTACCGTCCGAACTGCATGGCCGTCGCCGCCACGCTCACCTTTGCGGACCGGCTTGCTGCCGACGTCGAGCGCAAGCGCTCGCAGCTCATCGTCGGCCTCGATCCCGTCCCCGAGCTCATGCCGATCGAGCTGCGCGGCGACGTCGAGCGTTTCTGTTGCGGACTGATCGACGCGGTCGCACCGCACGCAATCGCGGTCAAGCCACAGCTTGCATTCTTCGAAGCGCTCGGCTCGGCGGGGTTCGCAGCGTTCGAGCACGTTTGCCGTTATGCGCGCGGTGCCGGCCTGCTCGTGATCGCTGACGGAAAGCGCGGTGACATCGGTTCGACGGCGCGCGCGTACTCCGCGGCGTACCTCGAAGGCGAACAGCCTTTGGCTGATGCGCTCACGGTGAATCCGTGGCTCGGCCGCGAGTCGATGGAGCCGTATCTCTCCGCCGCACGGCGCAACGGTGCGGGCATCTTCGCGATCGTCAAGACGTCGAACTTCGGCGCGGACATTCAGGACGTGACGCTCAGTGACGGACGGCCGATGTGGCAGCACGTTGCCACGCAGGTTGCGGAGTGGGGTGCCGACGTTGTTGGCGACGTCGGGCTCTCGTCGGTCGGCGCGGTCGTCGGTGCGACGTATCCGCGTGAGGTCGGCGAAGCGCGCAAGCTGATGCCGCAGACGATCCTGCTGCTCCCCGGGGTCGGGGCGCAGGGCGCGTCGGTCGGCGATCTTGCCCGCGCGTTCACGAGCGGGCCGGCAAGCGCGGTCGTCAACGCGTCGCGGTCGATCGACTATGCGTTTCGCGAGAACGGCGGCGACTTCCGGGACGCCGCGGGGGCTGAGGCGGCCAAGCTCCGGAAGGAGATCTGGGCCGCTTCCGGCTGGTAGTGGAGAAGTACCGCCGTTTTGCCGGGCCGGCGGCGTTGCTGCTGGCCGTGACAATCGCCGTCGTGTTGATCCGTCTGTTCGCCGAGCATCACCACCATCCGTCGGCCACTCCTGGCTCGACGATCACCGTCACGCTCAAGCGGAAGACCTGGACGGTCAAGGCGGGCGACACGCTTTCGAAGATTTCTGCCGCGTCCGGCATACCTCTTGCCACGATTCGTCGTCTCAATCCCCACGTGACCGCGACGAACCTGTTCATCGGCGAGAAACTCAAGCTGCGATGAAGCGCGCACTGATCGTGCTTGTACTCGCAGCGTGCGTCTGCGCATCTGCTGCTCGCGCTACTCCTGTGCCGCCGATCGCTGCGAAGGCGTACCTAGTGGTCGATGCGCGCACCGGCGTCGTGCTTGCGTCATCGAACCAGGACACGGAAGTTCCGATCGCATCACTCACGAAGCTGATGACCGTGCTGCTGACGCTCGAGCAGCACAAGCTCACGGACGTCGTCACGGTCGACAAGCGCGCGGCGACGGTCGGCGAGTCGTCGATCGAGCTAGACCCCGGCCAGAAAATCACGGTGCACGACCTGCTCGAGGGCGCGCTGATCCAGTCGGCGAACGACGCGGCGGATGCGCTCGCTTTGTCGATGGCGCCGAGCTATCCGGCGTTCGCGAAGCTGATGAACGCCAAGGCGCAGCAGCTTGGACTGACCCACACGCACTTCGTGCGACCCGACGGGCTCGACGCGCCGGGCGAGTACTCGACGGCGACGGAGATCACAAAGCTCGCGCGAATCGTCATGCGCAACGCATTTGTGCGCACCACGGTCGAACAGGAAACGGCAACGATCTCCGACGGCCAGGAGTTGCACACGTGGGACGATCTGCTCGGTCTGTATCCGGGCGTGTTCGGCGTAAAGACCGGCCACACCGACAACGCCGGGTGGTGCCAGGTCGCGGCGGTGCGTGGCAACGGCGTCAGCGTCTACGTCACAGTGCTCGGCGGGCCGACGCGAACTGTGCGCAACCAGGACGTCGCATCGCTCGCGGCGTGGGGGCTCGCGCAGTTCCGCGGTGTCATCGCCGTCGCGCTCGAGCGCACGTACGCGACCGTGCGGCTGCCCTACGGACGCAAGTCGCTGTCGCTCGTCGCGCGCACGCCGTTGAAGGTCGAGGCACGACTGGGTCATCCACTCACGCAGACGGTGATCGCTCCGCGCTCCGCTGCCTTGCCCGTGAAGCAGGGCGCGGTACTGGGCCGCGTCGAGATCCGCGACGGCTCGACACTGGTCGGAACGCGTGTATTGATCGCGTCCCGTTCGGTCTCACGGCCCGGCGTGCTCGGGCGTCTAGGCTTCTACTCCCGGCGAACAGTGCACCACCTCGCCCATCTGCTGTGATCGTCACCGTAACGCTCAACGCCGCGATCGACCGCACACTCACCGTGCCGAACTTTCAGCGCGGGCAGCGGCATCGCGCGAGCGCGAGTCTCTCGCTGCCGGGCGGCAAGGGCATCAACGTTGCGCGTGCGTTGAAGACGCTCGGCGTGCCGGTTGTCGCAACGGGGTTCGCCGGTGGCACTGCAGGTGACCGCATTGTCGAAGCGCTCACCGCCGAGTCGATCTTGAACGACTTCGTGCGCATCGAGGGTGAATCGCGTACGTCCACCGCCGTCGTCGATCCGACAGGTGAGACGTACACAGAAATCAACGAGTGGGGGCCGGCCGTGCAAGAGCGCGAGCTCGACCTCTTGCTCGACAAGTTGCACTACCTCTCGCAGGGCGCGGAGCTCGTTGTGTTTGCGGGCTCGCTGCCGCGAGACGTTCCGGATGAGTTTTACGCCGAGGCAATCCGCGACCTCGCCCGCCGCCATGTTCCGGCCGCACTTGACTGCGATAAGGAACCGCTGCGGCTCGGCGTCGAAGCGGAGCCGTTCATCGTCACGCCGAATCAGGCTGAGGCAGAGAGCCTCGTCGGCCAGGAGTTCCACGACAAAGAGGATTTCCGCGTCGGTCTCGAGCAGATCGCTGCACTCGGCGCGCGCAACGTGCTGATCACCACCGACGGCGGTTGTGTCGCGTCGCTGCGCGAGGAGCGCGAGCCGCGCCAGTTCCACGCCGAGGCGCCGCGCGTCGAGCCGGTGTCCGTGGTCGGATCGGGCGACGTTCTGCTCGCCGGGTACATCGCAGCGCGCAGCGCCGGCCGTTCGCTCGAGGAATCGCTTCGCTCTGCGGTTGCCGCAGGGACTGCGTCGACGCTCGAGATCGGCGCCGGCCGCTTCGACCCGCGTCAGGCGGGACGTCTGCAGGCGGGCGTGCAGATCAGCGAGCTCGACGCGGTCGAGACCGCCGCGTAACTGCGTACATCGCGTAGTCCGCGCGGCCGCCGTTGGCGGGCATGAATGCGCGGAGCGTGCCTTCGTGCTCCCAGCCGAGCCGTTCGAAGGTGCGACGCATCCGCTGGTTCGTCACGTCGGTGCTCGCCTGGACGCGGTCGAAGCCGTTCGCGAGCAGCCAGTCGGCGAACAGCTCGATCGCCTCGCCGCCGAGCCCGAGCCCGCGCGCAGCCGCGTGCAGCTCGATGCCGATCTCGCACACGCCTGGGGGCAGCGAGTGCGGCGGTTGCCGCGCGCCGATCGAGCCGGCCATCTGCCCGTCGGCTTCGATGGCCAGGTCGAGCCGGCCCTCGAACCACTCGCCGGAGTGTTCGACGCGCCGCTCAAGGACGTCACGGTTGGGCGTGCTCACCATGTGCTCGCTCGCAACCCACTGCCGGTACAGCTCGTCGAGCTCGTCGCTCGCGAACGGGCGGACGGTGACGCGCTCTCCTCGAAGCTCGATCATCCGCCGTGCAGGCTAATGTTCCGCAATGGACGTCGAGAAGCTTGGCCTCGAAACGGAAGAGACCAGCCTCCCGCCCAAGTTCGCGAAGGAGGGGCTCACCTTTGACGACGTCCTGCTGGTGCCCGCAGAGTCGTCGGTGCTGCCCAACGCCGTTGCGACGACCACGCGGCTGACGCGCACTGTCGTGCTCGAGATTCCGGTGATCTCCGCGGCGATGGACACGGTCACCGAGGCGCGCATGGCGATCGCGCTCGCGCGCGAGGGTGGCCTCGGCATCGTCCACCGCAATCTCTCCATCGACCAGCAGGTCGGCGAGATCGATCGCGTCAAGCGGTCGGAGGCGGGAATGATCACCGAGCCCGTAACGCTGAAGCCCGACGCGCTCGTCTCGGATGCGCTCACGCTGATGGAGCACTACAGCATCTCCGGCGTGCCGATCACGGACGTCGACGGTGTGCTCGTCGGAATCCTCACGAACCGCGATCTGCGTTTCGAGTCCGAGGTGAATCAGCCGGTGTCGGCGGTGATGACGACGCGCGATCTCGTAACTGCTCCGGTCGGCACGACGCTCGCCGAAGCCGAGAAGCGCCTGCACGCGCACCGCATCGAGAAGCTGCCGATCGTCGACGCGGACGGTCGCTTGCGCGGTCTGATCACCGTGAAGGACATTCAGAAGAGCGTCGACTATCCGCAGGCGACGAAGGACGCGCACGGCAGGTTGCGTGTTGGCGCCGCAGTCGGTGTCGGGCCCGATGCGGTCGAGCGCGCAGAAGCATTGATTGCTGCGGGCGTCGACGTGCTGATTGTCGACACCGCTCACGGGCATTCGCGCGGCGTGGTCGAAATGGTCGCGCGCATCCGCGGTCTCTCCGGCGAGTTTGAGGTGATCGCCGGCAACATCGCGACCGCCGAGGCGGCGTATGCGTTGATCGATGCGGGCGCTGACGGTTTGAAGGTCGGCATCGGCCCGGGCGCGATCTGCACGACGCGCGTCGTTGCCGGTGTCGGCGTGCCGCAGATCACCGCGGTGTACGACGTCGCCGAGGCTGCATCGCGTCACGGCGTGCCTGTGATCGCCGACGGCGGCATCACTTCCTCGGGCGACGTAGCGAAAGCGATCGCAGCCGGCGCGGATTGCGTGATGCTCGGCTCGATGCTTGCGGGAACGGACGAAGCTCCGGGCGACGTGCTCGTCGTGCAGGGCGAGCGCTTCAAGTCGTATCGCGGCATGGGCTCGCTCGGTGCGATGAAGGCGCGCGGCTATTCGAAGGACCGCTACTTCCAGGGCGACGTCGAGGACGTCGAGAAGCTCGTTCCCGAAGGCATCGAAGCGCGCGTCCCGTACAAGGGCGCCGTCGGTGCCGTGTTGCACCAAGTGGTCGGCGGGCTGCGCCAGGCGATGGGTTATTGCGGCGCGCCGACAATCGACACGATGCAGCAGGCGCGCTTCGTGCGCATCACAGGCGCCGGCCTGCGCGAGTCGCATCCCCACGACGTGACGATCACGAAGGACGCGCCCAATTACCGCAGGGCCTGAGGAACGTCCTGTGCTGGTCGTCGATCTTGGCGGCCAGTATTCGCAGCTGATTGCACGGCGGGTGCGCGAGGCGCGCGTCTATTCGAAGCTCGTCTCGTATCGCTCGAGCGTCGACGAGATCAAGAAGCACAACCCCGCGGCGCTGATCCTCTCCGGCGGTCCCGCGTCCGTGTATTCCGAGGGCGCGCCGCGTATGGACCCGGAGATTTTCGCGCAGGGAATTCCCACGCTCGGCATCTGTTACGGCGCGCAGCTGCTCGCACTCGAGCTCGGCGGGCGCGTCGAGAAGACGGGTGCGGGGGAGTACGGCAAGGTCGAGATGCGCGTCGACGGCGGCAAGCTCTTCCATTCGCTTCCGGCGCAACAGACGGCGTGGATGTCGCATCGCGACACGGTCGTCGCGCCGCCCGACGGCGCGCAGATCGTCGCGACGTCGGAGCACACGCCGGTCGCCGCGTTCGAGGACGCGGCGCGCGCGTTGTACGGCGTGCAGTTCCATCCTGAAGTTGTGCACACGCCGCACGGGCAGGAGGTGCTCAAGAACTTCCTCTACGAAGTAGCGGGGGCGGAGCCCGTCTGGACACCTGCGGCGGTGATCGAGGAACAGGTCGACCGCATTCGTGCGCAGGTCGGCTCCGACCGCGTGTTGTGCGCGTTGTCCGGCGGCGTCGATTCGGCAGTCGCCGCGCTGCTCGTCTACAAGGCTGTCGGCGATCAGCTCACCTGCGTGTTCGTCGATCACGGCTTCATGCGCAAGGGCGAGGCGGAGCAGGTGGTCGAGACGTTTGGCGGCCACTTCCACGTGCCGCTCGTCCATGTCGATGCGCGCGAGCGGTTCCTCGCGCGACTCACGGGGGTCACGGAGCCCGAGCAGAAGCGCAAGCTGATCGGGGAGGAGTTCATCCGCGTCTTCGAGGAGGAGGCGCGCAAGCTCGGGGACGTGAATTGGCTGGTGCAGGGCACGCTCTACTCGGACGTGATCGAGTCGGGCGGCACCGAGGGCGTCGCCGAGACGATCAAGTCGCATCACAACGTCGGCGGTTTGCCCGACGACATGGAGATGGAGCTCGTCGAACCGCTGCGGTTGCTCTTCAAGGACGAAGTGCGCCGCGTCGGCGAGGAGCTCGGCATGCCGGAGCGGCTGGTGTGGCGGCAACCATTTCCAGGTCCGGGGCTCGCGATTCGCATCATCGGCGACGTCACAGAGGAGCGGCTGGAGACGTTGCGCGAGGCCGACGCGATCTTGCAGGACGAGGTGCGCAAAGCCGGTCTGTACCGCAGTCTCTGGCAGTCGTTCTGTGTGTTGCCGGCGATTCGCTCCGTCGGAGTGCAGGGTGACTCGCGTACGTACGGCTACCCGATTGCGATTCGCGCGGTGACGAGCGAGGACGCGATGACGGCCGACTGGGCGCGGTTGCCGTACGACCTGGTCGAGGTTGTCGCGTCGCGCATCGTCAATGAGATTCCCGCGGTCAATCGCGTGATGCTCGACGTCACGTCGAAGCCGCCCGCGACGATCGAGTGGGAATGACGGCCGAGGGCATCACGACTCCGCCGTATCGCATCGAGACGGAGCGCCTCGTCATCCGCTGCTATCAGCCGAGCGACGCGGCGATGATGAAAGACGCGATCGACTCGAGCATCGAGCACCTCGCTCGCTGGATGCCGTGGGCGCAGTTCGAGCCGCAGACGCTTGAGGAGAAGGTTGCGCTCGTACGCCGCTTCCGTGCGAACTTCGACGCGGACGACGACTTCGCGTACGGCGTGTTCGCGCGCGACGAGTCACGCCAGCTCGGCGGTTGCGGGCTCCATCAACGCGGCGGTCAGGGCACGTTCGAGATTGGCTATTTCGTGCGCAAGGACGCGACGCGGCAGGGAATCGCGACCGAGCTGACCGCGGTGCTCACGCGTGTCGCGTTCGAGATTGCCGGAGCGCATCGCGTCGACGTCAAGGTCGATCCGGACAACGACGCGAGCCTGGGCGTCCCGCGCAAGCTCGGGTTTCCGGACGAGGTGCTGCTGCGTGCGGCACTGCCGCCGTTCGGCGATCAGAGCGGGCCCCGCGACGGCGTGCTTTTCACCATGCTCGCGTCGGAGCTCGCGTCATCGCGCTGCGTCGAGTTCGACTACGTCGCCTACGACGCCGCCGGCGCGAAGATCTAGCTGTGGACGAAAAGTCTGGGGACAGGCACGCGCCTGTCCCCCACCTGTCCCCTGGCGGAAGGGACTACGCCGGAACGACGACGACGCCGTCGCCGTCGGCGTAGAGCTGCGCGCCCGGGGTGAACGTCGCCTCGCCGAACGTGACCGGCACGCCGACCTCGCCAGCGCCGCCTTTCGCACTCGGGCGCGGGTTCGTGCCGATCGCCTTGACTCCAAAGGTTTTAGAGGCAGAGTCGAGTGCATCCAAAGCAGCCGAGTCGCGGACGCATGCGTTGAGCACGACGCCGGCCCAGCCGTTGCCGAGTGCGATCGAGGCGATGTTGTCACCGAGCAGCGCGCAGCGCTGTGACCCGTCACCATCGACGACGAGCACGCGGCCATCACCAGGCTCCGACACCGTCGCCTTCAGGACGACGTTGTCCTCGAAGCACTGCACGGTTTGGATCAAACCCGAGAACGACGCCGCGCCGAACGAGCGGAACTGGAGTAGGCAGACCTGCGCGTCGGGATGCGCGTCGAGAACGTCGGCGGTCGTCACGCGCGCGGGCCGCCGGCGACGTAAATCACCTGGCCGCTCACGTAGCCCGCGTCCTCCGAGCAGAGATACGCGATCGTCCCGGCGACGTCTTCCGGCTGGCCGACGCGCCGCAGCGGCGTCTGCTCTGCAACTGCCTGCGTGAACTGCTCGAACGGCACGCCCATACGCTCCGCCGTCTGCTCCGTCATCGCGGTTGCGATGAATCCCGGCGCAACGCAGTTCACGTTGATGTTGAACGGACCGAGTTCGATCGCGAACGTCTTCGTCATGCCCTGCAGGCCTGCCTTCGCCGCCGAGTAGTTCGTCTGGCCGCGGTTGCCGAGCGCTGACGTCGACGAGATGAGCACGATCTTGCCGCTCTTCTGCTCGACCATCTGCTTCTGCGCCGCGCGCACCGCATAGAACGTGCCCTTGAGGTGCGTGTCGATGACGGAGTCCCAATCGTCGTCGGTCATCTTGAAAACCATGTTGTCGCGGATGATTCCCGCGCACGTGACGAGGATGTCCAGTGAGCCGTGCGCAACGGCGGCCGCAACGGCGGCCTCGACGTCCTCGCGCTTCGTCACGTCGCAGCGCACGGCCTCGCCGCCGATCGCCTGCGCCGTCTCCTTTGCGGTCTTCTCGTCGAAGTCGGCGACGACGACGAAGGCGCCTTCGTCCGCCAGCCGCTTCGCCGTGGCGCCGCCGATGCCGCGCGCGCCGCCGGTGACGAGCGCCGTCTTGCCCTCGAATCGCTTCATGCGCCCGACGATATAGGTTCCACGCATGGAGTTCCGTGACGTTCTCCGCCGCCGGCGGATGCACCGCGCCTTTCTGCCTGACCCACTGCCTCGCGAGCAGATCGAACGCGTCGCAAACGTGATCCGGCACGCGCCGTCGGGCGGGTTCAGCCAAGGCGGCAGCATCGTCGTCGTCACCAACGCAGAGAAGCGCTCGGAAATCGCGCGCGCCTTCGGCGACGAGCACTACTCGACGAACGGCCGCAACTTCGTCGCGGACGCGCCCGTGCACATGATCATCTCCGCGAACGAAGCGCTGTATCACTCGCGGTACAACGAGTCCGACAAGCTGAAGGCAACCGGCGGCGTCGAGGTGACGTGGCCGGTTCCCTACTGGTTCGTCGATGCCGGCGCGCTGATGATGCTTGTACTCGAAGCGGCGATCGACGAAGGGCTGGCCAGCGCGTTCATCGGCCACCCCGACCAGAAGCGCATCTTCGACGAGCTGCTCGGGTTGCCCGAGGACGTCGTCCCTATCGGGCTCGCGCTGATCGGCAAGCCGGGCGAGAGCCCGGAGATCGGTTCACGCCTTCGCAGCAGGCGGCGGAGCCGCAGCGACCTGATCCATTGGGAAGGTTGGTAGCTCGACGGGTTTGTAGAGCGCGCGCACGTGGTCGACGAAGGCCGCAAGTTCGTCGGCGATCGCCGCATCATTCAGTTCGACCACGTTCTCTGCATTTCGCTCGCCGCTGCGCGACAAGTTGAACGAGCCGACGAACACCGTGTCGTCGCACACCGTCACCTTCGCGTGCATGAAGTCGTGCACCGAGCCGTCCGCGTACGGCGTCGAGGGCTTGCCGGTGAACGGTCCCGCCATCACCTGGCGAAGGAGCGGCAGCTTCCACGCGACGTTCTTCTGCGCGTGCCACTGGTAGATGACTTCCTGCACCTGAGTCGCGTCGACGCAGCCGGCGAGATCGATCGGCTTCTTCTCGGCCACGATCTCCGCGAGTGTCGTAAGGACCGGCGGCGTCGTGATCACCGGCGAGCAGATGCGCACACGCACCTTCGCGTTTCGAATCCTCTTCGCGATGCGCATGCTCAGGTCCTCGCCGTGCCCTGGCGTGAACCAGGCGCGCATGTCGTCGTCCCAGCGCGGGTCGACGAAGCCGCTCTTCATCACGTCGCCGGTTGCCCACAGCTGATCGAAGTCGATCTGGTAGCCCACCGCGATCTCGTGCGAGTCGACGATCGCGATGACGTTCTCCTGACGAGACCACGAGTCATCCGTCCAGTTCATCGTTCCGGTCCACACGGTCTGCTCGTCGCGGATCACGTACTTGTGGTGCATCAGGTCGGGGATGCCGGCGATGCCCTTGCTCTGCAGCGGCAGAGTCGCGATCAGCTTCACGTCGGGCTCCGGCGGCGGTGGCACCGGGATCGGGCTCGCGTGGTCGATGTTGTAGGCGAGTCGGATCCGCACGCCACGCGCGGCGGCACGCTCGAACGCCGCCGACACGATCGCCTTCGTCTCAGGGCCAAGGTTGAAGTCGTACTGCGCGAGGTCGAGCGTCTTCTGCGCGCCGTCGAGGAACTCGGCAATCTGGTGCGCGATCTCCGCCGGCTGCTGCCCCCCGTCCGTCAGGGTTTTGATCTGGATGCGCTCGCTCATCGAGGCACCATACGGTTCCTGGCACCCGCTCCGGGACTCCGATTTCAGGGCTGGACTGCTACAGTTGGCCGCCGGCGGGCATCTGTCCGCCCTTTCTCCGTAATGAAGACCTACTCAGCCAAACCAGGCGAAATCCAGCGCGACTGGTATCTGATCGACGCCGAGGGCAAGACCCTGGGCCGTCTCGCCACGCAGATCGCCGACCGGCTCCGCGGCAAGGGGAAGCCGCAGTTCACGCCGCACGTCGACACGGGTGATTTCATCGTCGTCGTGAATGCAGAGAAGGTCCACGTGACGGGCAACAAGCTCGACGCGAAGCTGTACCACCGGCATTCCGGCTACCCCGGCGGCCTCCGCACTCGTACGCTGCGCGAGCAGCTCGAGCGGCAGCCCACCGAGGTGCTGCGCAAAGCCGTGAAGGGAATGCTGCCGCGCAACAAGCTTGGCCGCGCGCAGCTGACGAAACTCAAGATCTATGTGGGCACGGAGCATCCGCATGAGGCGCAGGCTCCCACCCCGCTCGAGGTGAACTAGATGTCGATTCTCGCTCAGTATCTCGGCACCGGGAAGCGCAAGACGTCTGTCGCGCGCGTGATCCTGCGGCCGGGTGGTGGCGCAACGTCGATCAACGGCAAGCCGCTGGAGCAGTACTTCCCGCGTCTCAGCCACCGCGTCACGGTGCTGTCGCCGCTGAAGACGGTCGAGTTGGAAGGCCAGTACGACCTCCGCATCCGCGTGCACGGCGGCGGCCCGAGCGGCCAGGCCGGTGCGATTCGCCACGGCATCGCCCGCGCGCTCGTCGAGGTCAATGCGGATCTGCGCATCCCGCTGAAGCGGGCCGGTTTCCTCACGCGCGACGCGCGCGAGGTCGAGCGCAAGAAGGCCGGCCTCCACAAGGCGCGCAAGGCGCCGCAGTTCAGCAAGCGGTAGGGCCTGCGCCTTGGCGCGCAGGTACTTCGGCACCGATGGTGTCCGCGGGATCGTGGGCGAGTTCCTCACGCCCGAGCTTGTCGAGCGACTAGGCCGCGCGGCCGCACTCTGGACCGGCGCGAGCAAGGTGTTTGTCGGGCGCGACACGCGCGCATCCGGCCTCGAGCTCGAAGAAGCGTTCGCGCGGGGCGTCGTGTCTGCAGGCGGCGACTGTCTTGTCGGCGGCGTGCTGCCGACGCCCGCCGTCGCGTTGCTTGCGCTCGACCTCGGCGTCGTCATCTCCGCGTCTCACAACCCGCCCGAGTACAACGGGGTGAAGTTCTTCGACTCGCGTGGTCATAAGCTGTCGGACGAGCACGAGGAGCAGATCGAAGAGCTGCTCGCGTCTGCGCCCGCGATTGACGAGGGCCGCATCGAGCACGTCGAGATCGCGACAGACTCGTACCTCGACCACATTCTCGAGCGGTTCGGCTCCGACCTTTCCGGCCTGCGCATCGCCGTCGACTGTGCAAACGGCGCGTACGCCGGTCTCGCTCCTGGCGCGTTCGAGCGCTGCGGAGCGCAGGTGCACGCGATCGGCAACGAGCCCGACGGCACCAACATCAACGTCGGCTGCGGCGCGACCGATCTTGCGCTGCTGCAACAGACGGTGCGCGACGGAGGCTTCGATCTCGGCATCGCATTCGACGGCGACGGCGATCGCATGCTCGCGGTCGACGAGAACGGCGAGGTCGTGGACGGCGACCAAATCATCGCTGTACTAGCTCTCGATAAATCGGTTGATCAGGTCGCGGTGACGGTGATGACGAACCTCGGCTTCCACGCCTTGATGCGCGAGCGCGGCATCACGGTGCATACGACCAACGTCGGCGATCGTTACGTGCTCGAAGCGCTTTGGCGCGAGAACGCGGTCCTCGGCGGCGAGCAGTCGGGTCACATCATCTATCTGCGCGACCACGTCACCGGCGACGGGCTCGCCGCCGGTTTGTTGCTCTGCGGCGCGCTCGACGGCCGCACGCTGAGCGAGGCTGCCTCGGTCATGTCACGCTGGCCGCAGCAGAAGGAGAACGTGCCGGTGGCCGACCGCGAACTGACCCAGGACGTGCTCGACGAGGTCGACCGCCTGAACCGGGCCTGGGACGGGCAGGGCCGCGTGCTCGTCCGCGCCTCCGGCACGGAGCCCCTGATCCGTGTCCTCGCCGAGGCCGAGGACGCCCAGGTGGCGCGCGAGGCCTGTGCTAGCATCGCAGCGCTCGTTCGCCGAGAGCTCGGCTGACCGCCCCAGCGTAGGAGCGGGCCCGCAGCCGGGCTTTTGCGTTTCCAGGAGGCTTTTTGAGGTGGCAATTCCGGCGTTCCGCCGGGCGGAAGGAGGCTCTGGATGTGCGGGATCATCGGATATGTCTGCAGCCGGGCCTCGAAGCCTCTGCTCCTGCAAGGACTTCAGCGCCTCGAGTACCGAGGGTATGACTCGGCTGGGATCGCGCTGCTGGAGGAGGACGGCCTCGATTACGTCCGCGCCGTCGGGAACCTCGCGTTCCTGAAGGAGGCTGCCGGGTCGAACGGCTCCGTCTCGACCACGGGTCTCGGGCACACGCG
>DASXKU010000038.1:0-2843 GCA_036496645.1 Gaiellaceae bacterium
AAACTGAAGCGGAGCGGACACCATCGGCACTATCGGACGGAGCATAGCCAGGTCGCCGTCGCCACGGCCGGGGGCCTCGCGCACCTGCCCCCCCGTTCGAGTTTCGGCACACTACGCGATGAGACTGCGGGTTCCGCGCGAACGTGAACGCCAAGATCGGCGCATCGTGAACGCGAAGATCGGACCATCGTGAACGCCGGGGTCGGGAAGGTGAACGCCCGGATCGGCATCGTGAACACCGCCTGGTAAGCGGGAGCACGGGCCGGGAGCGAAGCGCAAACAGTCGTGGTGGCGGAACGCGCCCCGGTGCACTCCGGGGCGCATGCCCACGGAGAGACTGTCGATGCGCAACACGAGAGAGATCCTGCGTCAGAAGTGGCTGCTGGAGCGTCCGCACCGTGCGGTGTGCGCGTCCGTCGGGGTGAGCATGGGTGCGGTGAGCCTGGCGCTGAAGCGCGCGGCGGAAGCGAAGCTGACGTGGGAGGCAGTGCAGGCGCTCGACGACGGCGAACTGGAGGCGCGGCTGTACCCTCACGTCGCTGTCGCGGGAGCGCGCGCCGAGCCGGACTGCACGTGGATCCATCGCGAGCGGCACCGCCCCGGCGTGACGCTGGAGTTGCTGCACCACGAGTACCTGGCGAAGCATCCGGACGGCCTTCGCTATACGACATTTTGCGATCGGTACCGCGCGTGGCTGGGTCGTCGCGGGCTGGTGATGCGGCAGATGCATGTCGCCGGCGACAAGCTCTTCGTCGACTACTCGGGGAAGAAGGCGCACATCGTCGACGCGGCGACAGGCGAGGTGACCGACGTCGAGCTCTTTGTCGCAGCGCTGGGCGCGTCGAACCTGACGTACGCCGAGGCGACGTACACGCAACGGGGACCGGACTGGATCGCGAGCCACGTACGTGCCTTCGAACACTTTGGCGGCGTGCCCGCGGCGCTGGTGCCGGACCAGCTGAAGTCGGGCGTGACGCGCGCGTGCCTCTATGAGCCGGAGGTGCAGCGAACCTACGAGGAGCTCGCGCAGCACTACGGAACGACCGTGTTGCCGGCCCGTCCCGCCCACCCGCGCGACAAGGGCAAAGTGGAGGTCGCCGTGCAGATCGCGCAGCGGTGGCTGCTGGCGCGCATCCGCGACGAGGTGTTCCACTCGCTGGGTGCGCTCAACGCGCGGCTGCACGAACTGCTCGTCGACCTGAACGGCCGAGAGATGCGCAGGTATGGAAAGAGCCGTCGAGCTCTCTTCGATGCGATCGAGCGAACGGCGCTCCGGCCGCTGCCGAGCGCGCGCTTCGAATACGCGGACTGGCGCAAGGCGCGGGTCAACATCGACTACCACGTGGCCGTAGACGGGCACCTTTACTCGGTGCCGTACCGGCTCGTGCACGAGGCGGTCGAGGCGCGTCTCACGGCGGACGTCGTGGAGATCCTGCACGGAGGCATGCGCGTCGCGGCGCACCGCCGCTCGCCGGTGAAGGGCGGCTTCACGACGTTGACTGAGCACATGCCGAGCGCTCATCGGGCGCACGCGGAGTGGACACCGTCGCGCATTCTCGCGTGGGCCGGGAAGGTCGGGACCGCGACGCACGCTCTGTGCGACGCCATCCTCGCCGACCGTCCCCACCCGGAGCAGGGCTTCCGCTCTTGCCTCGGAATTCTCCGACTGGGCAAGCGGTACGGCGAAGCGCGCCTCGAGGCCGCGTGCCTTCGTGCTCTCGGGGTGCGTGCGCGCTCGTATCGGCACGTCGAGTCGATCCTCAAGAACGGGCTCGATCGGGTCGTCGCGACCGACCCATCGAGCTCACCCTCGCTCACGCACGAGAACGTGCGGGGCCGCGACTACTACCACTGATGAAAGGGACAGTACCGATGCTGATTGAACCGACGATCGACAAGCTGCACGGCCTCCACCTCGGCGCAATGGCCGCGGCGTGGAACGCACAGCGCGAAGATCCAAAGATGAACGAGATCGACTTCGACGGGCGCTTCGGAATGCTCGTCGACGCGGAGCACCTCGCTCGTGAAAACAAGCGCGTTGCCCGTGCCTTGCGCGAGGCGAAGCTGCGGATCCACAACGCATGCATCGAGGACATCGACTTTGCGCCGAAGCGCGAGCTCGAACGACCGCTGCTCCGCCAGCTCGCGACGTGCGCGTGGATCGGGACGCACGCGAACGTGATCATCACGGGCGCCACGGGCACGGGGAAATCCTACGTCGCGTGCGCTCTGGCGCAGCAGGCGTGCAGATCGGGCTACCGCGCGACCTACCGACGAATGCCACGGCTGCTCGAGGAGCTCGCCCTCGCGCATGCGGACGGCACGTACACGCGCTTGCTCGGCCGGCTCGCGAAGATCGACGTCCTGGTGCTCGACGACTGGGGCCTGGCGCCGCTCCGCGAACAGGAGCGCCGGGACTTGCTTGAGATCTTCGATGACCGACACGGAGCACGCTCGACAATCGTCACCAGTCAGTTGCCCGTCGAGACCTGGCACGACTACGTGGCGGATCCGACGATCGCCGACGCCCTCCTCGACCGCGTCGTGCACAACGCCCATCGCGTCAAGCTGAAGGGACCCTCGCGAAGGAAATCGGACGGCTGAACGACCGACCACGAACCCCACGCCACCCAGACTCGTCGCTTCGCTCCGACCGGCGCTCACGATGCCGATCTGAACGCTCACGATGGCCCGATCTCGGTGCTCACGATGGCCGGAATCCGCACCCCGAAGGACTCGGAGGACTGTCCGACGATGGCGCGGCGTGTGGTGGCTCCCTGCACCTCGTAGCTGGTGCGGTAGTAGCCGTGGCGCAGGTGCAGGGCTTCTCTCGCATCGAGCGT
>DASXKU010000039.1:0-24124 GCA_036496645.1 Gaiellaceae bacterium
CTGGTTGCTGCAGCGCTCTACGGAGATCGTGCTGCGCCTGCTCGGCCTCGAGCCGCCGGGCGCCGACCACGAGGCGCATTCCGAGGCCGAGCTGCGCATGCTGCTGTCGAGCTCCGCCGAGCAGGGCGAGATCGAGCACGAAGAGCAGGAGATGGTCTACAAGGTCTTCGATTTCGCCGACAAGGACGTCTCCGACGTGATGGTGCCCCGACCCGACGTCGTCGCGATCTCGATCGACCTGCCGCCGGCCGAGGCGCTGCAAGCTGTACTCGAGTCGCCGTACACGCGCTACCCGGTGTACCGCGAGTCGCTCGACAACGTCGTTGGCGTGCTGCACGTGCGCGACCTGATCTCCGCGATGCACGACCGCGGCATCGCCGCCGTCGACCTCGAGGAGCTGCTCAGGCCCGCGTACATGGTGCCGGAGACGAAGGACCTCGCCGCGCTGCTCACGGAGTTCCGCCGGACGAATCAGCATCTCGCGGTCGTGATCGACGAGTACGGCTCGGTGGAGGGCATCGTCACGCTCGAAGACCTGCTCGAGGAGATCGTCGGCGAGATCGAGGATGAGTTCGACCTTCCCGACGAGGACGTGGAACGCGTCGATGATCACACGATTCGCGTCGACGGCACGTTCCCGATCGACGACTTCAACGAGCGATTCTCCGTCGACTTGCCGGCCGAGGATTACCACACCGTTGCCGGCTTCGTCTTCGGCCAGCTCGGGCGCGCGGCCGAGCACGGTGACGTTGTGTCGCACGACGGCATCGACTTTCGCGTGGACGAACTTGACGGTCAGCGCATCGGGCGACTAACAGTTACCTTCAAGCCATGGGAACGCCCGCAGGAAACGCCGCCAGGCGAGTAACGCGCATCGCTGACCTGCGCGAGATCGTGCGCGCAACGCCGCCTGCGCCGCCCGCCATGACGGCGTATCTCGACAAGGTGCACGCGCACGCGTATCGCGTGACCGACGCCGACGTCGACGAATTGAAGGACGCCGGCCTCGGCGAGGACACGATCTTCGAGCAGACAACTGCCGCGGCAATCTCCGAAGGCCTGCGCCGCCTCGACGCTGCCGAAGCGGTGATCGAATGATCCGCCTGGAGGTTCTGAACGGCGCGCATGCGCCGGCGGATGCGTCTGGCGTGATCAAGACGCTGCTCTACCGCGAGGAGCTTTTCGGCGAGCCGTTCTCGGATGCGCTCGACGATGTGATGCGGGGTCCGTCGGAGTGGAGCGTCGGCGAGCGCGAGCTGTTCGCCGGCTTTGCGTCGCATCTCAACCAGTGCTTGTTCTGACTCAGCTCACACGGCGCAGTTGCGTCGTACGTGCTCGGTGAGGATGTCTGGCACGCGGTTCGCGCCGACTGGCGCACGGCGCCGATTCGGCCCGAGTTGAAAGCGGCGCTCGGTTTCATCGAGAAGCAGACGCTGACGCCCGACGAACTGACGGTGGAGGACGCGGAGGCGGTCTACGCGGCAGGCGTCTCGAAGGAAGCGCTGCGGGACGCGGCGCGGGTCAGCGCGCTCTTCAACATGATCGTGCGGCTCGCCGACTCGTTCGGCTGGGACGTTCCGGAGTGGGATGCGCTGCTCGCCCGCGCGCCGAAAATGGTCGAGGGCGGCTACGTGCTCAGCGCAGTGCGCGACAGAGCGGGCTCGGTTTCGAAAGACAGCGTTACAAGCGCGAACCAAGGGCGCACTAGGACGTAACAGAATCGGGGAATACCGCCGCTATGACCTCGTCGCGGTACCTCCTCGTGGTCGCCTTCGGGGCGGCTCTTCTCTACATCGGTGGTGCCGCTGCTTCCGCGGCAACAACCGCCAGACCTACCAACACCTCGGCACCCGTCGTCAAGGGCTCGCCCGTCGTCGGCGCGCAGCTCACCGGTACGCGCGGTGGGTGGACCGGCCATCCGACTGACTACAACACGTGGTGGCAGCGGTGCGACTCGCACGGCGGGAGCTGCGCGAACATCTCAGGCACAGGCGGCCATCCGCATTACCGGCTCACGTCGGCTGACGCCGGCCTGAGGGTGCGCTACGTCGTTGGTGCCGCGAACAAGTCCGGTCGCACGTGGGCGGCGTCCGCTCCGACCAACGTGATCGGAGTTCCGACGGCGGCCGGCTGTGCAAACCCGGCGAACGTCTCTGGGATCACGTCACCCGCACGTCTCGTGCTCGACGGGCTTCAGCAACCGTCCGTCGTGACGCGTCAGACGACGACGCTCGTGCTCCGGTTCCACGTCTCGTCGACGTGCCATGGCAACGTCGCCGGCGCGCTTGTCTACGTGACGGCGGTGCCGTACGAGCAGTTCTCGATCCCTTCCGAGCAAGTGACGGGATCCGATGGCTGGGTGACGGTGCAGCTGCAGCGGATGACCGGCTTCCCGGTGTCGTCGCGGCAGCAATTGATTGCGCTGTTCGTCCGGGCGCGCAAGCCTGGCGAGGACCTGCTGGCCGGAATCTCGACTCGCCGGCTCTACTCGGTGCGCGTCAACCTGCACGCATGAGCACGGGTTAAACGAGCAGCGGATAGAGCTCGCGGAAGCGAGCGTACGTCGCTTCGTAGTCCCACACAGGATCGATTCGACCCGTGGCGCGCACACAGCGCGCCACGGCGTCGCTCGCGTCGCTGAAGATGCCCTCGCGCACGCCGGCGAGAAGCGCTGCGCCGAACGCGGAGCCGGCCGTCGACTCGGTCAGCTCGAGTGGCATCTGCAGCGCCGAGGCGACGATCTGCAGCCAGAGCTCGCTTCGCGCGCCGCCGCCTGAAACGCGCCCGACAGTTGCGTCCACACCGAGGGAGCGCAGCACCTCCAGCGAATCGCGCAGGCCGAACGCCACTCCTTCGAGTAGTGCGCGCCACAGCGCGCCGCGGTCATGCCGTAGCGAGAGACCAGTGAACGCGCCGCGGACGTTTGGGTCGGCGTGCGGCGTGCGCTCGCCGGCCAGGTACGGCGCGAAGAGCAGTCCCTCGACACCCGCCCGCCATGTCGCAGCCTCGCCGTCGAGCGTCGCGTAATCGGCGTGGAGGGCGTGCTGCAGCCACGACGCCGAGCCGGCAGCGCTCAACATCACGCCCATCGCGTGCCAACCGACGACGTGGCAGAAGACGTGCGCGCGTGCTTCGGGGTCGGCCCTGTACTGCGGCAGCGCTGCGAACACCACTCCCGACGTTCCGAGCACGACCGATGCGATTCCCGGCGCGACGACGCCGGCGCCGAGCGCAGCAGCGGCCTGGTCGCCTGCGGCGCCGACCACGGTTGCTTCGAACGACGGCGGCAGCCACTCGAGGGGAATCTCAAGCGCCTCGCACACCTCGACCGACCACTCGCGTCGCGCGACATCGAACAGCAACGTTCCCGACGCGTCGGCCGCGTCGATCGCACGCTCGCCGTTCAGGCAGAAGCGCACGTAGTCCTTCGGCAGCAGGACGTGCCTGAGGCGTGCGTAGACGTCCGGCTCGTGCTTTCGAAGCCAGAGCAGCTTTGGTGCGGTGAAGCCGGTCAGCGCGCGGTTGCCGGTCAGTTCGATCAGACGTGCGAGCCCGATGCGCTGTTCGATCTCCTCGCACTCGGCGGCCGTGCGCTGGTCGTTCCAGAGGATCGCCGGCCGCAGGACTGCGTCGTCGTCGCCGAGCGCGACGAGCCCGTGCATCTGCCCCGACAGTCCGATCGGTCCCTCGGGCAGACGCGCGAGACACGCTCGCGCGGCGCGCCACCAGTCCTCCGGGTCCTGCTCGGCCCAGCCCGGCTGCGGCGTCGAGAGCGCGTACGACTCGTCGGTCTCGGCGACGATCTCGCCGTCATGCGTGATCGCGACGGCCTTGACGCCGGACGTGCCGACGTCCAAGCCGATCAGTACGTCAGGCGCCAAGTGCTGCGTAGACCAACTCGTACGCGCGGACAGCGTCCTTCGCCTGCTGTGCATCGCGCAGTGCGACGCCGTCCACCTTCGCTGCGACGCCGTCGATGAAGCGCCACTGCAACACGGATCTCTTGACTGCACCCACCGCATCCTCTGTATACGGATAAAGGTCGAAGCCGAGCCGCTCGCCGTTGCCGCCGTATCCTGCACGGCGCAACTCGATCGCCAGCTCGAGCGTCTCCATGAACGCGGTCGCGCCGACCATGTTGTCGTCGTCGAACGTGCCCCAGCCGGAATTGGCGTGCTGATGGCCGAGCAAGCCCTCCGCCGCGAGCAGCGCCGCGTACTCGGCGAGGTTCTCGCCGTTCATGATCAGGTGCTGCCAGTCCATATTGACCTTGACGTTGTCGATCCGCTGCACCTGCAGCTTGTGGATCACGTGCAAGGTCATGCCGATGTTGCGCATGAAGATCTTCATCGCAGGCTCGGAGTTCTTGTGCTCGAGGAAGAGCGTGACGCCGCTCTCGGCGCAGCGTGACGCGACCTGGCCAACACCGTCGACGAACCGCGCCCACGAGTCGGCGTAGGGCGTCTGGAACGGGTAGTTGTAGCCCTCGATTCCCGGCCAGAGGATCATCTGCGCGCCGAGCTCACCGGCGAACGACGCCGCCTCGAGCGCCTCCGCCAGGGCCGCGTTTCGCACGGAGTCGTCCGGGGACGAGAGGCCGCCCTTCGAGAAGACCGGGTTCAGGTGCGTGCCGGTCGCGACGGCGTAGATGCCATGGCCGTCGAGCGCACCGCGCACCGCGTCGAGGTTGTCGCGGCTCAGCTCCTGCGGATAGTGGAACTCGTAGTCGTCGATCAGGTCGCCGAGCCCGCCGACGGCCGTTTGAACCTTGTCAACCGTTGAGATCCCGCTGAGGGCGGGCTTGTAGCCGCCCGGATTGAATCGCGTCGCCATGTTGCCGAACGCCCAGATGCCGAGAGATGTCTTCATGGCGAGAACCTACATTCAGAATTAATTGAATTCGCAACCAATTCCGCAGTAGGATGTGCGCGCTTCACGGCCTCATGGTCGAGGAGCGACTGTCTTCCCCCGAAGGAGGAGTTGCACGTGAGGAAGCTTTCACTGAAGTCGGTCGCGATTCTCGGCCTGGGCCTCATCGCCCTGTCGGCCGTGGTTGTCACGACCGCAACGGCGAGCACGAAGACGCACAAGGCCAGCGTTCAGGTCTGCGTGCTGCTGCCGGACACGAAGTCGTCGGTCCGCTGGGTGCAGTTCGACGCCCCGGCAATGAAGGCCGCCTTCAAGAAGGCAGGCGTGAGCGCATCGATCAACAACGCGCTCAACGACCCGCTCAAGCAGAAGGCACAGGCGCAGGCGTGCATCGCGGCCGGTGCGACCGTGGTCATTGAGACCGCGCTCGACAACGGCTCTGCTGCATCGATCGAGAAGCTCTTCACCTCGAAGGGCGGCTTCGCGATCGACTACGACCGTCAGGTCAGCGGCGGCTCCGCAGCTGACTACGTCACGTTCGACGGCAAGGCCGTCGGCGCGGCGCAGGCCAAGGGCGTCATCGCTGGCATGAAGGCCAAGGGCACCTACAACGGCGGCACCGTCGCCGAGCTGTGGGGCGGCCAGACCGACCAGAACGCGTTCTGGTTCAAGAGCGGCAACGACGCCGTCTTCAACCCGCTCTTCAAGAGCGGCGCGATCAAGAAGGGCCCGCAGAAGTTCGTTCCCGACTGGGATGCGAACAACGCGGCGACCATCTTCAACCAGATGCTCGTTCAGACGAACAACAAGATCCAGGGCGTGTTGGCGGCTAACGACAACATCGCCGGCGCCGTGATCGCTGACCTGAAGGCGAAGGGCCTCAGCCCGGTTCCGCTGAGCGGTCAGGACGCGAGCGTCCAGGGGATCCAGTACATCCTCGCCGGCTGGCAGACGGGCACGGTCTACAAGTACGTGCCGGACGAAGCGAACGCCGCTGCTGCTGCAGCGATTGCGCTCGTCAAGGGCCAGAAGCCGAAGACGAACGGGTTCCGCCTGAACGGGAAGAAGCACGAGCCCACGCTCGCGCTCCCGGTCGTGTGGATCACGAAGGCGAACTACAAGCGCCTCTTCACGGATCACTTCCTGAAGAAGAGCGACGTTTGCGTTGGTGCCTACGCGAAGTACTGCAAGTAAGAAGCATGTCGGTGGGAGCGCCTTTCGGGGCGCTCCCACTTTTTTCATGTCAGGATTCAGCCGATGAGTAGCGACACGCCACTTCTCCAGATCCGCGGCCTGAGCAAGTCGTTCGGCTCGGTGCAGGCGCTCACCGACGTCGACTTCGAGGTTCGCCTAGGAGAGGTGATGGCACTCGTCGGAGACAACGGCGCCGGCAAGTCGACGCTCGTCAAGTGCGTCGCCGGAACGCACGCTGCCGACAGCGGCCAGACCCTCTTCGAGGGCAAGGCGGTGTCGATCCACAGTCCACGTGAGGCAGCCCGGCTCGGCATCGAAGTCGTGTACCAGGATCTCGCGCTCTGCGACAACCTCGATGTGGTGCAGAACATGTACCTCGGGCGTGAGGTCAGCCGCTTCGAGATTCTCAACGAGGCGACGATGGAGCAGCACACGGGCGAAACGTTGAAGTCGCTCGCGGTGACGACCATCAAGTCGGTGCGCCAGACGGTCGCGACGCTTTCAGGCGGTCAGCGCCAGTCGGTCGCGGTCGCACGTGCGGTCATGTGGAACTCGAAGCTCGTCATCCTCGACGAACCGACCGCCGCCCTCGGCGTGGCGCAGACCGAGCAGGTGCTCGAGCTCGTGCGCCGCCTGGGGCAGCAAGGGCTCGGCGTCATCCTCATTTCGCACAACCTCCACGACGTCTTCGAAACCGCCGACCGGATCACGGTCCTGCGCCTCGGCAGAGACGTCGGCGTGTTCGACCGCCGCACGACGACGCAACAGGCTGTCGTCGAGGCGATCACCGCGGGCACGCCGACGAAGGTCGCCGGCATCCCGTCGACGCCGGGGGCGGCCGCATGAGCACCGCCGACGTCGTCGGCCAGGACCGCTCGGCTCCGACACTTCCGGAGGACGAGCTCCGCACCGGAATGTGGGGTGTTTGGGACCGCGCGTGGCTGAACATTCGCACGGGCAACCTCGGCCCGATCCCGATCATCATCGGGTTGATCGCCGTTGTCGTGATCTTCAAGTTCACGGCGACGAACTTCTTCACCTCCGTCAACTTCGTCAACTTGATCACCGAGTCGGCGGGCACTGCGATGCTCGCCTACGGCGTCGTGTTCGTGCTGCTGCTCGGCGAGATCGACCTGTCGATCGGTTATCTGGCAGGCATCGGCGCGCTCGTCGTGGCGGAGCTTCAGCTCCCGGGGAGCAGCTGGCAGCTCGGCAGCTACTTGCACATTCCCGGAGGCATCCTGGCGATGGTGATTGCGATCCTCGCGTGCGCCGGCATCGGCCTCGCGCAAGGTGGGGTGGTGGCGCTCGTCGGGGTGCCGTCGTTCGTCGTCACGCTCGCCGGTTTCCTGATCTGGCAGGGCGTGATCCTGAACACGCTCGAGCAACGCGGCACGATCATCATTCAAAGCCGGTGGATCAACTACACCGACGCCTACATCTTCTCGCACTGGTTTGGCTGGCTGATCGCGGTCGTCTTCACCGTGCTGTATCCGGTGAGCATCGCCTACAAGCGGATCGTCGCGCGCGGCACGCAGATCGCACAACAGAACTGGTGGCTCGTCGTGGCAAAGGCGATTGGAATCGCGGTCACGGCATTTGGCACGGTCGCGATCTGCAACCACGGCCGCGTCATCAGGACGCCCGAAGGCCTTCCGCTCGCGGGCGTGATCGTCGTCCTCTTTTTCGTGTTGCTGACGTTCCTGGCGAAGTGGACGACGTTCGGCCGTCACGTCTATGCCGTCGGCGGGAACGCGGAAGCGGCGCGCCGCGCGGGCATCAACGTGCCGCGCATTCGCATCCTCGTCTTCGGAATCTCGGGCGCGATGGCGGGCATGGGCGGGATCATGTTCGCGTCACAGGTGAACTCCGTCGCGTTGACGTTCCCGCCGGGCAACCTGCTGCTGAACGCAATTGCCTCTGCCGTCATCGGCGGCGTCTCGCTGTTCGGCGGCCGCGGTGAGGTACGCGGCGCGCTGCTCGGCGCACTGCTCATCGGCACGCTCCAGAACGGCCTGAACACGCTGAACGTGTCGAACGGCTGGATCTACATCATCACCGGCCTCGTGCTGCTCTTCGCGGTCACGCTCGACACGTTCGCCGTGCGCCTGCAGGCTCGCTCCGGCCGCTAGCACCGAAACTCGGACCTTGTGTTCGCGAAGCGAACCAACGACGCGAGTTTCAGGGCTTCGCGAACAGGGTGCGCGCCCTGGCGAGCGCGAGCGCTCCAGCCTTGGCGCCGACCGCACGGCCCGCCGCTTCGTCGCTCGGCGTGTCGATGCCGAGTGCGACGCCGGAGGCGATCGTCCGCGAGCGTCCAAGCACCTGTTCGGCAGCAGCGGCAAACGCTGCGTGCTCAGAGACGCCGCCAGGTGATGCGGGTGTGGCGAATGGGGGCGTCCAGCTGCCGCCGAGCACCCATTTGCCGCGTTCGCGAACGTACGTCTTGCCGTCCTTCTGCTCGACGAGCCCGGGCGTGACGGGCAACTCGTTGTTGAACGCGAGGTAGCGGATCATCGAGATCGGCCGCGGCGCCTGGTACGCACGCTTCGCCGCCCAGACGGAGACGGCCGTGTCGTTGAGCGCGCCGTTCAGAGTGAGGTAGAGCCGGATGTCGCCCGCGAGCGTCCCGGACGCATGCGACGTCGCGAATGTGTTCCACGCAAGCGGCGAGGTGTCACTCGCGGGCGGGCCGCCGGCTGCCGTGGCCCGGATCACCGCGAGTGCCGCCGCCTTGCTGAATTGCGACTTCGGAATGGACGCGCGTCCGGCGAAGGTCTTCACGTGACCCCACTGGGAGTCGACGAATGTCTGAATGTCGCCGGGAAGGCCCGAGACGCCTTTTGGAGCGATCTGCGTCAGGGCGAGCGGCTGCCAGAAGGTCGGGTCGTGCACCGTCGAGCCGTACTGCGCAAGGATCAGCGGCGCGTTTGTCGGCGTGTACGACGGGTCGGCGTAATGCAGCACCTCGTTGGAACCGTCGTTGCGGCCGGCCGCAATCACAGCGGCAGCGACGCGGTTGCCGGCGGCCGCGGGTGAGTTGCCCGACGTCGACACGAAGTACGGCGACAAGCAGAGATCTCGCAGCTGCCGGGTCAAGAGAGCGAAGGATGTTGCAAGGTTCGCGTTGTACGACGCCTGCGACAGCAGCACGCGATACGCGGCGTAGCTGACGGCCTGCTCGCTCTTGGTTGCCTTCCACGCGTCGTACATCGCAAGCGAGACGTCGTACAGGTCGCGTGCCTGCACAGGCTCGCTCGCATTGCCTGCCCGCAGCGCGTCGACGGCAGCCGCGTCCCAGTACGTCGCGACGGAGACTGAGAGCGCTGACTTGCACCCGTTCAGCTCCGGGGACAACGCGGTCTCGCTTTGCACGACTGCCGGTGCAGGCGCCTTCACCTCGAGCACCTGGTCGGCGTGCACGTTGTGCAGCACCGTCTCGCCGCCGTAGGGGTAGCGCACGGTGAGCGTGTGTACGACTGTTTTCGCGCCGAGCCCGAAGTGCGCGCGCGGGTCCTCCGACGACAGATAACTCGATCCTGCCGCGATCACGCGCGAGACACCGTCCGCCGTGACGACAGCGCCTGGCGCGAAACGCGAGAGCGCGACGTCGAGCCAGTGCCCGCTTGCGCCCGACGAGCGAAGCAGCGCGAGTTTGCCTCCGATCGTGCCCACCGCGACCTGTACGCGACCGTTGTTGTCGACGTCGGCTGCCGCGAGCCCGCGGCCGTTCAACTTGAGGGACGGGAGCACATTCTTGGCGACGCCGAAGTCACCGCTCCCCTTCGGAGCGAGCACGCGCAGCGGCTCGGCGTCCTTCGTCAGGCTCTTGACCGGAATCGCGCCGGCGGTAAGCACGAGATCGGGCTCGCCCGAGTTTGCGAGGTCGACCCACGAGGCGCCCCAACCCGCGAAGCCGTCGCCGAGTGCGGGGTCGATCGTCGGCCGCGCATTCGTGAAGCTCGTGCCGGTCTGCGCGTAGACGGCGCTCGGCTCGCCGCGCGAGTTCGTGACGAACAGCGAGTCGGCAGTGGACGCGATGCCCATGCCCGCGAACGGGTCGGCAATGCCCGCGTCAGACGCACGCTCCTCGAACCGGAAGCCAAGGCCGAGAGGATCCGCTGCCGCGCCGCCGGGCCACGGAACGTTGACGTACAGCTGGTTCGGATCCTCGTCGTTGGCGACATAAAGATCCGGCCGGCCGTCGTGGTTCACGTCGACGAACTCGGCACCGAGGCCGTGGCGGAAATGCGCCGCCTCGATCCCCGCCTGCACTCCGACCTCGCGAAATGCACCGTTTCCTTCGTTGAGGTAGAGCAGGTCGCGCACCCCGACGAGGTTCGTCGGGAAGCCGGCGATCGAGTTCGGCACCGGATCGTTCGGCACCGAATAACCGGCGACGAAGATGTCGGGCCGGCCGTCGCCGTTCACGTCGGCGACCGCGGCGCCGGTGTACCAGCCGGCTGCCTTCAGCGTCTGCTCGCTGAACGAGCCGCCGTTGTTCCAGAGGATCTGCACGCCCTGCGTGGTCGTCACGACGAGATCGGTGTTGCCGTCGCCGTTCAGATCCGCGGCCACGCAGCCGTCACCTTGCGCGGCGAGATTTGCGTGCGTCTTCGCACTGACGTTGGCGAAGACGCCGTGCACGTTCTCGAAGAGCTGTGACGTCGGCAGTCCGCCGTGTGCCTGCCAGCTCTGCGTGTCGGAGCTCGAGTAGGAGTTGACGGCGAACAGGTCCTGCCAGCCGTCGTTGTTGTAGTCGAGCCAGCAGACCCCGCCGCCCATCATCGACTCATAGTCGTTCGAGACACCGAAGCGGAAGGATCCCTGGCGGAAGTTGAGGCCGACGGCGCCGGCAACATCGGTGAGCTTCTCGTCTGCGAGCGCATTGCTGCTCGGTAGCGCGAGCTGGGCCGGTGCTGTCGGCGCGTTGGCGAGCGTCCAGATGCCTCCGGTGCCGAGGCTCAGGCGATAGGTCCTGCCGCCCGACTGGGCAACAGCGATCGGCGGGCCTTGATCGGTGCCCGGTACGAGGTGCAGTTGCAGCGGCTGGTCGATCGTCTGCACGGCGGCCAGGTCGTGCGCGATGACCTCGGCCGTCGCCCGGTCGAGGCCGGTCTGCACACCGGGTGAGGGCAGGATTGTGATCGACGGCAACTGTCCGGTCGGGATCGACGACGCCGAGACGGACGAAACGGAACTCGACGCACCGACGGCGACCGCCACATACGCGGCAGCACCGACCGCCGCGACGGCGATCACGCGGCGGCGGTCGATACGAATGGGGAACGTCTCGAACGCGGCGCGGACGACGCAGAAGATCGCGAGCGCCGAAAGGAGCCCGACCTTCGCGGCGAACTCGCTGCGTGTCGGCGCGATCAGCATCGCGGCCAGCACGCCGAGCCCGATGCCGTACGCGACACGTGCCTGCAGGCCCTTCGGCGCCGTCTTCGGGTCGGTGATCATGAAGAACAGGAAGACGAGTACCTCGGGCGAGGTGACGAGTACCCACCAGAAGTACAAGCCGGTGATCGGGCCGAGATGCCAGCGCGCGGTCATCACGTGACCCGCGAGCGCGAGCCCGCCGATGCCGACAGCGAACGCCGCCCAGAACGACAGCGCCACCCTGAGCAACTTCAAGCGTTGGAGAATCAGGAAACCGCCGCTGACGATGATGATCAACGCGAGCGCCATCCACCACGACATCGGACCCCACCAGAAGTCGAGTGGCTCGACGCGCGTGCGGCCAAGCGCGAGGAAGACGACGACGAGCCCGATGTTCGACGGGTTGAAGATGTGTTCGCCGCGCCACTTGATTATGTATTTGGAGAGCAGGGCGCCGCCCGCAGTTGCGACGTAGATCCACCAGCCGTTCAGCGACCACCAGTCGCCGTGATGGTTGTTCGGCAGCCGCAGCACGAAGGCGACACCGTTGCCCGTCAGCAGCGCGCTCGCGGGCCACATGATGACGTGCTGCTGACGGAACGTGATCGCCACCTCCAACACGGCGCACGTGCCGAGGCAGAGCAGGATCTGCGCGATCGAAAGCCGGAAGTGGAACGCGACCTGCCCGAGGATCTGCAGCGACGTGATCGTCGCCGCGAGGTGCAACCGGGGGTCGCGGAGCTTCGGTAGGACGACGGGGTAGGAGGTGCCCCGAATGGCGACCGCGGTCATCCTCCGCGATGGTAGTTTCGATCGCAGGATGCGGCTAGAGCGCGCTCAGGCAATCGTCGAATACGTGGTTGTGAATGCCACAGGCTCGGTGTCGGTCTACGTCGCCGACGCGCACGGCGAGCTGGTTGCCGCCGCCACGATGGACGGTGCGGCGCCGGACACGCGTCTGAACGCGCAGCGAAAGGCCTATACGGCGGCGCGAAGTGACGCGCGCTCGACCCGCGAGCTCGCCGAGAAGGGCGAAGCCCAAACGAACTTCGATCCGTTCTTCACGTTCTTCCTCGGCGGCGTGGGTGTGTTCGACGGCGACACGAAGATCGGAGCCGTCGGCGTGAGCGGATTGCCCGGCGAGGTCGACGAGCAGCTCGCGCTCGCCGCTATCGAACGATCTGCGGGTCGCTGAAGACATCGAGCTCGTCGCGGCTGCGCGTCGAGAACTCGGAGACGATCGCTCCGTCTGGGCCGGCCCGGAACGAGTGCTTCGTATCGGGCGGAATCGTGAACTGCTCGCCCGGATGCAGCGTCACCGTTTTCCCATCTACGTTCAGCTCGACGAAACCGGTGCGGCAGCGGAACGTCTCCTCCTTGCCAGGGTCGTCGCCGGCCGGGGGATGGCGATGCTCCGGGCAGGTCTGGTGCGGCAGCATCACCAGCTCCTTCGCGCACACGCGATCCGTGTTCACGTAGACGACAATCGCGAGCCCGAACTCCTCGAAGCGTCCGAGCCCGAAGTCGGCGAGCTCGATCGCCTCGACCTCGCCGGGCGTGAGCACGATGCCGGCGTCCCCCAGCGCCGCCGCGACGCGATCTCTCACAACGTGACGGGCTTCGACGCCGTCGCCGACTCGTGCAACGCGGCGATCGCGTTCACCTGGCCGAGCGCATCCTCACGGCCGAGCAGCAGCGGCGCTTCGCCGCGAATCGCGTCGCTCACGTTCTCGAGCTCGAGCCGGTACGAGTCTTCGCGCTCGAGCTCGATCCGCTCGACACCCTCGTCGGTGCGGAGCTCGATCACCGGCACGTTGCAGTGGTATGGGTCGTCGAGGAAGAGCGAGCCCTCGCTGCCGACGATCTCGACCTCGTCGCGGTTCGTCATCGCGGTGCCGCAATCGAACAGTGCGATCACGTCGTTGGGAAACCGCATCGTCCCGGTGAATACCCAGTCGGTGCCGGAGGCTCCGTGCCACGCCTCGCCCCACACGCGCTCGGGCTCGCCGCCGATCAGGCGCGACCACGAAACGTTGTAACAGCCAACATCCATCAGCGAGCCGCCCTCGGCGTCGGGGCGCAGGCGAATGTTCGTCTCGTCGTAGAGGCCGTAGCTGAACGTCGAGCGGATCAGGCGTAGCTCTCCGATCCTTGCGAGCAACTCGACCGCCTTCTTCGTCTGCGGGTTGTGGCGGTACATGAACGCCTCGCTGAGCATGAGCCCGGTGCGCTCGGCGGCGTCGAACGCAGCAGTCACCTCGGCGGGATCGCGCGCGAACGGCTTCTCGCACAACACGTGCTTGCCGGCTTCGAGCGACTTGATCGACCACTCGGAGTGCATGTTGTTCGGCAGCGAGATGTACACCGCTTCGACGTCCGGGTCGGCGAGCAGTTCGTCGTAGGATCCGTAGGCGCGCTCGATCTCCCATTCGCGCGCGTAGCTCTCGGCGCGATCTTGCGTACGGCTGGCGACGGCGATCAGGTCGACTTTGTCCGACGCGTGCGCGCCGGGGATGATCTTCCGGTTGATGTCGGCCGTCGAGATGATTCCCCATTTGACTGTGTCCATATGCGTACTATCGCTGACGTGACTGAGATCGGCATCGGCATGCTCGGGTACGCCTTCATGGGCAAGGCGCACGCGAATGCCCTGAAGAAGATGGCGTACATGACCTGGCCGCCGCCACTCGAGCCGGTGCTCGTCGGCATCGCCGGGCGCAACGCCGACGCAGTCGGAGAGGCTGCGCGACGGTACGGCTTCGAGTACGCAACGCAGGACTGGCGTGACCTCGTCGCCGACGAGCGGATCGGCCTCTTCGACAACGGCGGCCCGAACTCGCTGCACGCGGAGCCGACGATCGCCGCCGCCGAAGCGGGCAAACACGTCGTTTGTGAGAAGCCGCTCGGCCGTGATGCGTCCGAGAGCTACGACATCTGGAAGCGCGTCGCTGCGACGGGCGTGAAGCACCTCTGCGCGTTCAATTACCGCTTCGTGCCGGCCGTTCGGCTGGCGCGCGAGATGATCGACGCCGGCGAGCTCGGGACGATCAGGCATTTTCGCGGGCGCTATCTGCAGGACTGGGGAGACGACCCGAGTCTCGATACCTGGCGCTTCGACGTGGACACAGCCGGCTCGGGCGCGCTCGGCGACCTGATGACGCACGTCGTCGACCTCGCGCGGTTCCTGAACGGTGAGGTCGACACGGTGCAGGGATTCGCGCACACGTTCCTCGAGGGACGCAAAGTCGACGACGCCGTGGAGTCAGCCGTCGAGTTTGCGAACGGCTCGGTCGGCACGCTCGAGGCGACGCGCTTCGCGCACGGTCATCGCAACGCGTTCCAATGGGAGATCAACGGCACCAAGGGCTCGCTGATGTTCGACATGGAACGGCTGAACGAGCTGCAGGTGTTCAACGCAGACAATCGTGCTCGCGGTTTCACGACCGTGCTCGTGTCGGAGACGACGCATCCATTCTGGGAGCATTGGTGGCCGCCGGGACACATCATCGGCTGGGGTGACACGTTCATGCACGAACTGCACCACGTCCTTAAGGCAATCGCGGACGACACCGACATCGCGCCCTACGGCGCGACGTTCGAGGACGGGTACCGCGCGTCGGAGATTTGCGACGCGATGGTGCGGTCGGGTGTGTCGGGCGGCCGCGAGCGAATCGCCTACCGTTCTTGAGCTGGGACCCGGTACCTGATCTCGGCGCCGCGACGGCGCTGGGCGAGATCCTGCGCCGCGCCGGTTACAACGAGGACGCGATCGTCGAGCGGCTCGGCGACGACGGGCCTGCTGCCGATGTGGAAGACGTGCCGGTGCTCGATCGCCGGCTGGCGCACGACGAGCTCGGCAACCTGATTCGGCTGCTGTTGCTGTACGTGCCGGTGCGGCACGACGACATCCCGGGCGTGAAAGAGCTTGCGGCGCTGAATTTCGTTGCGGAGGTCGACGGCGCGGTGCTGCCGCAAGGGCGCATCGTCCCGACGGAAGGGGTTTATCTCGCCTTTGACGGCTTCTCGGCAGGGCTCGCCGACCCGCCTGGCTGGGTCGCGAGCTTCACGCCGACGTCGTTCTGGCTCGCGTCGCTGACGGTGCGCCCGCGCGGTGGCCGCGCCGTCGACGTCGGTACGGGGAACGGCGCGCACGCGCTGTTCGCTGCGCGACACATGGATCGTGTGATCGCGACGGATATCAACGAGCGCGCACTCGCGTTCACCGCAATCGGCGCCGCGCTGAACGGCTTCACGAACGTCGAGACACGGCATGGCAGTTTGTTCGAGCCCGTTGCCGGCGAGTCGTTCGACCTGATCACATGTAACGCGCCATACGTCGTCTCACCCGAGACCAAGTGGCAGTACCGCGACGGCGGCGAGCGCGGCGACGCGTTCTCGGAGCGCGCGGTGCGGGAGGCCACCGGGCATCTGAACGAAGGTGGGTACGCGACGCTCACGGCGAGCTGGCTCGGCCGTTCGGAAGACGAGCCCGACGATCACGTGCACGCCTGGCTCGACGACAGCGGGTGCGACGCGTGGGTCTGTCCGATGCGCGGCGCCGATCCGCTCGACCACGCATCGGCGTGGACCGATCACCTCACCGCCGACGCCGTCGGCCCAGCGCTCGACACGTGGGCCTCCTATTTCGAGGAGCTCGGCGCGGGGTGGGTGACCGAAGGCGTACTCGTGCTGCATAAGCGCGCAGGCACGCGCCATCTCGTGTTCGCCGAACCGGTCGACGAGGACGACCTCGAGGACGCCGGCACGCAGGCGAAGCGCGTCCTCGCGAACCTCGCGCTACTTGCCGAAGGCGACTATCGCTCGCTGCGCTTCCGGCTCGTCAAGGACGCGTGGTTCCGCGAGGAGGTGGACTTCGAGGGGGACGTCACCGACGTCACGCTGATGCTCGACGACGGCACCCAGCCGGAGCTCGAGATCGAGCCGGAAGAGATCGACATCCTCACGGACGCCCAGGGCATCACGCTCGGCTCAGCTGGTGACGAGTTGCTCCGCGCCGTACTCGAGCTGGGGTTCGTCAAGCCGTTCTAGGTTCCGCACGCTTGACGAGAGCAACATCGCTGCGACGGCGATGAAGTCGATCGCCGCGGCGATCCAGAGTGTCTCGCTGAAGCCGATGCCGGCCGCGACCACGCCCGCCAGCGCGAGGCCCAGCGGCTGGCAGAGCAGCGAGCCGAACCAGTCGTAGGCGCTCACGCGGGAAAGAGCCGCGGCGGGGACGTGCTGCTGCAGCGCCGTCTCCCAGAGCGTGTTGAAGAGCATGTTCCCGAAGCCCGTGATCAGCGAGGCGACGAGGAACGTCTCCCACGGCAATTTCGCCGCGAGCAGGATCATCGGCAGCGCATTCGGGATGATCACGATGCTCGCGACGAGCAGCGGCCGCCGCGGCTTCATGCGCAACGCCGTCGCGCCGCCGATCAGCGCACCGACGCCGCCGATGATCAGCAACGCACTCCAGGCGCCGGCGCCACCGTGCCCGTCCTTCACGTAGAACGCGGCCAACACGAACCAGACCGAGCTCATCATGTTGCCGAGTGACGCGCCGACGACGATCAGCCACACCCACGTGCGCGAGACGAACTCACGCCAGCCGTCGACCAGATCCTTCAGGAACGACTGCGGCGGCAGGTTGACGTGTGCGGGCAGGCGGAGCTGCGCGAGGTAGAACGCACTCACGCCGAAGCTCGCCGCGTCGATCGCGAGGCAGTAGCCCGAGCCGACGGTCACGATCAACAATCCTGCGAGGGCCGGTGCGATCAGGCTCATCGACGCCATCGACATGCCGCGCAGGCCGTTCGCCTCCTGCAGGTGCTCGGCGCTCACCGTCATCGGCGTCAGGCCGGTTGAGGCGGGGTTGAAGAACGCCGTCGCGGTGCCGGCGAACGCCTGCAGGATCACGAGCTCCCAGATCTGCGCGTTGTGCGTGAGCAACAGCGCGGCGGTCGTCGCCTGCAGAACCATGCGCACGACGTCGGCGGTGAGCATCACCGCGCGCCGAGGGAGCCGGTCTGCGAACACGCCGCCGACGAGCAGGAAGATGACGAGCGGCGCCGTTTTTGCTGCGATCACGAAGCCGAGGTCGCGCGCCGAGTTGTTCGTCAGGCCGAGGACCGCCCAGGCGAGTGCGAATGGTGTGATCGCGTCGCCGAGCAGCGACACGAGCTGGCCGGTGAAGAACAGGCGAAACTGCCGCTCCTGGAGCGCGCCGAGCGGGATGCGCTTCATTAGCGCTTCTTCCCTGGGTTGAGCAGGTTCTTCGGATCGAACACGTGCTTGATTCTGTTGTGGAGCTCGTAGCCGACTGGGCCGAGCTGATGTTCGAGCTGTCCGCGCTTGAGCCAGCCGATGCCATGCTCGCCGCTCACGGTGCCGCCCAAGCGCAGCGCGAGCTCGAACAGTTCATGGCATGCATCGTCGGCGCGCTGCTGCTCGTCGGCGTCGTCGGGCGAGAAGAGGAACGTCGAGTGAATGTTGCCGTCGCCGGCGTGGCCGAACGACAGCGCCGGGACACAATGGCGCTCGCCGATCTCGAGCGTTTCGCGGGCGACGTCGCGCAGGCGGTCGAGCGGCACCGCGATGTCTTCGCTGTACGCGCCGCCGCGTTGCGCGAGGATCGCGAACGCTGCGCCGCCACGCCAGCGCCACAGTTCGGCCGGATCGTCCGGCACATGCACTGCGAGCGCGTCCTCGGCAAGCGCTGCCTCCAGTTCGGTCGCCACGCGGCGCGCTTCGCTCTCGGAACCGTCGGCTTCCGTGATCACCATGAAGGCCGCGCCGTCGGGCACGCCGAACGGGTACGCGCCGCCCGAGTACTCGAGCGTCACACCGTCGAGGTACTCAATCGCTGCCGGCACGACGCCCGATGCGAGCACGCGCTCGATCGCCGACACACCCGCATCAGCGTCGCGATAGAACCCGACGACCGGTGACTCGAGCTCGGGTGCAGGGATCAGGCGAAGCCATGCGGCGGTGATCAGGCCAAGCGTTCCCTCCGAGCCGACGAAGAGGCTCTTGAGGTCGTACGACGCAACGTCCTTACGGATTGGCCCGCCGACGTGCACGATCTCACCGGGCGGCACGACCACCTCGAGCCCGGTGACCCAGTGGCCGGTGACGCCGTACTTGAACGCGTGCGGTCCTCCGGCGTTGCACGCGATGTTGCCGCCGATCTGCGAGATCTCTGCCGCGCCGGGGTCCGGTGGGAAACGAAGACCGCTCTCGCGTGCGAGCCGCTGCACGTCGGCTGTGGTGACTCCCGCCTCGACGTGCATGCGCCAGAGCAGTGGGTCGAATTGCCGCACCTTGTTCAGCCGCTCGAGGCCGACGACGACTCCGCCTTCGACGGGAATTGCGCCGCCGGCGAGCCCGGTTCCCCCGCCGCGCGCGGTCAGCGGAACGTCGTTCTCGTAACACCAGCGCATCACCGCTGCGACCTCGTCGGTTGTGCTGGGAAGCACAACGGCATCGGCGGTTCCCGCCACGCCACGGCCCATCAAATCGGCCAGATAGCGACCCTGCGGCTCGACGATCGCCTCGGACGGTAAAACGGACGACAGTTCCACGAATCCGACTCTACGCTGTGGGAGTACCGTCACGGGAAACCTGAAAAGGAGAGATACGCCGATGAAGTACGTCGTTCTGTTCGCGCTCGTTGCGCTGCTCGCCGCTCCCGTGGCGTCTGCGCGCACTACAACCACGACGCTCACGGGCACGGTTGGCCCTGGCTTCACGATCACCTTGAAGAAGGGCACCGTGAAGGTGACCAAGCTGAAGGCCGGCACCTACCTCTTCAAGATCAGCGACAAGTCGACCATTCACAACTTTCACCTCTTCGGCCCTGGTGTGAACAAGCTCACGACGGTCGGCGGTAAGGGCACGTTCACGTGGAGGTTGAAGCTGAAGGCGGGCAAGTACACGTATCAGTGCGATCCGCACAAGTCCTTCATGAAGGGCACGTTCACCGTCAGCTAGCGCAGGCTCGCGCTTTCGCCGCCGGCCGCCCGGCCGGCGGCAGCTAGGAGTAACGCGTATGCGGCTCGAGCCAGCCGTATGCGATGTCGACGACGAGGTTCAGTAGCACGATGCAGACGGCGGCGAACATGATGACGCCGATCAGCACCGGGTAGTCGTCGAGCCGGTAGGCGCGAAGAATCTCGTTGCCCAGGCCGGGCAGCGCGAAGATGTTCTCGGTGAAGATCGACGCGCCGAATGCGAGGCCTAGGTCCATGCCGAAGATCGTGATCACCGGAATCAGGCTGTTGCGCACGACGTGCACCATGACGACGCGCCACTCGGTGGCGCCTTTCGCCCGCGCGGTCCGCACGTAGTCGTGCGTCATGTTCTCGAGCACGGTTGCGCGGATCAGCCGGAGGTAGAGCGCGGCGAAGAGTGCCGAGAACGTGATCCACGGCAGCAGCAAATGGACAGCCCACTCGGATGCTCCGAAGCATGGAACGGCGCCGCCGCCGTGGAAGAAGTTGCAGTACCCCTGAATCGGCACCCAGCCGAGGCGGTAGCCGAAGATGTACGACAGCGTGAGCCCGATCCACACGGGATGTGCGGACAGGCCGAGCAGGATCAAAATTGTCGACGTGCGATCGGCCAGCGAGCGAGGGCGCACCGCGGCGTAGATGCCGAGCGGTATCGCGACCAAGAGCCAGATGACGGCGGAGCCGAGAATCAGCGAGCCGGTCACCGGCGCGTCGGCGCCGATCATCGAGTCGACGCTCCGTCGCGACACGTACGAACGCCCGAGCGATCCGTAGCGCACGGTCCGCCAAACGAAGTTCACGTACTGGTGCCAGATCGGCAAGTCGAGCTGTAGGAAGTGTCGCGCGTCCGCCTGCGCCTTCGGCGACGAGAACGGAGAAGCGGGACGGATCGCCGCGGGGTTCGCGGGCACGAGCCAGAACACGACAAACACCAGCACGCTCGCGACGAACAGCAGGAACACTGCCCAGAGCAACCGCCTCGCCACGAAGACGAGGAACGGGATGCGGCCCGCCTCCACGCCTCTAGGACGATTCGGGATGCGATCTGGTTAGGAGGTTGCGCGCTTTGTGGTCTGACTCAAGTCAGACCAACGTCTGACCCACGAGAGTGAAACAAACGATCCACATCGCGCATGGGAAGAGGGCTCGAGCGAATTCTGGACGTGTCCGGAGCGCCGTCAGTCGATTACGATTTCGTCCGCGGAGTCGCGGCTGACGCTCCAGGCGCGAAGTTCGTCCAGGCGTAGGCCGTAGATCACGTACGGGTTCCCGGCCCATTCACCGATGTTCTCGCGATCGGTGCGCGACGGCTTGGGCTCCGTCTCCGGGTGTGAGTGGAAGATCGCCTGCTCGAGCTCCTCGTCCTCGCCCAGGTCGGACCAGACGATGGGGTCGATGTAGAGCTCGTAGCGATACGGCGACGCCAGCGTGTTGACGCCGCGGACGTACCGTTCGGCGACGCCGTCCCGGAACAGCAGCAGCCCGCAGCATTCGTTCGGTGCTTCCTCCTGCGCGTGCGCGCGCAGCTCCGCACGGATCTCGGCCGGGATTACCACCAGAGCTTGCTCTCATCGAGGTCGTCGCCGCGCCAGAACGGTGCGGACAGGTACTTCCAGCCACCGTCGGCGAGCACGCATGCGACGACAGATCCTTCTGGGAGCTCAGCTGCGACGCGTCGCGCAACGTGCACGACTGCGCCGGCTGACACACCAGCGAAAATCCCTTCGCTTTCGAGCAGTTCGCGCGCTCCCGCAGCTGCCTCTTCGCCGGTGACGAGCAGCTTGCGATCCAACTGTGCGACGTCGAGCACCGGCGGCACGTACCCGTCGTCGAGCGAGCGCAGCCCCATCACCGGATCACCCGGCAGCGGTTCCGCGGCGACGATCTGCACACCGGGAAACGCCTCGCGCAGGCGCCGGCCGGCGCCCATCAGCGTTCCACCGGTGCCCAGGCCGGCGACGAATGCATCGAGCCGGGAAAGCTCGCGTGCGATCTCTGCGCCAGTTCCGTCGTAGTGCGCGCGTGGATTCGCTTCGTTCTCGTACTGCAGCAGCATCACGTAGCTCGGCTCGCGCGCCGCGATCTTCTGCGCCAGACGAACCGCGCCGTTCGAGCCTTGTTCCGCCGGCGAGTCGACCACGGTCGCGCCGTAGAGCTCGAGGAGGGCGCGCCGCTCGGGTGTCGCGTTCGCGGGCATGACGCACGTGAGCTTCAGCCCCCGCAGTTTCGCGACAAGTGCGAGCGAAATGCCGGTGTTGCCGCTCGTCGGCTCGAGCAGCTCGGTCCCCGGCGCGAGCCGCGCAGCTTCGACCATCGCGAGGGCCACGCGATCCTTTGTCGATCCCGTTGGGTTCTGGCCCTCGAGCTTGGCGTAGATGGTGCGGCCAGACGGCGACATGTGCCGAAGCTCGACCAGCGGCGTGTCGCCGATCAGGTCGAGCAGCGAGCTAGCAACCACCGGCCATCGCCGGCAGCAGAATGACGGTTGCGCCCTCGCGCACCGGAGTGTCGAGGCCGTCGCGCGTACGCACGTCCTCGCCGTCGACGTAGACGTTCAGGAACGGGCGGATCTCTCCGTCCGCGTAGACGCGCTGACCCAGCGCAGGCAGCTTTGCGCTCAGGTCCTGCAGCAACTCGCGCACGCTTGCGCCCTGCGCCTGAACTTCGCGGGCGCCGCCGGCTTCGGGGCGCAAGACCGGTGGGATGCGGACGTTGATCATCAGCGACTGCAGAATTCCACGTAGTCGATGTACTCGGTGATCGTGGGGTGCTCGCCGCACACCGGGCAGTCGGGGCGGCGTTCGATACGAACCTCGTCGAACTCCGTGCTGAGAGCGTCGAAAAGCAACAGCCGTCCGACCAGCGGCTCGCCGATTCCGAGCGCAAGCTTCAGCGCCTCGCTCGTCTGCAACGAGCCGATGATTCCCGGCAGGACGCCGAGTACGCCACCCTCAGCGCACGACGGTGCGAGCTCAGGCGGCGGCGGCTCTGGGAACAGGCAGCGGTAGCACGGGCCTTCGTGTGGTTTCAGCACCGTGACCTGGCCTTCGAAGCGGTAGATCGAGCCGTGCACGACAGGGATGTTGTGCCAGACCGATGCGTCGTTCAGCAGGTAGCGCGTGGGGAAGTTGTCGGCGCCGTCGACGATCACGTCCCAGCCTTCGCCGAGGATGCGGTCGACGTTCTCCGACGTCAGGCGCTCGCGATACGTGCGAACGTCGACGTCGGGGTTGAGCGCGTTGATCGCGCGCTTCGCCGAATCGACCTTCGGCGCACCGAGCGTGTCGAGCGAGTGCGCGACCTGACGCTGCAGGTTCGTCTCGTCGACGATGTCCGCGTCGACAATGCCGAGCGTGCCGACGCCCGCGGCAGCGAGATACAGCGACGCGGGGGAGCCGAGCCCGCCGGCGCCAATCAACAGAATCCGCGAGTCGAGCAGTTTCATCTGCCCTTCTTCACCGACTTCGGGAATCAAGATGTGGCGTGAGTAGCGCGTGCGCTTCTCCGGCGTCAGCGTGCGCGGGACGTCGATCGCGAAGCCGTTGCGCTTCCAGTCCGTGAAGCCGCCCGCGAGCGACACGACGTCGGTGTATCCGAGCTCGGTGAGCGTCTTCGCAGCGAACGCGGAACGGTTGCCCGCCGCGCAGTAGACGACGAGCTGCGCCGACTTGTCGGGGATCGCGCTCTCGACACGCGACTCGAGGTTGCCGCGCGGAATGTGAATCGCGCCCGGGACCTGCCCCTCCTGCCACTCATCAAGCTCGCGCACGTCCAACCAGAGTGCATCGACCAGTTGCTGCGCCTCGCGCCCGTCGACCTCCCGAATCTCGGACTTGGCCTGGGCGAGTAGGTCGCGATAGGTCGGCATGCGCTTTCTGAAACGGTAGCTGCCCGCTTCGGCATTCCCGCTACCCTCGCCGCGTGTCACCGGCAATGCGCGTCCGGCTCGCCGTTGCGGCCGTCGCCGTCGTCGCTGCGGGGATCGTCGCCGGGGTCGTCCTGGCCACGCGGCAGGACCCCACGCAGCCGAAGGTCGAGTGCAAGCAGGCGCCGACGGCGTACATCGTCCCGGGCGTCGGCAAGGATTCGGTCGTGTCGGCGGTGCGCGAGGCGTTCCAGCACTGGCCGTCCGGCACGCTCGCCCGGCTCGAGCTTCTCGTCGTTCGGGATCCCGGCAGCGCCGTCGCGCAGTTCAACTACGGGATCGCGCTCGAGTGCCGCGGTTTTCTGAACGATGCTTCCCAGGCGCTCGCGGCGGCGAAGAAGTCCGGGCGCGACACGCAGTACGAAATCGTCGCCGACCAGCTGCTGCACCCGCAGTACTTCCAGGAGGGCTATCCGCTCTTCGTGGCGAGCGGGCCTGACCCATTGCTGATTCGTGGCTCAGTGTTGCAGCGCGACGGACACCAGCATTCCGCGGAGGCGTTGTACGCGAAGGCAGCGAAGCTGCATCCGAACGAGATCGAGGCGCAGGTCGCAGCAGCGGTCGGACGTTTCGACGAGGACAACCTGAGCGCGTCTTTCTCGCGGCTCGGTCCGCTCGCGAAGAAGTATCCGAGCAGTCAGGTCGTTCGCTACTACCTTGGCCTCGAGCTCGTGTGGATCGGCCAGGCGAAGCAGGCAATCACCGAGTTCGAAAAAGCGAAAGCGCTCGGCCCGCATACGCA
>DASXKU010000040.1:0-8204 GCA_036496645.1 Gaiellaceae bacterium
CGAGGACTGGGTTGACCCTGTCGCCGACATGGTCAGCGACGAACCATCGGTGGAGGCAGTCGCGGCAGCTTCACCGGCTGGCTAGTTCACCGCAAATGGAGCGTATCGGGATCGAACCGATGACCTCCGCCTTGCAAAGGCGGCGCTCTCCCAGCTGAGCTAACGCCCCGTTCAGCCCAAAGATAGCCCGGAAAGCGGAAGAGGCGCCTTCGGCCCCTCCCGAAGTACGCCCCGTCCGTTCCCCTGGAGGCCGGTCCTACGCGGCCCGAGAAAGACGCTCTTCTTGCCGCGCGCGCTGGATGATCGCGTCGCGGTCGCCGTGGCGGAGCGCGACCCGCGCAAAGCGGTGCTCCTCCCAGAGTTCGGCGATCTGCTCTTCCAATTCCTGATGTTCCTTAGACAGCTTGCTGTCAAAGCCCTCCGACAGCGCCCGCATCACGACGACGCGGCGCTCGGAGAGGCGGTCGATCTCGCTTCTGATCTCAGTCACGGTACGCATGTCGGTTCTAACGTCGATATCGACTCCTCCATTCCCGGTCGGCCGGGGCTCCAACCCTCTGAAAAAGCTTGACGGCGAGGACGCCGAAGACGAAGCCGCCGACGTGGGCGGCGAACGCGACCCCGCCGCCCGACTGCGGGTGGGTGAGCGAGAAACCGCCCTCCCAGAGCTCGAACAGGAACCAGAACCCGAGGAAGAACCAGGCGGATAGGCGCCAGGGGATGACGACGACGAGCGCCCAGATCCGGGCGCGCGGAAAGAGCACGAAATACGCGCCGAGGACGCCGGCGATCGCGCCGCTCGCGCCGACATTCGGGACGCTCCACAGCGGGCCGGCCGACCAATGGATCGTGACGTACGTCTGCGTGAGTGCGGCCACGAAGCCGGCCGCGACATAGAAGACAAGGAACCGGAGCCGCCCGAGTGCGTCTTCGACGTTGTTGCCGAAGATCCAGAGGAACAGCATGTTCCCGAGGATGTGCACCCAGCTCGCATGGAGGAACATCGCGGTGACGACGCTGATCGGCCACCACAGGTGGTTCTGCGCCACGCCGATGCACGGGCTGTGCAGCGCGCAGGGATAGAACGCGTCGTGGTCGATGCGCGAGCCGCGTGCGCCGAGCTCCCAGTACCAGACCGCGAAATTCGTCGCGATCAGCGCATAGGTGACGAGCGGAAAGCGGCGGGTCTTGATCGAGTCAAAAAGAGGTAGCAACGCGGCGATCCTACGCCGCGAGCCCCTCGCGAATTCGATCCGCGACCGACGCCATCTCGAGCTTGGTGCCGGTGACGTCCTTCAGCAACGCCTCTGCGGTCGGGCCTTGCCCGAGCGCCCAGAGGTCGCGCAGCAGTTCGCCGGCTTCGCTCTGCGCGAACCACTCGTTGCCGAACTCGCTGCGCAGGTAGTCGCGCAACTGTGCCTCGAACGCCCATGAGCGCAGGTAGCCGATCACGTAGTAGCTCCCGTCGATGTCGTCGAGGTAGCTCTCCTTGTTGACCGGGAGCTTCAACGCATCGGAGAGCAGTTCGAAGTAGCGCGACTGCATGGTCGCGGCGTCGTCGGCTTGGAAGAACTCAATTTCGTAGAGCAACTTCGCGGCGTAACGACGAACGATGTAGAGCTGCTGCACCGCACCGTCGCGCGTGAGCTCGCCCGATTGCGTCACGTCGAGGCGACGACTCAACCATGCAGGTTCTGCGACGAGATGCTCGAGCAGCGCGGCCCAACCTTCGGTGACCGCCATGTCGCCGAGCCGCTTCGCCTCCATCGGTAGCTCGGGGTTGGTGTTCGCGAAGTGTTCGGTGTGGCCCGCTTCGTGGAAGAGCGCGGCCCAGTCGTCCTTGCCGCCGATCGGCTGCATGACGAGCATCACGCGCTCGGGCACCTCGATCGGAACACAGAATGGACGCGGCGACTTCTGCGGGCGCTGCTCGAGATCGAGATGCACGTTGCCCTGCGCGTGGATGTCGATGCCCCATGCGCCGAGCGTTGCTTCGAGAGCGGGGAGCATGCGCTCCTGCGGGTACCAGCGGTCGAGCTCGGGAGCGCGGAAGAGTCGCGCCACGTCCCATGAGCGCGCATCGTCGAGTCCGATGCCGAGCCGCGAACGGAAGACCTTGTCCCCCTCGGTCTCCCAAAGCTTCTCGGTTTCGTCGAGCAGATCGCGACATTCGGCGGCGAGCTCGTCGAGTCGGAAGTTGAAGTTCTTGTACAGCTCGTAGTAGTTCGGCTGGCCCAGTGCCTTTACCGCTTCACGGTCGATGCGCGCGGCGTCGAGGTAGATCGGGTTCAGCTCGCTGTCGAGCAGACGAATGCGCGCTTCTTCGAGTCGCTGCCGCTTCGCGCGATCGGGCTCGTTCGAAAGTTCTACGCGCAGCATCCGATACGGCACCGTCTCGCCGTCGACCGTTGCTTCCAGCGTCGCCTCCGTGCGCGCGACGCGCGCTTGGTGCTCGCGCGTCAGGTTGCCGAGATAACCCTCGCACGCGAACCGCCAAAGCTCGGTCGGCGCGCCCTCGAGGCCGCGCGCCATCTCCAGCGTCGTCAGGTCCTCATAGCGCTCGTAGACCTGCTCGACGTCGAGGGTGTCCTTGTGGCCAGCGAAGTGGAGGTAGTACTCCTCGTCGAGCTCGGCTATGAACCGGTCGGCACGATCCCGGAAGGTGTCGGTATTGGCGGGCGAAGTCATGTGGGCCTCTAGGATACGGCCCATGCACGAGCTGTCGATCACCACCGAGCGGCGCACGCAGCTCGTCGAGATCACCGACGAGATCAGGAACGCCTTGAACGGTGCGACGGGATCGGCCGTGCTCGTCTACGTGCCTCACACCACGGCGGGTGTCGTGATCAACGAGCGGATCGATCCGGAGCTCGTCGAGGACCTCGAGCGCGCGTACGAGCAGGTGATCGACGACGGCTGGGCCTGGAAGCACGAAGACGAGGACGGGCCCAACGCCCCGTCGCACGCGCGCGCCTCTCTCGCAGCAACGCCGCAGGTGTTGATTCCGCTCCACGAGGGGGCGCTCGCCCTCGGCACGTATCAGGGCGTCTTCTTCTGTGAGTTCGACGGGCCGCGCACGCGCAAGGTTTACGTCACACCGCTCTAGACACGATCAGGACGTTCGGCTTTACTCGGAGTCCGATGCGTCGCCTCGCTCCGCTCCTTCTCGTCGCACTCGTGCTCGGCCTTGCGACCTCTGCTTCCGGCTCTGGGCCGGGACCGATCCTCGGCGTGAGCGGCAACACCGCGCGCTTCCATTCGCAGGTCAACCAGACGTCACAGGTCGACCAGGCGTTCCTCGCGTGGGGTCAGGGACAGAGTTGGGGCGCTCCGTTCCAGGTGCTGTTCCAATCGCTCGGGCCGATCCCGATGATCCACCTCGGCACGAACGCGAAGGGCAGCAAGACGAAGCAGGCGATCACGCCTGCGCAGATCGCAGCCGGTGTCGGCGACGGCTATCTCGGCGCGATCAATGCCGCGGTTTCGCAGTGGGGCCAGGCGATCTACGTGCGCCCGATGGGCGAGATGAACAACCGCGGCGTTCTCTGGTTCACGTCGCCTGAGATCTACCGCAAGGCGTTCCAACGCATCTATCTGATCGTCCACGGCGGTGACGCTGCGACGATCAACAGCAAGCTCAAGTCGCTTGGCATGCCGCCGTACAAAGGCAGCGCCGAGTCGAATCCGTTCCCGCGCGTCCGCGTGTTGTGGAGCCCGCTCAGTGGCGGTGTCGACCCGAAGCCGTACTGGCCGGGTAACGCGTACGTCGATGTGGGCGGCGCCGACATCTACAAGGAAGCAAGCGGCGAGCCGCCGTGGAGCAAGTTCACGGACATCTACAAGTTCGTGCGCGGCAACCACAAGCCGTTCGCGGCACCGGAGTGGGGCATGTACACGATCGACGACCCGGTCTTCGTGCAGACGATGTGCACGTTCCTGAAGACGCATAAGACGGAGACCGAGGAGTTCTACGAGAGCCGTCCCGGTTCGATCTTCGACCTCGCGAACAAGCCGAAGGCGCGCGGTGTCTACAAGGAATGCATCACGCCGTTCGGCGGGCCGCCGCCGTCATGGGCGTCTGGCGGGCCGGGAAGCGCGAAACAGCAGACGCTGAAGATCACTCCGACGCCCGCTTCCGGCGCTGGCCCGTTGGATGTGGCGTTCGCAATCCAGGCGAAGCTGTCGGTGCCGATCGTGCGCTGGCAAGTGACGTTCGGCGACGGCGGTATGAAGAGCGGGACCGGTGATCCCCCGACCTCGCTACCGCATATGTACGCCGACGGTGCGTCCTATCAGGCGACGCTGACCGTGTTCGCCTCACCGCCGTTCACGCCGGCGGCGAGCAAGTTCTTTGCGTTCACGACGGTCGACGTCGGCGGCGACCCGCTGATCCGTTTCGAACCGACGCCCTCGTCGGGCCGCGCGCCGCTCAAAGTCTCGTTCCGCGTTGACGGATCGAAGCTTTCGCGGCCGGTTCAGAGCTGGACGCTGCTCTTCGGTGACGGCCTCGCGAACACGAAGACCGGTGCGCTGCCTCGCTTCGCAGGCCACACATTCGCGAAAGCCGGGAAGTACAACGTTCTGCTCGTTGTGATCGCCGGCGGGCAGGAATACATCTCGGTCGCGCCGGTGGCAGTGTCCTAACCGGCTAGCGTGGGGCCATGGCCGCCCCCGTTCAGCGCGACGACCTCGTCGAAGTAACAATCGAATCACTCGCCTACGGCGGCAACGGCGTCGGTCGTCTGGATTCCGAAGAAGGTCGCGGCTTCGTGCTCTTCGTGCGGCGCGGCTTGCCAGGCGACCGCGTGCGGGCGCGCGTCACCAAGGTGCAGCGCCGCCATGCCGAAGCGGACACCGTCGAGGTGCTGCAGCCCGGTGCGCAGCGCGTCGACGCGCCGTGCGCGCACTACCCGGCCTGCGGTGGCTGTCGTTTCCAGGATTTCGCCTACGACGCGCAGGTCGCGACGAAGGAGCAGTGGGTCGCCGACTCGTTGCAGCGGCTCGCAGGGCTGAAGGAGTTCCCGCTCGAGCCGATCGTTCCCGCGGCTTCGCCGTTCCATTACCGCAACAAGATGGAGTACTCGTTCGCACCGGCGGACGACGGTCTGGCGCTCGGGCTTCACCGCGCCGGTCGCTGGGACGAGGTGCTCAACATCGACAACTGCTGGCTCACCACCGACGTCGGCAACGCGATTCGCAACCGCATGCACGAGTGGGCGGTCGAAGAGCGGCTCGCGCCGTACGACCAGGAAACACAGGAGGGTTACCTCCGCCATCTCGTGATTCGCGAGAGCACGCGCACGGGCCAGGCGCTCGTGCAGCTCGTCACCGCGCGCGGCGAACGCTTCGACCGCGAGCGGTTGATCGAAGTGCTCACCGGGATACCGCAGGTGAAGTCGATCCACTGGTCGGAGAACCACGGAGTCGCCGAGGTGACCAACCTGCCAACGGAACTGCTGTGGGGTGAAGACGCGATCGAAGAAGAGCTCGCGGGACTTCGCTTCCGCGTTCGCCCGAACGCGTTTCTGCAGACGAACACCGAGATGGCCGAGGTGCTGTACGGCGTCGCGCGCGAGTTCGCTGCACTCTCGGGGGGTGAGACGGTGTACGACCTCTACTGCGGGATCGGGACAATTGGCCTGTCGCTCGCATCGTCGGCGATGACGGTGTGGGGGATCGAAATCAGCGAGGAGTCGGTCGCGTGTGCGATCGAGAACGCGGAGATCAACTCGGTCGGCAACGCAGCTTTCTTCGCCGGGAACGTTGGCGATTCGCTGCTTGAGCTCCACGAGCGCGCCGGCGAGCCCGATGTCGTGATTGTCGATCCCCCGCGCGCAGGGCTCGCCGGGAAGGCGCTGCGCAGGCTCGGAGAGATTGGCGCGAAGCGCATCGTGTACGTCTCGTGCAACCCGACCACGCTCGCCGGCGATGCGAAGCGCCTTGCGGATGACTACGGCTACACGTTGCTGCGTGCGCGTCCGGTCGACATGTTCCCGCACACGCCGCACGTCGAGTGTGTCGCGTTGCTCGAGAAGCCTTGACGACCTGGCTCTGTCAGACCTGTGCGACCCAATACGGGCCGAGTGATCAGCCTCCGGGCGCGTGCTCGATCTGCGAGGACCCGCGCCAGTACATCCCGGCGGAGGGACAGCTCTGGGTGCGCTACGACGACTTCCTCTCGGACCATCGCGCGGACATTCGCGACGACAACGGCATCCTCGGCATTGGCTGTGACCCTGAATTTGGGATCGGGCAGCGCGCGCTGCTCGTCAAGAGCAACGCAGGGAACGTTCTCTGGGACTGCATTCCCCTTCTTGACCGCACGATCATCGATCGCATCAACGCTGAAGGCGGGCTCGCGGCGATCGCGGTCTGCCACCCACACTTCTATACGTCGATGGTCGAGTGGGCGCACACTTTCGGCTGCCCGGTTTGGTTGCATGAGGCCGATCGCAAATGGGTGATGCGGCCCGATCCGCTGATCCGCTTCTGGGACGGCGAGACGAATCCGCTCGGCGGCGGCGTCACGCTTGTCCGCTGCGGTGGCCACTTCGCGGGCGGTCAGGTGCTGCACTGGCGGGAAGGTCGTGCGCTTCTCTCCGGCGACATCGCGACCGTCGTCGCCGACCGGCGCTTCGTCAGCTTCATGTACTCGTACCCGAACCTCGTCCCGCTGCCTGCCTCGACGGTGCGGCGCATCGGCGATGCGCTCGAGCCGTTCGAGTTTGAGAAGGTCTACGGCGCGTGGTGGGGACGCGTGATCGCGCGCGACGGGTCAGCCACCGTCCGCCGTTCCGTCGAGCGGTACATCCGTGCCGTCACCGACCCGGGGCTTCCGTCGTAGCTGCTGCCAAAGCAGGTCGGCGTTCGGCGCCAGGAACCCGGCGGAGATGCCGGGCAGCGCTGGAAGCCCATCTGCACCGGTCCACTGCACCAGCACGAAGGTGATCGCGAGTCCGGCGAGCATGCCGATGAACGTCGGCAGCACGCGCAGTCGGAAGCGATAAGCCGCGCCGAGGAAGAACGCGAAGAAGAGCAGGTCGGGAACGCCGAGGTTCGCCGCCGCGTGCTTGCCCGGCGCCAAGAACGCAAACGAAAGATCTTGGAACACCTTCGGATGGTGCTGGGTGATGGTTTTCGTCGGCCCGTTCGCGACCGAGTAGATGTCGACCCACGGGATGATCGCGGCGACGAGCACGACCTGGCCGGCCGTCTCGAACACCTGGATGAACGCCCACGCGATCAACGTCGCCGCAGCCAGGCGCGTGTAGTTCGCCGAAACGTTCGCGTGCGCCACCGCCAACGCGAGCGTCAACGCAATGAACGACAACCCGACGAGAGCGAGTTGCATCACGTCCCGCCGCACCAGCGGCAGAGCGAGCAGCACGAGGCCGAAGGTCGCCGGCATCAGGACGAACGCGATCCATACGACGTCTCCCCACACGCCCTGGTGCCAGAGATGTGGCGCGAGGTCGTCGTACGCGAAGAGAACTACGAACAGACCTAATAAGGCGGTAGCGCGGCCCACCACGTTCCAACGGTCTTGAAGGTGTTCCAAAATGCGGTCTTCGCAGCGTCGTCGTCGAGCGACGAGTCGATGTCCGGGACGACGAGCGCTTCGATCGTCGGCGTGAACTGCTGCAGCTCGGAGCTGGAGCTCTGCTCGATAGCGCGTGAGAGCGGGAACTCGAGTGTGTTCAGGAACTCGAGCGCATCCTCGCCCATCACGACGACGAGCTTCGGCTCGACAATGCGTACCTCGCGCGATAGCCAGTCGCGGCACACTGCGAGATCGGCGCCTGCGAACTTCACGCAGTTCGTGCCGTACACCTCGAGCGGGTCGACGTGCAGTCGCTGCAGCGACTTGATCAGCGCATTGCCGGCGCGGCCGTGGAACGCGACACCTTCCTGCAGCTCTTGTGCCTGCGGCCCGTACTTGAGCAGGAAGATGTTCGCCAGCGGATGGCCGGTCGGAAGCGCGGTTGGTGCGCCGTCGGCCGCCTGCGAGATCTCGTGTGAAAGCCGGTTGATCTCGGTGATGGCCTTGCGCAGGTATCGCTCGTAAATCTCGTCTGTCGTCACGGCCGCCACGGGCAGGGGGACCTTTCGTCCCTACTTGACCTTCTCCTTGACCTGAGCCACCCACTTGAGCGACTGCAGGTAGGCGAGAGACTTCGGACGCCTGAGGATCTGTGCTGTGCGCA
>DASXKU010000041.1:0-38323 GCA_036496645.1 Gaiellaceae bacterium
GAAAGTCGAATTGGCGCTTGTTTAGCAACGCGACGCTCCGCATCGCATTTGTCAGTGCGCGTCCGGAGCTTACGGACACCGAAAGTTCGGCTGCCCTCGCCGCGAGTTCAGCCGCCTCCGAGTAGCGTCCAACTTCAGCACATCGAAGGCTCAAGTGATTCGAGAGAAACACTTGGAAACGTAGGTCGGTGACGCGACTCAGCGTGGAACGAAGGATTTCGGAGCTCTTTGCGTCGTCCCCTGCATCAGCCGCAAGCACTGATCCAAGAATCGCTCCTGCGGTTGCAACGTCCTCGTCCTCATCGTGGATGAGACGCTCGTAGACGCCAAGGGCCGACACATCGCCGACCACCTGAAGCGCCGTTGCAAAGAGGATCGGCGCCGCATCTGGATACTCGTCGACGCTAGCCTCGGTGCGAATCGGCGGCCATCCGGCGCTCTTCTCTGTCGTTGCGTACTCGTGCAGACGGCCATCGACGAGTAGCGCGAAGCCAACTGAGTCGGCTTGCCGTCCCACCTCGTCACTCGACCGCCACCGACGCACGGTCGGCCCTGGGTCGAGGAGAATTTCGGTCCAGCTTGGCTGGTTCATGCCGCCACCGCTGGAGGCGAGTAGCTAAGTCCCGAGCGGCGCAGGACGAATGGCGTTAGCGCCGTGAAGAGGCCAGCCTGAAACTCAAGCTCCGTCTGGTATTGCGCGTAGACAATCTGCTGTGCGTAGTCGTTTGCAAGTTCCGCGAAGAATTGAGCTTGCTCAGGTGTACGAAGCGCGTGGTCGACAAAAACAAATACTTCAACATCGAGCCCGTCACGCCTCATCTCGCACACCCGACGAATCTCTTGTTGCGTGATGATTGGCAACTCGGCTCCAAATATGGCAACAAGGGCGTTGGACTTCTCGACCATGCGTAGGCTACGAGTCGCGAGATGCCCGGGGTCGACCACCCGCGGCGCGTCGAGCCGAAAATCCCAATTGCGGACGACGACTTCTCCTAGATTCATCTCGTTTGTCAGCATGTGGTCGAGCCGACGAAGAACGTCGTTGCCAACGTTTCGAAGGTCGTCCACTTCGTCGCCGCAACTGATGAAAATCTCAATCGAGATCACGGCGGTTCACGATACGCCTGCGAGCAACGAAACCGAAACGCCTAGATCGTCCAGGTATCGCCTGAGCTAACGAGCGCCTGCAGATCCCCATCGCCCTTGGCGCCATCAAGCTGCGCCTGTACCAGCGAGTCGTAGCTCTCCCGGTCGACGTCACGGAAGATGCCGAGTGGAATCACGCCGTCCTTCTCCCAGCTCAACTGTGAGAGCGCGAACGCGGTCGCGAAGTCGGACTCGTCGTGCGTGATGCCTGTCGAGGCGAACTCCTTGCCGTTCTCGAGGTACGTCCGCGCCTCTTTGTCTTCGCGGATGTACGCGAACTCACCGTCGTTGTAGATGTTGCAGTTCTGGAAGATCTCGACGAACGCGGTGCCCTTGTGCGTCGCCGCGCGACGCAGAACGTCGGTCAGCCCGCTCTTGTCGGTGTCGAGCGCGCGCGCGACGAACGTCGCGCCGGCGCCGAGCGCGAGCGCCAGCGGGTTGAACGGATAGTCCACGCTCCCTTGCGGCGTCGAGCCCGTCACCTTCCCCTGCCCGCTCGTCGGCGAGTACTGGCCCTTCGTCAGTCCGTAGATCCGGTTGTTGAACATCAGGATCTTCAGGTTCACGTTGCGGCGGAGCGCGTGAATCAGATGGTTGCCGCCGATCGAGAGCGCGTCGCCGTCGCCCGACACGACCCACACCGACAGATCCGGGCGCGACACCGCGAGCCCCGTCGCGATCGCCGGCGCACGGCCGTGAATCGAATGCATCCCGTACGTCTGCATGTAGTACGGGAAGCGCGCGGCGCAGCCGATGCCCGAGATGAACACGATCTTCTCGCGCTCGAGTCCGAGCTCCGGCATGAAGCTCTGCACGGCGGCGAGGATCGCGTAGTCACCGCAGCCCGGACACCAGCGAACCTCCTGGTCCGACTTGAAGTCCTTCATCGTCAGCTTCAGCTCGCTCGTCATGGTTTCCAGCCCTTCGCGAGTTTCGAGTTTTCGTCGCGCTGCGCTCTGCGCAGCATCTGCTCTGCCTTGTTGAAGAGATCTGGCCTAATCGGAAAGTGAGAGACACCGTGCCCGACGTTCGCCTGAAGCCCCGGCTCGATCGCGTCGAGTTCGAAGCCCGAACTGACGTATTTGAGCTTAGTGCTCGGGTCTACGAGGGTCTTCGCTGCGTACGGCCACTTCTTAGCCACGCCGGGCAGTGGATGCACGTCATTGATAACCGGCTTTGACTCAACTCGCGCGGTCGCGAAGACGTGTTTGGTTCCGCCCACCGCGTAGTAGAGAAGCGCGTCGCCAGGCACTACATCCGTCGGATCTGGTCGCGGGAAGCGGATCTCCTCGTCGAGGTCTCCCCGAATCCCCCACGCGTCATCTGGCATCGGCCACTCCGTCGATCCGACGAGCTTCACGAAGCACGTCACAGCATTGCCTCGATCGCGTCGCGGATCTCGCCGGCTTTGAATGGCTTGCCGGTGACGCGGTTGTAGCCGACCGCGTCGACCAGATACTCCGCGCGGATCAGCTTGAGCAACTGGCCGAGGTTCATCTCCGGAATCAAAACTCTGTCGTAGCTGCGCAGCACGTCGCCGGTGTTCGCCGGGAACGGATTCAGCCAGCGCAGATGCGCATGCGCGACCTTGCCGCCGTTCGCGCGCACACGACGCACGCCCGCATGCACCGGCCCGTACGTGCCGCCCCACGACAGCACCAGCACGTCGGCGCCCTCGTCGTGATCGACGTCGAGATCCGGCACGGTGATGCCCGAAACCTTCGCGGCGCGCAGCTGCGTCATCAAGTCGTGGTTCTCCGGGTCGTACGACACGTTGCCCGTCTCGTTCGCCTTTTCGAGCCCGCCGATGCGATGCTCGAGACCCGGCGTGCCGGGAATCGCCCACGGCCGCGCCAACGTCTCCGGGTCGCGCTTGTACGGCAGGAACTCACCGTCACCATTCTTCTTTGCGAACTCGACGGTGATTGGATCGAGCGACGAGATGTCTGGGACGAGCCACGGCTCGGTGCCGTTCGCAAGGTACGCGTCCGAGAGCAGATACACGGGCGTGCGGTACGTCATCGCGACGCGCGCCGCTTCGATCGCCGCGTAGAAACAATCGCCCGGCGACGACGCGGCGAGCACCGGCACCGGCGACTCCGAGTTGCGCCCGAACAGCACCATCAACAGATCGCCCTGCTCCGGCTTCGTCGGCATGCCGGTCGACGGGCCCGCGCGCTGCACGTCGATGATCACGAGCGGCAGCTCGAGCGTCACGGCGAGACCGATCGTCTCCGACTTGAGCACAACACCAGGACCGGCAGACGTCGTCACGCCGAGCGCGCCACCGAACGACGCACCGAGTGCAGCACCGACAGCGGCGATTTCATCCTCCGCCTGGAACGTGCGCACGCCGAACGCCTTCTGCTTCGCGAGCTCTTCGAGGATCGACGACGCCGGCGTGATCGGATACGCGCCGAGGAACAGATCGAGACCTGACAGCTTCGAGGCCGCGATCAGTCCCCATGAGAGCGCCTGGTTGCCGGTCACCTGGCGATAGAGACCCGGCGCGAGCTTCGCGGGCTTCACCTCGTACTGCACCGCGAACGACTCCGACGTCTCGCCGAACGCGTAGCCGGTGTTGAACGCCTTCAGGTTCGCGTCGGCGATCTCGGGACGCTTCGCAAACTTCTTCTCGATGTAGTCGACGGTCGACTCGACCGGCCGCCCGTACAGCCACGACATCAGCCCGAGCGCGAACATGTTCTTCGCGCGCTCCGCCTCGCGCGGCGTGACGCCCTCGATCTCCTTCAGCGCCAGCACCGTCATCGACGTGAGCGGCATCGCATGCACCTGATAGCCGTCGAGCGAGCCGTCCTCGAGCGGATTCGACTCGTAACTCGCCTTCTGCAGATTGCGATCCGTGAATGCGTCGGTATCCACGATCAGCGCACCGCCCTTGCGCAGGTCGTGCACATTCGTCTTGAGCGCGGCCGGGTTCATCGCGACGAGCACGTCGGGCTGGTCGCCCGGCGTGAGGATGTCGTGGTCGGCGAAGTGCAGCTGGAAGCCCGACACGCCCGGCAGCGAGCCGGCCGGGGCGCGAATCTCCGCCGGAAAGTCCGGGAACGTCGACAGGTCGTTGCCCTTCAGCGCCGTCTCCGAGGTGAAACGGCCGCCCGTCAGCTGCATGCCGTCGCCGGAGTCCCCGGCGAACCGGATCACGACCGATTCGAGCTGCTCAACCGGCTTAGCCATACGGAATTCGAGCCTAGCACCGGCCGGGGCCGCCCCCCAAAAGGCGACCCCGGCCGTCGTCCACGACAACTAGCCGCGTTTCTTAGACCGCGACGAGCTCCTGCTCGGCCCGCAGCCAGTTAGATACGGGATCACCGCCTGTATCGAGGTGGATGTAGTAGGCCCGCTCCGCAACATGCTCCCAGGTGCGCATGGCGGGGGCTTCGGTCATTTTCGCGGCGGCCTCGGTGGTCTGGCGGGGCAGGTCGACCTCCTTGGTCGTCGCTTTTTCAGATGCAATTACCCCTTCGATCGTCGCGCGCCGACTCCTCCGACAGCCCTACGCACCGCGCCTTGAAAGCTTGAGTAGGCGCGGGCCGAGCAGCCGAAAGGCGAGAGTCGGCTCATCGATGATCGGGTTCCGAGCATCGTCGGTGAACTCCTCGACGGCGAGGTTGACGCGACGCCGGACCTCTTCCACCGCCTCGGTGAGCCCCAGCTCGTCGAGCCGCACGGCTAGGCGCTTCATGTTGACGAGGTAGTAGTAGAGCGAGTCGACATCCGGACCGTATGACTCCCTGAGATGCGCGTCGATCAGCCCGCGCGAGCGTTTCGCCTGCCGCAACATGCGATCAGCGAGCTCGATGTACTGGCCGGACACGCTGAGCAGCTCGGCCGCTGCGCACGCATGCTCATCGAGGAACTTGTGCGTTGCGAGCACCGCAATCCGGACGTGGCGTCCTTCGTCACGCCTGACGTTCGTCTGCCCTAGCTTCATCCCGGGAAGATTGAACTCGTCGTATTTGTCGTTGGTCTTGGCGCGACGGATCACGACGTCGCTGTTCGCGACGACGTCCTCGCTGAGGATCCCGTAGATGAAGATCGCGATATAGACGTCTGAGATTGGGCGGCCGGGCCGGAGTAGCTGCGCCATCTGCATGTCGAAGCGTGCGAAGAGTGTCTCGGCGACGAAGTTGTTGTGCTTCTTGGCCACGCGGTCGACATCAGCGGGCGGGATCCCGAGCACGTCCGTCCCGACGCGGAAGAGACTTCCACGATGCATCTTCTCGTCGTGCTCTTGACTCTTCAGCGCAGTGCGCATCGCGTCGTAGCCCGTCGGTCCGGCGTCGGCGTCCGTGCCCGACGGAACGGCCGCGACGATGCGGTCCATCCAGTCGTCGACGACCGACTCCGCGCGGTAGATCGTGCCGAAGATGCGCTGCAGCGCCTGCTGATTTCGACGATCGAGGCTGCGATAGCTGGCGACGTCGACGGACAGATCGATGCTGTAGGCGTCCCACGCATGCGCGTTCGCGGCGGCAGTTATGTCGTCGAAGGTCCTCCATGCTCCACTGACCGCGCGGTCGGCGCGTTCGTCCACGTCGAGCAGCGCATCGATCTCGCCCAACAGGCGGTCGATCCTTGCCGTCCCGGCCGGCGCACCCTCACGAGCCGCATCGCGTGTTCGCGCCTTTGTTGCCACAACAGTGCTATTACACCATAACATGGTGAATCGGGAGGAACGGTCCCGGGCCCTCGAGTCTTGGTTCGGCCCTCATCGATTCGCGCGCGCGCGCGACTGGATACGAGGCACCCCCGGCGGCCTTGTCGTGCTTGCGCTTGTGGTCGGAGCGGGCTCCGGATCGGGCGCGGTTGTCTTCCGCTACCTGATTCTCGCGTTCACGAAGGCGTTCACGGGTCGCCGTGACTACAGCGGTGCCGGCCACGCGGCGTACGGTTATGCGCACGGGCTGGGCTTCTGGTTTGTCGTGCTCACGCCCGTCGTCGGCGGGCTGCTGTACGGGCCACTGATCGCTGTCTTCGCGCGCGAAGCCCGCGGTCACGGCGTCCCCGAAGTAATGCTTGCGGTGGCGGAACGCGGCGGCCGGATTCGCCCGCAGGTCGCGGTCGTCAAATCGCTTGCCTCCGCGATCTGCATCGGCTCGGGCGGTTCGGTGGGCCGTGAAGGGCCGATCGTCCAAATCGGATCCGCGCTCGGGTCGACCCTCGGGCAACTGACACGGGTGCCTGAGTCTCGGCTGCGCATTCTTGTCGCCTGCGGAGCAGCAGGAGGCATCTCCGCGACGTTCAACGCGCCGATCGCCGGAGTGTTCTTCGGGCTCGAGTTGATCCTGCGCGACTTCGAAGCCGAATCGTTCGGCGTCGTCGTGCTCTCGTCGTTCGCCGCGAACATCATCGGGCGCGCCGCGTTCGGGTCTCACCCATTCCTGCAGCTACCGGCGTTCCAGTTGCATTCACCCGTCGAGTATCCGCTCTACGCCGTGCTCGGAGTGTTCGCAGCGATCGTCGGTGTCGCGTTCATCCGCGTGCTCTACGGGATGGAGGATGTTGCCGATCGTCTCTGGCGCGGGCCGGAGTGGCTGCGGCCTGCGGCGGGCGGCGTGTTGCTCGGACTCGTGCTCCTCGCGCTACCTCAGCTCTACGGTGTGGGCTACCCGCCACTCGAACACGCGATCCGCGGGAATTACGTCGTCTGGCTGCTGCTCGCTCTGCTGATCGGCAAGATCGTCGCGACCAGCCTCACGATCGCGATCGGCGGATCCGGTGGCGTGTTCGCACCGTCCCTCTTCATGGGAGCGATGCTCGGCAGCGCCTACGGACTTGGTGTCCACCATCTGCTGCCGGGGCTGACCAGCTCCGCGGGCGCGTACGGCCTCGTCGGCATGGGCGCGGTCTTCGCCGCCGCAGCCCGGGCGCCGATCACGGCGGTGATCATCATCTTCGAGCTCACCGGCGACTACCGAATCATCCTGCCGCTGATGTTCGCGATAGCGCTCGCCGCCGGCGTCTCCAACCTGCTCAGCCATGACACGATTTACACGCTGAAGTTGCGGCGACGCGGCATCGACATCATGCGCGGCCGCGGCGCGAACCTCATGCAGCTGATCGATGTCGCCGACGCGATGCAGCCACTCCCGCTCGCACTCGCCTCTGACACATCGTTGAACGAGGTGATCGCGCGGCTGGGCGACGCGCCCGGTGACGGCTTACCCGTCGTGGACGAGGAGGGCGCCTACCGAGGGACGCTGACGTCGCAACAGGTCGAACAGGCGATGCGCGAGAACGCACTCGACGCCACTGCCGGAGAGCTCGCGCAAGACGTGCCCGCGCTACGCGCAGGGCAGACGCTCGAGGACGCGCTCGGCGCGTTGCTGCGCGCGCGGTCGGGGCTGCCGGTCGTCGGCGGCGAGGACCGCGAGCCGGTTGGCTGGCTCACCCACGTTGACGTTCTTCGCGCGTACAACAGCCGGCTACAACAGGGCCTCGAGCAAGCGCGGCAGCAGCAACCGGCACCAGCCCGCGGGCCCACACCCGGCCGGGTTGGCGGTGCACTCGCGCGCCTGCGCGGCTATCGAGTAATCGAGCTCGACCTCGCAACCTCGACGCCGCCGGTCGGCCGACGCATTGCCGACATCGGTTGGCCGCCGCGCTCGACCATCCTCGCCATTCGGCGCGGTGACCGGACGTTCGAGCCAGACGAGAACGAACGCCTGGAGCGCGGCGACCGCCTGACCGTCCTCGTTCCCGCGGATGCAGCCGACGGCCTCGTCGACTCAATCACCGGCGACGAGCATCGTTGAATGGATCGCGCGCCCGGCGGGCACCGGACGCGCGATTCGCTGATCCCCTGGGAGAGGGTCGATCTAGGTGGCCGGCCCCGCACCCGGCCCGCCGAGAAGGGCGGAAGCGGACCGGGTCTGCGAGGCAACGGCATGGGTCGTGACGGCGCTCGTGGTCAGGCGCCGTCTCGTTCGGCCCCCCAGTGCGACGAGCGACGTACCGCCCCCGGTGCTGACGCTCGCTGTCGTACGGCCGAAGTGTGTGAGGAAGGACACGGTTCGAAGCTTGGTCGCCGTGCCTCAGAGCGCCCTAAGAAGAGGCGTCGGGTTTTGTAAGAACTACTTCTTCGCGGGCTTTTTGGTCGCCGCGCCACAGCGGATGAGCCGATCGACCTTGTCGTAGACCACGGTGTCCTTTGCGCCACCGCAGTTCACAACGTCCTTCGAGCCGTTCGCAACCTTGACCGTGTACTTCGAAAGCTTGGTCGTGAACACAGAGGAGCCGCCTTTACCGACCTGGATCAGACCTTTGCCGCCCACCGCGTGAACGTTCGCGTGCCCGGGGCCGAGCGCATTGACGATGTTCATGCCGCCGGTCACGTGAATCGTCGAATTGCCTCTCCCGGTGATCACGACGTGCTGGCACGGTCCCGAGATATGGAGATTGTTGTTTCCTGCGCCGGCGTTGAGCGTCTGCACGCAGCCGCCTCCCTCCCGGCGGAGGGGTGACTGCCTGACGCTTCCTTTGGTTGTGTAGTCGATCAGCGTCACGTTGTCGGCACCGCTGCCCGTGACGACAGCGCTCGAGCCATCGCGCAGATACACGGTCGATCCCGTTTTGTCGCCGGCGAAGTTCACGGTCACCTTGCCTGGTCCGCCGTAACTGACCTTGCAGCCGGATCCCGTGCAGGTCGCGGTGTACGTGCCGTCCGCGTTCTGCGCGATGGCGACGTTCGCGCTCCCGGAGAACCCCGGCGGATTCGTCGTTGTCGTTGTTGTCGTGGTCGTTGCCGGGGCGGTCGCGATCGGGACGTAGTCGGTGTCGGGCGCGCTGTCTGCGAGCGTTGGGCTGCTCGCCACGTTCGTGTACGTGCGCACCGCGAGGTTGAGCTCGGGGGCGACCGACTGCTGCACGGCGCTCTGCAAATCGGCAAGCGAAAGGGTCGTCGAAAAGACGTCGCCCGACCACGAGCCCGAGACGTCGTGGATCGTGTCGTAACCGCTTCCGGTGTATTGCACGAGAATCCCGGTGCCGTCGTCGAAGAACGCAGCGTTCAGCAGGCCGCCGCCGTCCGTGCGAACGAAGAACTGAATCGACTCGTTCGCCTGGATCGCCGTGCGGTTGGCGAGCGTCGCGGCGACGGTCAAGGACCCGTCGGGCGTCACGGTGGCATTGAAAGCGGAGATGTCGGGACCACCGTTTGCATCGCCGACGGCGTCCTGAATCGCCACGGTTCCCGTGGGGCCGGCCGTGACGGCACCGAATGCCAGCGCGGCCGCGAACCCGATGACGCACAGCCCCGCCGCAGTGAGGGCCAACGCGAGACGCATGGCTTGATTCTAGTAGGGCGGGCCGCCGCCAACCAGAAACGCAAAGAGGAAGTCGAGCGCAATCAGCGTGCAGACGATGAAGGTAATCGTCCCGAACATGAGGACGATTCCGCGGAGGACCGGCATCTTCCAGAGCGGCGGCGATGGGCCGGGACCGTCGGCGGGCTCGGGTGGCGTGTCGAGGCGCAGCAGGTGAGCGCCCGTCGAGGCCATGACCTGGCGTGCGTCGAGATCGACGCCGAGCACGTCTCTCACTTCGAGCAGCGCCCGCGCGCCGTCGGCCAACCTCACGACAAGGGCAGACGGCTCGCCGTCCTCCCCGAGCCAGAACTCATCGACGGTGCCCAGCGACTCGTCGAAACCGACGACATCGAAGCCGTCGGCGGCGAGCAGGTCGTGGCGAACGCGAGTGGTCGCCATACCCGGTTGTGCCCGGTTTGCTCCCGCAGGAAACCGCTAGGAAGCTTCGGCCAACAGCGCGCGCACATCGAGCGGGCGCGTGTACATCGTGAACTCGCCGTCCGGCGTCCGCGGCCATTCCTCTTTCGGGCGGTCGCGGTAGAGCTCGATGCCGTTGTCGTCCGGGTCGCGGAGATAGACCGCCTCGCTGACACCGTGATCCGATGCGCCGTCCAAAGGAATGCCCGCGTCGACAACAGCTTTGACCGCGGCGGCGAGCGTCTGCCGGTCGGGGAAGCGCACCGCGACGTGGTACAGCCCGGTCGTGCCGCGCGGTGGCGGCGAAGCGCCCTTTGACTCCCACGTGTTCAGGCCGATGTGATGGTGGTAACCGCCGGCGGAGATAAACGCCGCTTCACCGCCCATGCGCGCGATCACCTCGAAGCCGAGGACGCCGTTCCAGAACGCAAGCGCGCGATCGAGGTTCGCCACCTTCAGGTGCACATGGCCAATGTCGACGCGCGGATCGATCGTCATCCGCTCTCCGGAACTGCGCCGAGGTTCGGTTCGCGTGCGCGCAACGGAATCTCGCGCAACATCAGCGACAGCAAGAACGCGACGATCGAGACTCCCGCCGCGACAATGAACACCGGATGCAGCGCAGCGGAGACGCCACCGACGTACGCCTGGCGCAAGGCCGGCGCGAGATGTCTGATCGTGTTCGGATTCGTCGTCTTCGGAATAACTGCGTTCGGCGGCAGGCGGAGCGCGAGTTGGTGATGGAGGCGGTTCGCGAAGATCGCGCCGAAGATCGCCACGCCGATCGAGCCACCGACCTGGCGCATCATGGTCGAGCCACTCGTCGCAACGCCCATCACGCTCGGCAGCACGGCGTTCTGCACCGCGAGCACGAGTACTTGCATCACGAGGCCGAGCCCGAGGCCGAGCACGATCGAGTACAGCGCGACGAGTGTTAGCGACGAGCCGACGCCCAGCTGCGACATCAGCACCATCGCGACAGCGATCAGCGCCGTGCCGCCGATTGGGAACATGCGGTAGCGCCCGAGTTTGCTGATCGCGATGCCGCTGAGGATCGACGTCACGAGCAACCCACCCATCAGAGGCACGAGTTGCAGCCCGGAACGGGTCGGACTGAGGCCCTTCGTGATCTGCAGGTAGAGCGGCAAATACGTGATCGCGCCGAAGAGCGCGAAGCCAACGACGAAGCCAACCGCACTCGTCAGTGAGAACGTGTGGTCGTTGAAGAGCGACAACGGCAAGATCGGCTCCTTCGCTCGACGCTCCGCGTAGACGAAGAGCGGCAGCAGGATCACGGTCAGCGCGATCAACACCACGATCTGCGGCGAGCTCCACGCCCACGTCGTGCCACCGAGGCTCGTGAAGAGCACAGCCGACGCAAGCGAACCAGCGAGCAGCAGCGTGCCTGCGATGTCGATGGCGTGGCGGTGCGTCACGGTCTTCGTGTTGAAGACCACGGCGATGACGGCGAGCGCCAGCGCGCCGACCGGCAGGTTGACGTAGAAGATCCAGCGCCACGACAGGTTGTCGACGAAGAACCCGCCGAGTAGCGGCCCGATGATCGTCGACACGCCGAAGACCGCTCCGAAGAAGCCTTGATAGCGGCCGCGTTCGCGCGGCGGCACGACGTCGCCGACGACGGCGAGCGTCACCACGATCAGACCGCCGGCGCCCAGTCCCTGCAGCGCTCGGAATGCGATCAGCTGGAGCATGCTCTGGCTGAGCCCGCAGAGCACCGACCCGATCAGGAAGATCACGATCGCGATCTGCAGCACGATCTTGCGGCCGTAGAGGTCGCCGAGCTTCCCGTAGAGCGGACCGGTGACGGTGGACGCGAGCAGGTACGCCGTGACCACCCACGACAGGTGCTGGAGCCCGCCGAGGTCTCCGACGATCGTCGGGAGCGCCGTCGAGACGATCGTCTGGTCGAGCGACGCCAGGAGCAGCACCAGCATCAGCGCTCCGAAGATCACGCGGAGACGCGGCTGTGGCTGCGTAGCGGCGACTGCCATACGCCGAGGATAAATGTGACGGACGAACAGCCGCGGCTACATCGCCCTCACCCCTCGGTGTGCTTGATCGAGGATTCGGTGCGCTGCGCCTGCGCGAGCGTCAGCTCGCCGGTGCAGACCTTGTGATTGAGCTGGTTTTCGATCTGGTCGACAGCGGCCGCGCGCGGGTACGGCTCGGGCCAGAGGTTGCGCGGGTCGATGGGGTTGCCGCCCAGCTCGAGGCTGATCAGGTGGTCCTCCTGGAAGTCCGAAAGCGAGCCGTGCAGGCGGTACTGCACAAGTCCCTTCACCTTCAGATCGTTGGTGTATGAGACGGGCGGACGGATGGTCTTCGTCCAGCCGGCCTTGCAGACCGTGTCGCGGATGTTTGTCTGCGTGACGTCCGGGTTGAGCACGCCCGGCGTGATCGAGAAGCTCGCGACCACCGCACGCGCACTCGGCTTCGAACCGGAGCAGCGCGGTAGCGCCGCGAGGATCAGCAGCGCGGCGGCAAGGACAAGGACGAGCTCGACGATCGAGAGACGCATCCATTCGACGGTACGAATGCGCGCGCGTCGCGCAATTGTCTTTGCGCCTTTCGGCGCACAGTTGTCACAGAGACGTTACGAAGTTCGAGCGCGAACGGTGTCGCCGGCGAACATCCAGACGACGACGGCGATCCAGGGCACGCCGATGATGTCCGTCTGTAGGCCTAAGAACAACACGGTGACAAGCGCGAAGCCGACCCACGGCCGCACGCGCACCGCGCGCCACACAAGCGCGAGCGACCACGCGATGAACGCGAGCGCTCCCAAGAGACCCGCTTCGACACCGAGCTCGGTGTAACTCGACTCGCCGGCTTTGATCGGCACGTGCGTGCGCTCGGCTGTGACGCCCGCGTTGCCGAGGCCGTAGCCCCACGGATGGTGCGCAACGGTGTGAATGCCCTCGCGCAGGCTCGCCAGGTGCTCGTGCACCGACGACTCGTTCGCGCTCGCCGCGTTGTTCGACTGCTGCGGATGTTCCTTCGCGATCTTGTCCTGCACGATGAGCTCGCTCTTCGTGAAGTGCGTGCGCGGGCCGAAGTGGTCGTAACCCTTGATGAAGCCGACGCCGATCACCGCGACCACAAGCGCCCACACAAGCGGTTGCCAGCGGCGGCGCCAGATCGCGCGCAACACGAGGACGAGCACGAGCGCGGCCAGAGCCGAGCGCGTGTGCGTCCACAGCAACGCCGCAAAGAGCAGCGCGCCGAGCGGCAAACCCCAGCGACGGCGGAGCGGGATAAAGCACATCGCGACGACGAGCAGATACGACGTCGCGAGCGGCGAGAGGAACGTCGACGTGAGGCGACGGAAAACGACGCCGTTTCCCGCGTTGTAGACGAAGTTCTCCGGCAGCCCGCTCAGTCCGGTGTATCTCAAGCCAAGTTGATCCCGGAACCAGCCCGCGGTGCCGGAGTCACGCCACCAGGAAAGCGGAACGGCATAGACGTCGATCAACCCGTACGCAGCGACCACGGCGGAGGTCGCGAGCACGAGATGGCAGAGCCGCGAACGCTCGCGCTCGGTCAGCGCAATCCCACGACCGAGCAGATAGCCACCGAGCGGCAGCAGATCGTGTCGCGCCGCGTAGAGCACGCCCTTGTGCGTGGCTCCGCCGGCAAGCGCGGATTGCGGAATCAGTCCGTAGAGCACGATCAGCACGCCGAAGACAAGGGCGAGCCAGTCGACGATGTTCGTCGGCCGCGGAACACGTCGATGCGCAACAAGAAGCGCGCCCAGCGCAGCGAGCAGCAGCACGTCCTTCCACGCCGCGATGACGGTGAGCGACGTGCCGCGCACACCGGCGTGCCACAGCTCCGCCATCACGAGGTTGTGCAGAGCCAGCCCCGGGATCAGGACGTAGAGCGCCCACAGCGCAAAGCGGCGCGCGGTCATACTCGGCTCTTCAGTCATAGAGGGCCGATCGCGATCAGCGTCATCCCACGATTGAGTACACGAACGCTGTAAGGAAACAGGGATGCAAGTGCACGCGGAGTCAGCGGATCAAGCACGTCGTCGAAGCCCGCGGCGCGCAGCAGTCGCGTGCGCGGCGACGGCGGCAGCCAGTGTGCGAACGGCAGCAGCGTGTGCACCTCGAGTGGGAAGAAGCGGTTCGGTGTCGTCACGAAGACGCGGCGCGACACACGACACAACTCATGTACGAACTGGCGCTGCCCGTCGCGACCTCCTGCAACATGCTCGACGACCGCGTTCGAGAACCCGAGGTCGAACTCCGCGTCCGCAAACGGCAGCGAACGCCCGTCGGCGCGCACCGCGCGTACGTGCGGGAATGCAGACGAGAAACGATCGAGCTCCGTGTTGCCAACCGCGGTGATCCGCTCGGGCCACGGGTACAGCGCTTCGAAGAAGTTGTTCGTCGAACCGGCTCCGAACGGCGCGTCGGTCACGCCGACGTCGACGACGGTCGTCTCCGGCCCCGGGTGGAGCAGCTCGCGAAAGAGCTCGAGCTTCCGCTCGCGGCTCTGTAACGAAACATGCAGCGAGATGCGCGAGGCGGCGCGGCGCAGCATCCCCCGAGCGTAGACGTAGACTCGGCGAGTGTCTGTTCGCGCCGAGCTCCGCCCCACCGGCCCCTACTCGCTCCGCGTCTCGGGGCGGCACGGAAGCGACGCCACACGGGTCGTCACGGGCGGGACGTACCGCGCCACGATCCGCATCGACGGCGTCATGGAACGAGTGCACGCCGTGCAACGACCAGACGGGACGATCGTCGTCGCAGCGGGCACCGACGCGGGCGTCGACCACGTGCGCTGGGTGCTCGGGCTCGATGATGACCACACCGAGTTCTTGCAGCGGTTTGCTGACGATCCGCTGCTCGGCCAGTCGATTGTGCGCTTCCGTGGGCTGCGCCCGCTGCGCACCGCCACCGTTGCGCAGTCACTGCTGCGCGCAGTCGCGGGACAGCTGATCCAGGCAAGTCGCGCACGCGAGATCGAGCGCGCGATCATCCGCCGCGCAACGCCGAAGCTCGGCGACCTGCACGCGCCGCCAACCTGCGATGACCTGGCGCGCTTCTCACCGGCGGAGCTCGGCAAGCTCGGGCTCGATGCACGTCGCGCGTCTGCGCTGATTCGCATCTGCCGCACGTTCGACCTCGAGCGTTTGAAGCAACACGACAGCGACGCGATCTTCGCGCGGCTCGTGCGCGAACGCGGCCTCGGGCCGTGGTCGGTGGGCGTCGTTTCGCTCGAGGGGCTCGGCCGCTACGAGCACGGGCTGCGGCGCGATCTGTCGCTCGTGAAGCTCGCGTCCGCGCTGTGGGGGCGCTGGGTGGAAGCCGAGGAAACGGACGTCTTGCTCGAGCCCTACGAAGACTGGGCCGGGCTCGCCAGCGTCTACCTGATCGCCGGGTTCGCAGCGGGTCTCGTGCCGTTGCCGTTTAAAAACCTGGCCGCATGACCGGATCGCTGCCTGACCTCCACGTTCTCGACGATCCCGCCGATCGCGTCGCCGATCTGCTCGTCGAGGCGGCGCGTGCCGGACAATCGATCGTGCTCACCGGCGGCAGCGCGCCCGGCCGCGCATACGAGCTAGCAGCAGCGCGCGAGCCCGACTGGAGCACGAGCACGGTGTGGTGGGGCGACGAACGTTGCGTGCCGCCGGGCGACGACCGCTCGAACTACAAGCTCGCACACGAGACGCTGCTCTCACGTCTCGAGAAGCAGCCGCGCGAGCTACATCGCATTCGCGGTGAGCTCGCGCCCGACGAGGCAGCGCGCGAGCTCGATGGTTCCCTCGACGGTGTGCAGCTCGACTTCCTGCTGCTCGGGCTCGGGCCCGACGGCCACTGCGCTTCCCTTTTCCCTGGGTCTCCGCAACTCGACGTCACCGATCGGCGCGCGGTCGCCGGCCCGGCCGGCCTCGAGCCGTTCGTCGAGCGCGTAACGATGACGCTGCCCGTCTTGCAGGCAGCGAAGCGCATCGTCTTCATCGTCACCGGCGACCAGAAAGCCGACGCTGTGGCGCTTGCTTTTGGGGGTGAAATCAGCCGCAAGATCCCTGCCAGCCTCACTCGATTGAGCGAATCAGTAGTTGCGGTCTACCTCGACCCTGCCGCGAGTGCGAAGCTTCTGCCATGAGCGCGCCGCACGAGAGTCCGCAGGACACCGACGTCCTCGAGATCCGGCGGCCGGAGCAGTTGAAGGCGCTCGGTCATCCGCTGCGGCTGAAGGTGCTGCAGGTGCTCGGCGACTCGGATCGCCCGCTCACGAACCGCGAGCTCGCCGAGCGTCTCTCGGTCGATCCCGGTCACTTGCACTTCCACGTGCGGATGCTGCATCGCGCGGAATTGATCGAGCTCGCGCCGGGATCGGGACGCGAGAAGCCGTACAAGCCGGTCGCGAAACACATGCGCGTCGGCCCGGAGATTCGCGCCGCCGGTCTTGCGACGGAAGTGCAGTCAGCACAGCTGCGCGAGTTGCAACGCGGCTTTGATCTGTTCGCAGCCGAGGGCGAGTTCCGCAGCGCACAAGTGCACACGAAGCTGGATATCGAGACCATCAGACGTTTGGTCAACGACCTGATTGCGCAGCTCACCGAGCTCGAGAACGAATCGCAGCCCGCACACACGATCACGCTTGCGTTCCACCCGCTGATCGAGCAGGGCGAGACTGACTAAAAGATGAACGGCACCAACATCTTTGTTGTGCGCTTGTACGCCGGATAGTCGCTCGGAAACAGCTCGGCCAGGTAACGCTCCTCGATGATCGCGCTGTAGATGAAGTAGATCCCGGCGAGCGCGAAGGCGGCCAGCCACGACCAGTTCAGTGCGACGGTGGTACCGACGCCCGCAATGAGGATGCCCGAGTAGATCGGGTGGCGAACGAAACGGTAGGGGCCGTTCGTCACGAGCTCGGGGTCGAGTTTCTGCGTCATCGGTGTGCCCCAGTTGCGGCCGATGTACAGGCGAGCCCAGATTGCGAAGCACAAGCCGACCGCGAAGAGCCCGAGGCCGATGCCGGTGCGCAACGGATCGGTGGTGATGCCGTGCCCGCGAAACACTCCCAGGCGGACCAAGACGATCGCGATCGCGATGATCACCGCCCTGATCCGGAACTCGCGCGACCACGACACGCGGCCTCGCTTCATCGAAAAGGCTGCCGCGATCCAGTAGAGCCAGAACGAGGCCCACCCGACGATGAAGATGACCTCGACGACTCTCATTGCGGCAAGACCGGAGATGCCGGGAGCGGGACGTCGATGCCGTTGCGCCTCGCCAGCAGGTCGAGCACGAGCGCGGTGTCGGCGACGGCAGCGTCCTCGAGATATTCCTCACGCGTCTCGAACGAACGCACCACGGACTGCACGGCGTCGGTAAACCCATCAACGTCAACGGCGGCGATGGCGAACAACGCATCGGCGACGTCGTGCGGAAAGTCCTCCCGCGCACGCAGCGACTGCGCGACGTGCGCCGCCTCTTCGCGCCGTGACAGCGAAAGCAGTGCGAGTGCGCCGGCGTAGCCCCCGATCGGCGACTCGGCTGTCGCGGCCCCGAGCTCGAGCGTCCAGTGCGCCGCCTCGTCGACGTCGTCGCCCGCAAGCAGCAACGCCTTCAGCACGCCGATCGGCCGTCCCCACGCGTTGGGCGCCGCGAACTCCCAGCTCTCCCGCCAGCGGGCCGCCGCCCGCCGCAACCATGGGCGCCCGTCCTCGCCCGCCATCAGCAAGCCCAGGCCCGCCGCATACGCCACGTTTCCCTGCATCACCTGGCCGCGGCCGTAGCGGGATTGCTTTTCCTCGATGAAAGGAATCCAGTCCACCACCCGCTACGTTAGAAGAGGTCGAGATGCAGACGACGTTCCATGGATTTCAGTTCGAGACCGAGCCTGGCCTCGTCTTCACGCCGCGCCCTGCGTCGGAGCGGCTGGTCGACGTCGCGCTCGAGCGGATCGGCTCCCGCCCCGCGCGCGTCGCGGACGTCGGGACCGGCAGCGGTGTGATCGCGATCGCGATCGCGCGGTTGGCGCCGCAGGTCGAGGTGTGGGCGAGCGACGTCTGCGCTAACGCTCTGCGTCTCGCGCACGAGAACGCCGCCGACGTGCACGCGCGCGTGCATTTCCTGAAGGCGGACCTGCTCGAAGGCATGCCGTTCGACCTCGACTTGATCGTCGCCAACCTGCCGTACCTGCCGCCGAGCACGACGGGCTACAACGACGAGCCCGCGCGCGCCGTCTTCTCGACCGGCGACGGGTTCGATCACTACCGCCGCCTGCTCGCCTCGGCTGCAGACCACCTGAACGGTGACGGCGGCATCGTCATCCAGGTGCCGGACGCCGTGCTCGAAGCCGAACGCAGCGAGCTCCCGTGGCTGCGCAGCAGGCTCGAGGCGCTCGTGGCGCAGGCTGCTTAGAGCCCGCGCTCGCGTTCGCAGTATTCCGAGGTGAACCCCGAGCTCAGGCCGGTGAGCGCGATCTGCGGCCGATGCGCCGAATCGACGATCCAGGTGCCGCGGAACAGCCCGTGCCACACGCCGCTCGTGAACGTGAGCTTGCGGCCATGCGTGACGAACACACCCACCTTGCTCTTGTTCAGGCGGTAGTGCTTGCCATCGAGGATGTAGGCGTCGCCTGCGTACTCGCCGCCCGACCCAATTGCGCAGCCGTACCGGCCCGTGGGTGGTGGATGGTTCGCAGCCGCCCACGCGCCCGCAGCCACGATCAGCGCACATAGCGCCATCCCCAAGAAGGCCCGCCGCATTGCGTGGATCTTCGGGGACGCGGCCATGCCGTGTCAATGGCAAGATGACGCCATGATGGACGAAGACTGGCGCCTTCGCGTCGAGCTCGCGGACGGCAAGCCGAACCTGCTCGACCGGCTCGGGCTCATCCATTCAGAGGCGGACGAGCTCGCAGAGGAGCTGGGCGACAGCAAGCTCGCGGTCACGCACGACGACGACACCGTGTTCGTTTACGCGCGCACCGCAAAGGAACTCGATCGTGCACGCGCGCTGATCGAACGTGAACTTGCAGCTGAAGGAGCGACTGCGGCGAAGATCGCCGTCGAGCATTGGCTCGAGGGCGAAGAGCGTTGGGACGACGATCCGCCCGGCCCAACGGAAGACGAAGAGATTCTCGCCGAGGGGTACGCGCCGTGGGAGGTGCGCATCCCGTGCGCCGATCATCGCGCCGCCCGGGAGCTCGCAGACAAACTCGCTGGCGAGGGCTACGGCATCGTGCGCCGCTGGCGCTACGTGATCGCGGGTTGCGCGAGCAAGGAACAGGCCGACGAACTGGCCAATCGCCTGCACGGCAACGTGGAGCCAGGCGGCGAGCTGGTCTGGGACGCCCTCAAGGGCAGCCCGTTCGCCGTCATCGGTCCGGTCTAGCCAGCTCCGGTCTAAACAACCGAAGGTTCGGCTATATTGGTTCGTGCGCCCCGCGGATAAGAGCTACTGGAGGCGGGCGCGCAATCTTTGAGGAGTGGCACACCAAGGCAAGTGCCGCCGCGCATTGCAAGAGACGACTACGCATTCTCCTAGCGAGGATTCGGCGGAGGCCATCGAAGCGGATGCCCTCCGAGCAACTGCATGGGCGGGCGAACCGTTCCTGCACAGCGACGAGGAAACCGCCGTCGTTCTCGCTCCCGGCACAGCGCGCAGACGCGCGCTGGACGACGCGCTGCGCGAAATCGACGCAGGCGCGACGTCGCCATCTCCGGAGTGGCGCATCAAGTACGGATTGCTGCTCGGCCTCGAGCGGGTGCTGACAGAGAAACCGCCGCATCTCGCAGACGGCGCCGAGCTGCGACGCCACCAGGTCGACGCGCTCGCCGGCATGCTCACCGAGCTGATCGCCGCTACGCAGAAGGGCGAGAACGGCAACGGGAACGGGCACGTGGAAGAGCCTGAGCCGGACGACGAGGAGCCGGAAGACGAGCTGGAGCTTGTTGAGGATGCCGAGGTCGTCGACGAAGACGAGCCGCTACCCGTGGAGCAAGACCCAGGCGCGGTGCGCCGTTATCGCTTCCGCCACCCGACGGCTTCCGGCAAGACGATCGCCGCCGCCGGGTTCGTCGAAGCGGCGCGCACCGAAGGTGTCCTGATCCTCACGCACCGCCGCCTGCTGGTCGACCAGTTCCGCCGCGAGCTCGGCGAGCACGGGTACGGCGAACGGCTCACGCCGGCGATTCTCGCCACAGACACTGCTCCGCGCTCCGCGTGCCCGATCACGATTCAGACGTACGCCTGGTTCGCACGGCACGTCGGCGAGATCGCACGCGACGCGTATCAACTCGTGATCTGCGACGAGGCGCACACGGCGCTCGGAGAGAAAACGTCCGCCGCGATTCGCCAGCTCGACGAACCGATCTACATCGGCATGACTGCGACGGAAGAGTTGATCGCAAAGCAGGTGTCCGACGTCTTCCCGGCGTCGGTCGACGACCTGCCGCTGGCCGACGCTGCGCGCCGCGGCCTGATCGCGCCGCTCCGCAACCTGCGCGTGCCGCCAGTCGCAGCGATCAACCAGGTTCCTATCGTCGGCGGCGACTTCGAGGAGCGCGCACTCGCGCAGGCCCTCGACCACGAAGCGCTGAACATGGCCGCCGCGACGCTCTATCGCGAGCGCTTCGGCGACACGCCGGGCATCGTCTACGCGGCCGGCGTCGACCACGCGTACCACCTCGCGACCGCGTTCCGCGCCGCCGGCATCAAGGCGGAGGCTGTCTCGGGACGCACGCCGCCGGTGAAGCTCGCCGAGATCCTTGCCGCCTACGAGCGCGGCGAGATCGACGTGCTGATCAACGCGATGCTGCTCGCCGAAGGCTGGAACTCGCCACGCGCGACCGTCGTCATGCATCTCGCGCCAACAGCCTCGAAGCGCGTGTACCAGCAGCGCATCGGACGGGTCATGCGTATCCACCCCCGCAAGGAAGCGGGCATCGTCGTCGACTTCACGCCGAAGGCAGCAACGCACAATGAGCGCGTCGTGTCGCTGCACTCGCTGCTCGACGCGGACTTTTACCGCGAGGGCGCGCGCGTCACCCCCGCTCCGCGCCGCCGCGCTCAGCGTCGCGCGCGTCGCAAGTTGACGCCCGCGTCGTGGCTCGTTCCCGTTACCCCCGACGTGCTGCGCCGGCGTGTCGTGATCGGCCGCGAGTGGCAGCGCGTCGACCCGAAGTACCTCGACGAGGACGAGCAGGAGTTTTGGGGCGAGATTGCCGGCCGCCAGCTTCGCTTTGACGAGCGCGCAGCGTTCGTCGAGAAGCTGACGCAACGCGGCGCCTCGAAGAAGGCGATGGAGAAGTTCCTGTCGACGGCCGCGGCACAGAACGCGAACCGGCGGCTGCGCCTGATCGCGCTCGCCGACCGCGTGTCGATGAAAGTCGAGCGCGCCGACTTCGACGATCTCGTCACGCTTGTGACACTGGCGCCGCCGTGGGAGAAGGATCGCGCCGCAGGCGTGCGCATCCTGCTGCGCGCGATTGCGGAAGGGAAACCCGACGCGCCGGATCAGATCCTCGCGCGCTGGACATGGCGGCTCTCGAAGGCGGTGCGCAAGCAGCTCGACCGCAAGGCGTCGCAGGAGTATCCGGACGCGAAGCGGCTGCTCGGCGCGCTTGCAAACTCGCGCGGCCATCGGCATGAAGAGAACGCGGCGAAGCTCGTGAACGCAGCGCTCGAGATGCCGCGCGAAGTCGGCGCGGCGCTGCTCGCATCGGCCGAGGGCTACACGCCCCGCTCGACGCAGCTGCTCGAAGCGGCACGCGAGCGGCTCGGCACGATCCAGGAAACAGCGGGCTGGATCGGCGAGAGCCTGCCGCAGCCGAAGACCGGCCCGTCCCGCTCCCGCCGCAGGCGCCGGCGCAAGAAGAAACCCGTCACGACCGCAGGCACCGGCCAGGCCGCCGAGGCTGTCGCCGAGAAGCCGGCCGCCGAGGGCGATACGCCCGCCGCCCCGAAGCGCCGGCGGCGGCGGCGCAAGCCGGCCTCCGCGCCCGGGGCCGACGCCCCGGCTCAAGACGCGGCCTAGAGATCCGGCGTAACAATCCTCTTAGGTCGCGCGTCTGTACTAGCTAGACGTGCTGCTCCTAATCGTCTTTGGGTTGGTCGCCGGTGTAGGCACCGCACTTTCGCCGTGCGTGCTGCCGGTGCTGCCGATCCTGCTCGCAGGCGGCGCGACCGGACGTAAGCCCGTGCGCATCGTCGGCGGCCTCGTTCTCTCGTTCAGCCTGTTCACGCTGTTCGCGACGTGGCTCCTCAGCGAGCTTGGCTTGCCACAAGATCTGCTGCGCAACGTCGCGATCGGGTTCCTCTTCCTGATGGCGGCGGTTCTGCTGCTACCGCCACTCGCCCAACTGATCGAACGCGCGCTTGCGATTTTCTCGCGGCTGCGGCCCGCCGGCTCGGGCGGCGGCGGCTTCCTGCTCGGCGTCGTGTTGGGGCTCGTGTTCGTGCCATGCGCCGGCCCATTCCTCGCGGCGGTCTCGACCGCTGCCGCGCGCCACCAGTTCGGCTTTCGCGCTGTTGTCGCAGCGTTCTCGTACGGCATCGGCGCGGGCATCCCGATGCTCGCGATCGCGTTCGGTGGTCGCGAGATCGCAGTACACATCCGACGCAACGCAGTGCTCGTACGGAACGTCGCAGGCGTCCTCGTCGTCGCAGTTGCGTTCGGGCTCGTGTTCCACCTCGACGATCACTTGACGCAGATCTCGCTGCCGTGGACGTCGTACATCCAAAACCACGTCGAGAAGAGCACCGACGCCCAGAAGCAGGAGCGCAAGGTAAGCGGCGAGCGTGCGGCGCTTGCTCCGAAGAAGAACGTCGCAGGCAGCAACCTCCCGAACTACGGCGCCGCGCCTCCGATCCTCGCCGACGGCGCGTGGATCGACTCGAAGCCACTGACACTTACGCAGTTGCACGGCAAGGTCGTGCTGGTCGACTTCTGGACGTACTCGTGCATCAACTGCCTGCGCACGCTGCCGCACCTCAAGTCGTGGTACGCCGCGTATCACGCGAAGGGGCTCGACATCGTCGGAGTGCACACACCGGAGTTTGCGTTCGAGCACGTAACGTCGAACGTCGAAGCTGCGGTGAAGCGGCTCGGCATTCCGTATCCCGTCGTGCAGGACAACAAGTACCGCACGTGGGACGGCTACGCGAACGAGTACTGGCCGGCCGAGTATCTGATCGACAGGAACGGCGACGTGCGCTACACGAGCTTCGGCGAGAGCGACTACGACGCAACGCAGAACGCGATCCGCGACCTGCTCGGCGACACGGGCGTGAAGGCGAAAACCGTCCCGAACCTGACGCCAACCGAATTCCAGACGCCGGAGAGCTATCTCGGCTACGCGAGGCTCGAGCGGTACGCCGGGTCGAAGCCGGTGCCGAACCGTGAGGCGAGTTACACGTTCGCGAAGAAGCTTCCGCTCAACGATCTCTCGTATGCGGGCCGCTGGACGGTTGCCGGTGAGTACATCACCGCGGGCCAGAGTGCAGCGCTGCGGCTGCACTTCCAGGCCGATGACATTTACATCGTGCTCGGCGGCAAGGGAACGGTGCAGACGCTGATCGACGGCAAGCCGACCGGAACACTCGACGTCAACTCGTACCGCCTCTACACCGTGCTGGCCGGAAAGACGTCACGCAACGGCGTGCTCGAACTGCGCTTCTCGCCCGGCGTGCGGGCGTACAGCTTCACGTTCGGCTAGCCTCCGGCCGTTCTGAGCTACCGCCTAAACAGACTCTTTGCGGCCGATGGCCGGTGTTTCGACGTCGCGGTCGACCACGGCTTTTTCGGCGAGCCGTCGTTCATCGACGGCATCGAGGACATGCGCACAGTCGTGGCGTCGCTTGTCGATGCGGCGCCAGATGCGATCCAGCTCTCGCCCGGCCAGGCGCACCTGCTGCAGGAGACGCGCGGGCCGAAGCCGGCGCTCGTCATGCGCGCCGACGTCGCGAACGTCTACGGCCAGGAAGGGCTCGAGCGCGAGCGCCTCTTCTCGTACGCCGTCGCGGATGCGGTCGAGCACGCGGTTCGTCTCGATGCAGCGTGCGTGTGCGTCAACCTGCTCGCGGTTCCCGGCGAGCCGGAGCTGCACGAACAGTGCGTGCGCAACGTGTCTGCCCTCCGCTCGATGTGTACGCGTTACGGGATGGCGTTGATGGTCGAGCCGCTCGCGATGAAACGCGGCGAGTCGGGCTACGGCGTGAACGGCGACACGCAGACGATCGTCACGCTTGTGCGGCAGGCGGTCGAGCTCGGCGCGGACGTGATCAAGGCCGATCCGACGGATGATCTGGATGCGTACAGCGACGTCCTGGCGGTCGCGGGCGACCGGCCGGTGCTCGTGCGCGGCGGCGGGCGCGTGTCGGACGACGAGATCCTCGAGCGCACGCGCAAGCTGATCGCGATCGGCGCTGCGGGCATCGTGTACGGCCGCAACGTGGTTCAGCACCCGCGCCCAGCGGAGATCACACGCGCGCTGATGGCGATCGTCCACGATGGCTGACACCGTTGTGGGTGACACGGTCGGCCTCGGCGTGATCGGCGGCGGCCTGATGGGCCGCGAGATCGCCAGCGCCGTCGCACGCTGGATTCACCTGGACGATCTCGGCGTCACGCCGCGACTCGTTCATGTGTGCGACGTCAATCCGGAGGTGTTGCGGTGGTATGAGCGTCTGTCGCCGACCCCGACGCTGAGCACCGACTACAGCGAGCTGCTCGCCGACGCACGCGTCGACGCCGTCTACTGCGCAGTGCCGCATCATTTGCACGAGCAGGTGTACCTCGACGTGTTGCGCGCGGGGAAGCACCTGCTCGCCGAGAAGCCGTTCGGCATCGACCTCGGCGCCGCGCAGGCGGTGGTGGCAGAAGTCGATGCGCGTCCCGAACAGCTCGTTCGCATCTCGTCCGAGTTCCCGTTCTCGCCCGGCGGGCAGGCGGTATGGAAGTGGATCGCCGACAGTTCATACGGGAGGCTCGTCGAAGTGCGCGCGAGCTTCTTGCACTCGAGCGATCTCGATCCGAACAAACCGATCAACTGGAAGCGGCAGGCGCAGTTCAACGGTCTCTACGGCTGCATGGGCGACCTGGGAATGCACGCCTTGCATCTGCCGCTGCGCGTCGGGTGGTTCCCTTCGACGGTGTTCGCACTGCTGTCGAATGTGTTCTCAGAACGGCCCGACGGGCAAGGCGGCGTCACTGCGTGCGACACGTGGGACAACGCGGTGCTCGCGTGCGCGCTGGCCGACGGCACGCCGTTGATCGTCGAGACAAAGCGCGTCGCGCCGGGCGAGACGAACACCTGGAGCATCGAGATCGACGGCACCGACGGCTCGATCGCGTACTCGACCAAGCAACCGAAGACGCTGCGCTCGCTGGCGTACAGCCCGGGCCTGCCGCAGGCGTGGTCGTCGCTCGATCTCGGCTCGGTCGCCGCCTACCCCGGGATCACCGGCGCGATCTTCGAGACAGGGTTCTCCGACTGGCTGCAACAGATGCTCGCCGCGTATCTCGACGAGCTCGCGCACGGCGCGGCTGGGATGCGGCAGTCATTCACCTGCGTCACGCCGGCCGAGGCACTCGACGCGCACCGCATCTACACGGCTGCGCTCGAGTCGCAAGCGACGCGTAGCGCCGTCACGCTCTGATGGCCGACGTCGTCGTCGCAGGGCACATCTGCCTCGACGTCATCGTCACGCCCGACTCACCCGCACCGATCGAGCCGGGCGTGCTGCTCGGTGCCGGTGCCGCGGAGCTTTCGGCGGGCGGCGCGGTCGCGAACACCGGGCTGGCACTTCATCACCTCGGGGTCGACGTGCGGCTGTGCGCGCGAGTCGGCGACGATCTGTTCGGGGACGCCACGCGGGCCGCGGTGGGCGAGCTCGCCGTGGGTCTGGTCACTTCGGAGCACGATGCCGGCAGCTATTCGATCGTAGTCAACCGTCCGGGGCTCGACCGCAGCTTCTTGCACTTCCCCGGCGCGAACGACTCGTTCACCGCCGATGACGTTCCGGACTCGGCGCTCGAGGGCGCGCGGCTCTTTCATTTTGGTTACCCGCCGCTGATGCGGCGCATGTACGAGACCGGCGGCGTCGAGTTGGAAGCGCTGCTGATTCGCGTGCGCGGCCGCGGGTTAATGACGTCCCTCGACCTCGCGCAGCCGGTCGTGCGCGAGGCGGACTGGGCGCAGATGCTGCGACGCGCGCTGCCGTACGTCGACGTGTTTCTGCCGTCACTCGGCGAGCTGCAGCTGATGCTCGGCGTCGACGAAGCCCCGCCGGAGCTGACGAAGCGCGTGCTCGACATGGGCGTGCGGATCGCCGGCGTGAAGCTCGGTGACCAGGGGCTCTACGTCCGCACCGCCGACGAGGAAGTGGTGTCACCGTGCTTCGTCCCACGCGAGGTTGCCGGAACGACGGGCTCGGGAGACGCGACGATCGCCGGCTTTCTTGCGGCGCTGCTGCGCGGGGACGATCTCGAGAGTGCGGCGACCGCTGCGAACGCCGTTGGCGCGTGCAGCGTCGAGCGCCGCTCCGGTTCTGACGGGATCCCGTCGTGGCCGGAGATCGAAGCGCGAATCAGCGCCGGCTGGGCGCGGCGAACTTAGCCGCGAGCGACGTCGTCGTCGCTGCCGTTCTCACGTTCGCGCAGGAAGCGCGTCAGCTCGGCGGCAAGTGCGTCGCCCGACGGCAGGTCAAGCTCGTCGGCGAGCTCGTCGACGCGGTGTTCGAGCTCCTCGACGTACGCAGCAGTCTCAGCATCCGAGGAGACCGCCTCGCTGACCTGCTGCTGATACGCGTCGGCGGCTTCGTCCAGCTCACCCGTGTCGATATCCGCACCCAGTAGCTCCGAGAGACGGTCCACCAGCGCCTTTGCAGCGCGCGGTGACGGGGTCAACGAGACGTAGTGCGGCACGGCCGCCCAGAGGCTTGCCGACTGGATGCCCGCGTTGCCGCAGGCGTCGTGCAACACGCCCACGATTCCCGTCGGCCCTTCGTAGCGGGAGGCCTGCAGTCCGAGCTTCTCGATCAGCTCCGGATCGGTGGCGCTGCCGGTGACCGGCGCCGGCCGCGTGTGCGGCACGTCGGCAAGCAGCGAGCCAAGCGTGACGGCGAGCTCGACGTTGAGCTCCGCCGCGAGTCCAGAGATGAGCTCGCTGAACGTGCGCCAGCGCAGGTTCGGCTCGACGCCGAGGAAGATCACGGCGTCACGGTTCGCACCGGGCATCGGCGCGTGCAGGAATGTGTTCTCGGGCCAGTCGATGCGGCGTGTGTAGCCCTCGTCGAGCGACACCATCGGTCGCGTGACCTGGAAGTCGTAGAAGTTTTCGGAATCGATCGATGCGAACGGCTGCGCGGCCCATGCTCGCGCGAGATACGCGCCGGCGAGCGATGCGCCCTGGCCACCGTCGTTCCAGCCGCGAAATGCGGCGATCAGCACCGGACGCTCGAGCTCGGGGTGCATGTCGACGTGAAGCTCGTCCGCCATCAGGTAATTCTAGGTCGGAACGGTCTCCAGAGCGCGTAGACCAGCGCCGCGACAGACGCCCACACCGACGCGGCCAGCGTCACATGTATGAGCACGAGCCACCATGGGAGGTGTGTGCGGTACTGAGTCTCGCCGACCGTCATCTGTGCGGCGAGCAGGCCGAGCACGACAAGCGCCCCGCGCAGATGGCGACTGTGCGTGCGCACGAGCCAGATGAGTAACAGCGCGAACGTAATGCCGAACACCGCGGTTGCGCGCACGTGCCAGTACACCGCCGGCTGGAACGACCAGAGCCTGCGCACAACGACGCTGCCGGGATGAGGGCCCGAGGCGGTTGCAAACGTCCCCGACACGATCAGCACGCACGCGGAGACGGCGAGCAGCAAGCCGCCGCGGCGAACCCATGCGGGAACGAGCGGCGACTGCGCGCCGCGTTCGAAGCGCAGCGCTTCGATCACCAGCGCGACGCCGAGCGTCAGCACGACGATCGAAAGCAGGAAGTGCGTGAGCACGAGCCACGGGTTGAGGTGGTAGTGGATCGTGATCGCGCCGAGGGGCGCCTGCAGCAGCGTGCCGATGAACGTGACGATCGCGAGACGCCGGATGTACTTGGGCGCACGCGCCGCGATTGCACCGAGCCACGTCGCGAGCGTCGCGAGAATGGTGAAGAACGCGACGACGCGGTTGCCGAACTCGACGTACGAGTGGAAGCTCTTCGGCTCGAAGTGTTGCGCCGCGCAGCCGGGCCAGTGCTCGCAGCCGAGGCCGGAGCCGGTGAGCCTCACGGTCGCGCCGGTCACCATGATCACGATCAGCATCCCGGCGTTCGCGAGTGCGAGTCGCCGCAAACCGCTCGGCGAAAGGACGAGCTCCCGCGCGCGTGCGAACGGGTGCGCGCTTGATTCCATCGACGGCACTGTAGACATGTCTCGACGCCAAACGACGATTAAGTGCTCGTTAGCAACCGAGCCGTTTCTCAGCAGCGAGCCTGGCCGGATGGGACACCGGCGGGCGCCAAACGACGTAACGAGAGTGTGACGACTCATCCACAGGTCGCCCGCTGCCGGTTCGGACTAGGCCAGGCTGACGCCGGAGCCGGCGACGACCGAGCCGATCCGCACAAGGAACTGCTCCGCGCGCGCGAACTCGGCTTGCAGCGCCGGCCCCTTGTTCGCCGGCAGCGAGATGAGCAGCCCACCCGCGGTTTGCGGGTCGTAGGCGAGCTCGATGAGCTCGGGCGCGACGTCCCCGATCTCGGCCTCCGCGTACTCCTTGTTCGCACGCGTGCCCACAGTGGAAACGCCGTCGCGTGCCGAGGCAAGTGCGCCGTCGATCGCGGGCAGCTGCGATGCGTCGAGCTCGATGCGAACGCCCGACCTCGTCGCCATCTCGCGCGCATGCCCCAGCAGACCGAAGCCCGTGACGTCGGTCACCGCGTTCGCGCCGACCTTGCGCACGAGTTCGGCCGCGTCACGATTCAGCGTGCGCATCCAACGCACCGCTTCACCAAGGTCGGCGAGCCCGCGCTTCGCCCCGCCGAGCACAAGCGCGGTGCCGAGCGGCTTTGTCAGAAACAGCGCGTCGCCTTCACGCGCACCGGCCTTCGGCCAGATCCCGTCGGGATGCACCGTGCCGACAACCGCGAGCCCGTACTTCGGCTCGGCGTCGCGAATCGTGTGACCGCCCGCAAGCAACGCGCCCGCTGCGCGCACCTGTTCATCGGCACCGTCGAACACCGCACGCACGATCTCCACCGGCAGCTCCTCGGGGAATGCCGCAACCGAGAGCGCGAGCAGCGGTGTGCCACCCATCGCGAACACGTCGTTCAGCGCATTCGTCGCCGCGATCGCACCGAAATCGTTCGGGTCGTCGACGATCGGCGGGAAGAAGTCGATCGTGAACACGATCGCCCGCTCGTCATCGAGCTTATAGACGGCCGCGTCATCGGCCGGGTCGAGCCCGACGAGGAGGCTCTCCGCCTCCGCGGGCACGAAGCCGCGGAGCAACTCCTCGAGGCGCGCCGCCGAGTACTTCGCAGCGCAACCGCCGGCCGTGGCCAAGTCGGTCAGCTTCGGGACAGTCGCCATCTCACCAGCACCGTAACTGGCAGCGGCGGCTCGAGAGCCGCCGCTGCACCGGGAGAGGAACTACGTACTGAGGTCGCCGATTCGCCACGCGTCAGCGGATCCCTTCCGGTCGGCTCTCCCTTTACGATTGTCATGTGAGGGGTTCAGTCTGGGGACTGACGGTCGCCCGGTTGTTACGCGACCGTCTATCGACTGCCGCGGCGATCATTTTCACGCTGATCGTGGTCATCTCGTTCGCCGGCGGCCCGATTGCGAGCCGGCTGCTCGGCCACAACGGCTTCGACCAGTTCCCCTACGCCGCGAACATCAACCACAAACCGGTCGGGCCGTGGTCGAACGTTCCCGCGCTCAACGACGCCATCGGCAGCCTGCCCGACGGCAACCTTGTTCCGCCGCCCAAGAACGTCAAGAAGACGCTGTTCATCTTCGGCGCCGACGGGCCGCTGGGGCGCGACGAGTTCATTCGCGTCCTCGATGCCGGCAAGACCTCCCTCGAGATCGCGATCTGCGCAGTGTTGATCGCAGTCGCGATCGGAGTACCGCTCGGCGCGGTCGGTGGCTACTTCGGCGGCATCGGGGACGCGATCGTCTCCCGAGTCACGGAGACCGTGATGGCGTTTCCAGTGATGCTGTTCCTGATCTTCGCGAGCGTCCAACTCTCACCGACGTTGCGGCCAATCGGCTACGGCTGGTGGTTTCCGCCAGGCGTGCTCGCAGAAGCATTGTTGATTGGCGTCTTCACCTCTTTCTATCCGGCGCGACTCGTCCGCGCGCAGCTGCTTCAGCTTCGAAACGCCGAATTCGTCGAGTCGGCGAACATGGTTGGCGCATCACATTGGCGGATCCTGCGGGCGCATCTGCTGCCGTACGTCCTCCCAACTCTGCTCGTTTGGGGTGCGGTTGCAGTCGCGACGAACATCCTGCTCGAGGTCGGCCTCAGCTTCATCGGAACGGGCGTACAGGCGTCGACCGCGACATGGGGCTCGCTGCTCTCAACAACCTGGGGCAGCGTGTTCTCGCCCAACATCTACAACACGACCGAGTTCACCCCCTGGCAAACGGTGTTCCCAACGCTTGCGTTGCTGCTTGCGGTCGTGTCGCTGAACCAGCTCTCTGAGGGACTGCGCCGCGCGCTCGACCCCTGGGATCACCGATGAAGCGCGTCAGTGTGTTTCTGATGCGAAGGGCAGTCGCAGGTGCGTTCACGATCGTGGTGATGCTCACCGTGGCGTTCATGTGCGTGTGGCTGACGCCCGCGCAACCCGCACGCTTCATCTACCCGTACGCGCAGGTGCTGACCCCGTACACGGTCAAGCATGCAAACCATCTACTTGGCGCCGATCGTCCCAAGCTCGAGCAGTGGGCGCACTACGTGACGCACGTGCCTCGCGGCGACTTCGGCAACGCCTGGGATGGCGCACAGATTTCGGCGTCCCAGACGCTCGTGGAACAGCCTGTCGCGCCCGTCGTCTATCCAGCGTTTCGGGCGACGCTTTCGCTGTTGCTCGGCGGCGCGGCACTCGTGCTGCTGTTGGCGATCCCGCTTGGGGCGTTCGCGGGAACTCGTATCGGCACACTCTCCGACCGCACGGTCTCACTTGTCGCATTGATCGGCGTTTGCACGCACCCAATGGTGATCGGCATCCTCGTCCGCGCGCTCTTTGCCAACCGGCTGCACTGGGTGCCACCGACGGGGTACTGCCCGCTCACGGGAGCAAGACCCGGTCAGTGCGGCGGCCCAGTGGACTGGGCGGACCACCTCGCGTTGCCATGGCTCACGTTCGCACTGCTATTCCTCGCTCTCTACGTACGGATGATCAGAGCCAGCGTCGCCGAGACACTCCACCATGACTACGTGCGCACTGCGCGCGCAAAGGGAGCGAGCGAGCTCCGCGTTGTCGCCGTCCACGTACTGCCGAACGCGGGCCTCCGGGTGTTGACGATGATCGGGATGGAAATCGGCACCGCCATCGGCGTGTGCATCTACATTGAGGCAGCGTTCGGACTGCCCGGGCTGGCATCCCTCGCCGCATTCGAAATGGGTGGAAATACTCCGGCGCTCGACCTGCCCACCATCCTGGCCGTCGTGTTCCTGATCAGCGTGATCGTCGTCGTCGGCAATCTCATCGTCGACCTTCTGTACGCGCTGGCCGATCCGCGCACCGTCGTCGCACGTCGCGGCCCGACCGCAAAGGCGGCTGCGGGCGGCGTCATCTGACCGTAGACTCGGCCCGTGCCTAGCGCATTGGTCACCGGAGGCTCGTCGGGCATCGGGCTCGCAATCGCTCGGATGCTGCGCGCCGAGGGCTTCGAGCTGACGCTCGCCTCGCGAACGCAGGAGAAGATCGAGGCCGCAGCCGGGGAACTCGGCGCGCAGGCCGTCGCCGCGAACATGGGGAGCGAGGAGGACTGCATTCGCGTCGTCGCAGCGCACAAGGAGCGCTTCGGCGGTCTCGACGTGCTCGTCAACTCCGCCGGCATCGGCATCGGCGACTCCGCCGAGAGCCTCAGCGCGAAGCACATGGATCTGCAGATCGGCGTCAACCTGCGCGGCCTTCTCCTCGTCACGCGCGAAGCGCTGCCGCTGCTTAAATCCTCACGCGGCTGGATCATCAACCTCGCGTCGATCGCCGGCACCGAGCCCACGCCAAGCCTGCTTGTCTACGGCGCGACCAAAGCCGCCGTCATCGCCGCGACCCGCACGTTGAACGCCGAGCTAGACGGCGACGGCGTACGTGCGATCGCCATCTGCCCCGGCTTCGTCGACACTCCGATGGCCCAATGGTCTGGCCTGCCGGGGACGGAAATGATTCAGCCCGAGGACTGCGCCGAAGTCGTACGCATGTGCCTCAAGCTCTCACCCCACGCGCGAATCCCGCAGGTGATCATCGAGCGCGTCGGGTCCGTGGACGCGGTCGGCTAAACGCCGCAGCGCTGTCTCAAACCCAGTCTCAAGGGCACAGGTGCGCGCCGCGGACGCCTGCCGCAGCCGCGCGCACCGTCCTCCTCCAACGGCCTAGATCGGGCCGTCCCAGAAACCGTTGGCCTGGATGCCGCCATGCTTGGCGGACACAAGCGCCATCAGCGCGCTGACGACGACCAGCAGAACGCGCCGACGCCGCAGAAGTGAAACGAACTTGCTTGCCACAGAGAACACCTCCCTCCGCCTTTAGAACCTGAAGTCCTGGAGCGCTTCGGCCGCACGGCGGTACAGAACCGCAGCGCGGCGCTCGTCGCCCCGCTTTGTCGCCAGGTCGCCCTGCGCAATCCACGCCGCAGCGCGATGCGAGGCCGACGACAGCTGAGTAAACGCATCTTCGGCGGTCGCAAGCGCCACCTCCGCCTCTTCGAGGCGATCCTGCTCGAGCAGCGCGCGGCCGAGCACCAGGCGCGCGTTGCCGATCTCGTCGAGCATGTCGTCGCGCGCGCCGATGATGTGCAGCGCGTGCAGCGCCTGCTCCTCCGCGCGGCGTGGGTCGCCGGTGCGCAGATGTACCTGTGCGAGCGAAGAGACAGCGGTCGCCGCGTCGTGCTCGCGACCCACCTCGAGCGCCACCGCGAACGCGCTCTTCAGATGCGCGATCGCCTGGTCGGGCTTGCCGAGCAGGAACTCGAGGCCGCCAAGGTTGTTCAGGAGCCGGCCGACGTTGCCGCGGTCGGCGAGATTCTCGTACTGCGCCTTCGCCTTTTCGGCGTACGTGCGCGCGACCACCCAGTGCCCGTCGCGCTCGGCCAGCACCGACGCCTGGAAATACGCCTCGCCCAAGGCGCGCGGATCGTGCAGCGCCTCGGCCAGCTCGAGCGCACGCTCGACGTCTTCGCGCGCGGCTTCGTAGTCGCGCTGACGGCGATAGCAGCGCGAACGCCAGCTGAACACGTTGAGCCTGAGCTCATCGGGCGGGAGACCGGAGCGCTCAGCGAGCGTTAGTGCCTCGTTGAAGAGCGCGATTGCAGTCGCGACGCTGGAGATCAGCCAGCGGCACACGCCGAGGCGATAAAGAATGTCGGCGCGATCGAGATCGGTGAACTCATCGCCCTCGGCCAGCGCGCGTGCCTGCGTGAGCAGGTCGAGCCCGCCGCGAGGATCGCCGTGATGCGCAAGCGCCATCGCCTCGCCGGCGAGCGCGCGCACGTGCAACTGGTCCGAGCCGGTCGCGAGCACGGGCGACAGTGCGCGGTGGTACTCCTCGATCGCCTCCGCGAACTCATGCTCGCCGCTCAACGCATCGGCGCGCGCGATGATCGCCTCCGCCTTCGCGCGCTCGTCTGTCGACACGCCGCTCGCGAGATAGCCGACGTCGACGCCCAAACGCAGCGCGAGCCAGTCGATCGTCTCCTGCGTCGGGCGCGTCTTGCCGCGCTCGATCTGCGAGATGTACTCCTTCGAGAAGCGATCACCGGCCAGATCGGACTGCGTCAGCGCCGCGGCGATGCGCAACTGCCGCAGCCGCTCGCCCAAACGCGGCGTGCGCGGAGCAGCGACGGACTTGGTGATCCGTTCGGAGCGAGCACTCATCCCGGGGTGAAGCATGCCCGATACTTCACCCGATTGCAATTGGCTAGAAAGGTCAGTCCCCCAAAAGGGGCATGACCAGGCCGTTTTTCAGGTGAAGCGAGGCGCGGGCCAATCACTTCACCGGGTCACTTGACAAGTCCTGTGAAGCGCCGTACAGTGCGGACACCTTGCACCGACCTGACGCCAGGTCATGTGTAGGGGGAGCGCCAGAGGCGTGAATCCGGAAGAAAGTTGGCTGGGCCGCAGAGCCATTCTTTCGGGAAACGCCCAGCCGGCGCCCCGCCTGACCAAGGTGAGTTCCGGGAGCCGCAGCCGGAACTCCACAAGGGGGGAAGCAGGGCCGGAGCCGCAGCCGGCCCTGCTTGCTTCCTGCATTGGTTTTTGAAGTTCCGTCAGGTGCTCTTGATCTGGCCTATCCGGTGAGTCGGCGGCTTGGCCGCCGGCTCACTCGGTGGAGATACCCGTCATCCACCGCTTGCGCTCGGTGCGTACGCGTTGGAGGTCGTCGCCGAGCAGGCCACCGAGGCGGTGGTCGACGGTGGCCAGCAGGCCGCTCGCGACGAAGATCCACGCCTCCGCGACAGGGTCACGGTCGGGCAGCACGTCGCCGAGCTCCTGGCCGCGCCGAACCACGTCCGCGAAGAAGTCGTGCACCTCGCGGATCTGCTCACGCAACGCCTTCGCGATCACTTCGTCCTCGGGCGCGACGCTGAGAGCCTGGATCCACAGGTCGATCAGGCGCACCCGTTCCTGCGACTGCATATACGCCTCGGCGATGCGCCCGAGACAACCGTGCGGATCCTCGGTGATCAGCGACTCGGCTTCGGCCTTGAACCTCCGCCACGACTCGTCGAGGCACGCGAGGTACAGGTCGCGCTTCGAGCCGAAGTGGCGGTAGAGGATCGGCTCGGAGATTCCCGACTCGCGCGCGATCTCCGCTGTCGTCGCACCGCGATAGCTCCGCGACGCGAAGACGCGGCACCCCGCGAGCAACACATCCTGTCGGCGCTCGCCGGCAGTAAGACGACGTTTGGACTGAGTCGTCACGCCGCCTCGGCGACGTGCTGCGGCGCGGCCTCACTCGTGTGCTGGCCCGCGTGCGTGCGAATTGCGAGCGTCGCGACGATCGCTCCTGCGAATGCAATCGCAGAAGCAACCCGCAGGCTGTCGTGGAAGCCGTGCAGGAACGCGATCGACGGCGTGTCACCCGCCTTGACCGACGACGCCGCGACGTGCGCAACGATCGCACCCATCACCGCGATGCCGAGTGAGCCGCCGACCTGGCGCATCGAGTTGAGCACCGCCGAGCCGACGCCTGCTTTGTCGACCGACACGGAGCTCATCGCAGCCGCCGTTACGGGCGTCATCGTGATGCCCATGCCGAAGCCGCCGATCAGGAGTCCGGGCAGCAAATGCCAGAACGTCGTGTGCGCTCCCAGGCGCGAGAAGTAGAGGAGCATCGCCGAGATCAGCAACATCCCGACGCCGACGAACCAGCGCGACCCGAAGCGATCGGAAAGGCGCCCGGCATTCGGTGCGACGAGGATGATCAGCACCGTCATCGGCAGGAACGTCGCACCGGATTTCACCGGTGTGTAGTGCACGACGTTCTGCATGTAGAGCGTCAGGTAGAGGAACGTTCCGAACATCGCGAGACCGACGAAAAGCATCGCGGTGTTTGCGCCGCTGAACGTGCGATTGCGGAAGAGCGACAGGTCGAGCATCGGCACGCGCTGCCTGTGCTCGAGCAGGATGAACGTAACGAGCGTGACGATCGCAATCGCGAACGCGACGAGGATGCGCGTCGAGCCCCAGCCGTAGGTGTTCGCTTCGATGAAGCCATACGTCAGCGCGAACAGCCCGGCGCTGGACGTCACGAGACCAGGAACATCCGGCCGCTGATGCAGAGAGGTGTCGCGCGACTCCTCGATCAGCAGCGGTGCGGTGAGCAGGCCAACCACGCCGATCGGGATGTTGATGAAGAAGATCCAGTGCCAGTTGATGTGCTCGGTGAGCAGGCCGCCGACCAGCGGGCCGATCGCGAGTGCCATCGCCGACACGCCCGCCCAGATGCCGATCGCCTTCCCGCGCTCGCGCGGCGCGAACGTCGCGGCGATGATCGAGAGGGTCGCCGGGTTCATCAGCGCGCCGCCGAGCCCCTGCACGACACGCGAGCCGATCAGGAAACCGCCGTTCGGCGCGAGACCGCACGCGAGCGACGCGCCCGTGAAGATGACGAGCCCGGCCATGAAGATGAGGCGCCGCCCGAGCAGGTCGGCGAGCTTGCCGCCGGTGAGCATGAACGCAGCGAACGTGAGCGCGTAGCCGGCGACGACCCACTCGAGGTCGGCCAGTTGCAGGTGGAGCGAGCGCTGCATCGAGGGCAGCGCCACGTTCACGACGGTGTTGTCGAGCATGATCATGAACAGCCCGACGGAGACCGCCGCGAGTGTCCACCACTTCTTGTTCTCCGCCGTGATCAGGCGCTGTCTCATCTGCCGAGTCCCCCTCTTCGAAAGTTAGCGTGGGCTAACTTAGCAGACACTAACCAGGGCGCGCGTGCCTTCGGCGAGCTGGCGGCGGCCGGTCGCGGTGGTCTCGGCGCCCACCAGCTCGAGCCGCCTGCCGCTTGAGAGCGCGGGTAGTAGCGCCGTCAGCGCGGAAAGCGCGAACGTCTCGCCCAGGCAGCGTCGTTCGCCGATCCCGAAGGAGAGATACGCGAACTTGTCGGGGCGCCCGCCGAGCCAGCGGTCGGGGAGCAGCCGATCCGGCTCGTCGTAGAAGCGTGCGCTGCGCGAGATCGCGTTGACGTTGAGCACGACGCGCGTGGCTGCCGGAACCGACTCGCCCGCGACCTCGGTGTCGACGACTGCGGTGCGCGTGATGCGCGGGTTCGTCGGATGCAGGCGCGTCACTTCGCGCACGAACGCTTCGGTGCGCTCCGTCGCCGGCCACTCAGCCCGCAAGCGAGCCGCCTCTTCAGGCAAAGACGCAAAACGGAAGAGCAGCCAGCCTGCAGTCTGTGCGACGGGCCCGGTTCCACCGAGCACGAGGTCGCCCGCGACCGGCGAGTCGCTGCCGATGTGTTCGACGACCAGCGAGAGCTCGCGCTGCATCGCAGCGCGCTGCAGGCTGTATTTGCCGAAGCGGCTCGCCGGCAGCACGCGCGGCGCGTCGTCCAGCCAGCGGAGCACACGGTCGAGCCGCTCGACGTCGGCGTCGTCGATTCCTGGTGAATACGTGCGGATCGCGATTCTGCGGAGCGCCGGCATCAACTCGACAGTCGAGCCGTCAACCCAAGTTGCGGTCTCGAGGGCCGCAGCCGCGATCGCAGCGGCGGCGGAGTCGGCACCCGCGAGATCGCCCGTCACCTCGCGCCGCACCGTTCCAAGATCGAAGTCGAGCGGCGGCTCCGCGCGCGCCGGGCCGGTGTCGATTGCCTGGGAACGCGGCTTCACGAGGTCGGCGCTCCGCGCGACGAGCACCTCGTGCACCTGCTCCGCCCCGTTGACGAGCAGGAAGCGCTGCTTCCCGGCTTCGACCCAGACGGCATCGCCGCGCTCGGCCAGCCCGGCGAAGACCTGCTCGAAATCGTCGCGCAGCGCCTGCACGGAAACGCGGACGACGGGAGCCGCCATGCGGCCGAGACTAGATTGTTCGCGTGGACGTCGTGTGGCGGCCGGACGAAGAAACGCTCGAGCGGGCGAACGCCACGCGCCTCGTGCGGCGTGCGGGTGCGCGCGACTACCGCGACCTGGTGCGCCGCTCGGTCGAGGATCCAGCGTGGTTCTGGCCGCTTGCGGTCGAGGACATGGGGCTCGAGTTCTCGACGCCCTGGGAGCACGTTTTCGACGATTCGCAGGGACCCGAGTGGACGACCTGGTTCGTCGGCGGCAAAGTGTCGATCGCGCACAACTGTGTGCACCGCTGGGCCAGAATTACACCGGCCGCGACTGCGGCCGTTGGAATATCGGAAGACGGAGCGCGTCGCGAGCTGACCTTCGCGGAACTCTCGCGCGACGTGACGCGCCTCGCGGAACAACTCGCGACACTCGGCGTCGGAGTCGGCGATCGCGTCGCGATCTTCCTGCCGATGTCGCCGGAAGTTGCGATCGCGTCGCATGCGATCGCACATCTCGGCGCGATCCAGGTGCCGGTGTTCTCCGGTTTCGCCGCGCCGGCCGTCAAGCAACGGCTCGACGCGAGTGAGGCGAAGGTCGTGATCACGCAGGAGAGCTCGTCGCGTCGCGGCAAGCAGATCCCGATGCTCGACGTCGTGCGCGAGACCGGCGTCGACGTGCAGGTTGTACTCGCGCCGTTCGAGCTCGATGCGTTCCCGG
>DASXKU010000042.1:0-24259 GCA_036496645.1 Gaiellaceae bacterium
GGTCTCTTCGACGATTACCGCGGCGAGAAGATCACGCGACGAGCGGATCGCGCAAAGGACCGGGTCCCAGATTGCAAGTTCCTCTGCGAGGCAGAAGAGATCCACCGCGGCTGATGAACTGCCGGCCCGAGATGCGGCGACTGCGTCCGCCGCCTTGGCGAGAACGATCACCTCAAGGCAGCCGGACCTTCCTGTTGCCGACTGGGACCACTCTGCGGCGAGTTTGTTCTCGCCGATACACGCAAGCACCAGAGCACGTGTTGCTTCGTATTCGGCGAGCCACGAAGGAAAGGCCACGACGGTTGGCTCGTGCTTCACGATCTCAAGCGCTGCGTCCGCCCGATCTGTCTGGAGAAGCATTCGCGCCCGGAGAATCCGGCAGTTCAGATCATGATGTGGATGCTGGTCACGCTCAACGGCTTCCTCCACCAGCTGCAACGACCGCTCGGCGGCGCCAGCCTTGCGGAGTCCGAGATTGATGAACGCCGACATCCAGTTCACGTAGGGACGAGCGAATGCCAGGTCGAAGAGCTCGGTGTCGTTCGAGAAGAACGTGAGATATTCGAGCGCCTGGGTGTACTCACCTCGCTGGCCGAGCACGTGAGCGGCGCCGTAAGCGAACGACGTTCGCGCTTGCGGGTCAGCGGCGCGCTTAAATGCCTGCCTCGGCGTGGCGAGCTTCAACCCACGTAGGCCGCCGTGCCACCTCCTCCAGGTGAAATCGGCTGTCCAGTAACGCAGGAGGTGATCTGGTGTCAGGTGTCGATGCTTTGAAAGCAAGGCAAGTTGCGTTGAGGGGTCCCCTGTTTCCGCGAAAATGCGCGTGGTAGCGATCCCGAACACCCCCTCGGTCTCATCGGTTTCGTCTTCGGCGCTGGTCGCAGCCGCCGCGAACGCCGTTTCAGCGGCTGCGAAATCGCTTAGGAAGAACTCGGCCCTCCCGATGATTGAATGTGTGCGAGATCGCATTGTGTGCTCGGCTGGGAGCCGGCTTGATGCTCTAGCGCCGATCTCTGCGGCGAGCTCAAACTGACCGTCGCGCAAGGCGACCTCCGCCTCAACGACGTCCACCGCAGGTGGTGGAAACCCAGGTCCTGTACGGATTCGCTCGGCAAATGAGGCGAGTGTGCCGAGGCGTCCACTCCGAACGAGCGGTTTGAACGCTCTCTGGAGAACAGGATCAACTAGGTCACGTAGCTCGAAACGAAGTACGAGATCTAGCCCTAGGTCCCACGACTCTGCATCGAGCGCGTCCTGAACAGCGCGTCGAACACGTTCGTCAGCGTTTGGGTTTTCAGCCAACTTTGTGAGCAGGAAATCCCGTAGGAGGGGGTGCATCTCGGGTTGATCGTCGCCAGAGAGGAAACCCAGTTCGTGCGCACGTTGCACCAGAGGTTCGGCGGATTCTGCGAAGCAATGCTTGAGCCTTGCCGGGGATAGGTCCGGTAGCAATGCCAGAGAGATGAGGCCGTCGCGTGTTGATTCAGTCGCCGAACGAAAGAGTTCCTCGGCCACGTAGCGGTGCAACATTGTCGGAAGCGCGTCCTCGCGACTCCCGACTGCTTTGAGTCCCGCCGCGAGAGTGATGACCGCCGGCCAACCCTTGGCTTGCTCTATGAGCGGTTCGAGGTCGGGGCGCCTTCCGAGAACCTGAGTCGTTTCCTCGGGTGTCAAGGCTAGGTCTTCAGCTCCGATCTCCTCAACCTCGCCGTGAATGACCTCCCGTCCAGTTGCCCACTCGGGCTGCACCCTCGACGCCACGAGGAATCGGCACGTCAGTCGCTCACGAAGGATCCGAACCATCTCTTCGACCTCGGGCGATTCGGCGAGCTCGTGGTAGTCATCGATTACGAGCCATTGCGCCCGAGCGTTCTCGATGCGAGGCGCGAGTGCGTTGGCGATCTCTCGTGCCGCCCGCTGTGGGTTGGGTCGCGCGCGCATGTACTGCTCGATGAAGCTCGCCGCATCGCCGCCGAGCGCGTCCACGCCTTTGGCGACATCTTCCGAGAACGTCACGACGTCGCGATGCGAGCGCGTTGCCGACACCCAGATCGCGCGCGCCAGGCTGCTACCCCACTGTCGTGCGAGCGTTGTCTTGCCATAGCCGGCGGGCGCGATGAGAAGAATCGTCCGCGCGTTGGAGTTCTCGAGCCGCTTGATCAGTCGCGGCCGCTCGATGATCCGTCGCTGCGGGATTGTGCGCTTCGGTTGTGGTGCGACTGCGGTCATGCCCTCTCCCCAAGTGAGGCAGCCGCAGTGCCTCCAAGGCTACGCCACGCCCTGCCAATTGAAAAGACCCGGGCGCCCGCGGCAGAGGGTTAGCCGCGGGCGCCGTATCGCCCTCAGCCCCCGTTGTCGGCGTGTGCAGATGCCAGACAGGCCGCCAACGGATCCTCGCCCGTGGCCAAACGGAAGGCCACTGGGATCTGGCGTCGCCGCGTGACGCCGAGCTTCTGGCGAAGCGCGTCCGAGTGCGCCTTTGCCGTACGCGGCGAGATTCCGAGCTGAAATCCGACCTCTTCGTTCGAAAGCCCCTGGGCGATCAGCTCAATGACTTGACGCTGACGCGAAGTGATACCGGTGGGATCGACAAGTGCCTGCATGGGGGCACCGTACGGGCGCCGGCACCGGTGAACCATTCGCCGAAAGGCGTATTCCGCTAAGCCAACACGGGGCGACGCCCGACGAACGACACGTCATGTCCGCGCTCGTTGGCGGCGCGGGCTTCGTCGTCGTCGAGGGCGCCGATGCGGATCACCAGCTCGAACTCGTCGCGCAGGTGGGTGCGCATCATCTCCGGGCCGTCCGTGGCGATCGTGAAGTGCACGCCGTTGTCGACGAACGTGCGGAACGTGTCGCGCACCTCGTCGTCGTTCGCGAGCGCCTTGGTGAGCAAGTTCGAAGTGGGGCAGATCTCGAGCGTGATGTCGGCGTCGCGCAGCGCGGCCATCAGCTCCGGCTCGCGTGCGGCGAGGATGCCGTGGCCGATGCGGTCGGGGCGCAGCGTCTCGACGACCTCGGCCGTCTCCTCGATGCCGTGCGTGCCGCCCTCTTCGCCGACGTGGATCGTCACGCCGAGGCCGGCGCTGCGCGCGAGCTCGACGTGCTCGCGAATCTGCGTGTAGTCGTAACGCTCGCCCTTTGGCCGCGGGCCGGCGATGTCGATGCCGACGATGCCGCGCGACGCGTAACGAATCGCCTTCTCGACGATGACCATGTTCTGCTCGACGGTGAACGTGCGATCCATCATCAGGATCAAGCCCGCGCGCACTTGCGGATACTCGAGCGACGCGAGGTCGAGGCCTCTTATTGCAGCCAAGATGATGTGGTCCAAATCGCGCTCGCCGCCGCGGTTGCGCTTCATCGGGTTGAACCGCAACTCGAGCGTGGTGATGCGCTGCGAACGGTACGCACCGCCGATCGCCGCGTGCACGCTGCGCTCCACGGCGAGCGGTGAGCTCTGGATCAGCTCGGTGAGGTGGTAGATGCGGTCGAGCGAATCGAGATCAGGCACGCCACGGGGGTCGCTGACCGTGACCATCCGGTCGAACTCCCAATAGTCGCGGGTCGGCAGGGCGATGCCCTGCTCGTGCGCCAGGCTCCACATGATGTCCGAGGCCACCGAGCCGCCGAGGTGGGTGTGAAGCTCTGCAAGCCCTTCCTCGAACATGGCGCGAGTCTAGACAGCCAATACGATCAGACCGTGCGCATCGCGATCATCGTGCCGTTCTCGTGGTCGTACTGGGGCGGCGTCGTCGAGCACTCCGAGCATCAGGCAGCCGCCCTGCGCGCGCGCGGCCACGACGTCACGCTCGCGATGGGGCACGACCCGGCCGGCCGGCTGACGCGAATGCTGCACCCGCGCTCCGGCCGCCACGGCGCGCTGCCTGACGGCATCGTGTCGCTCGGCCGCTCGGTTGTCGTGCCGGCGAACGGCTCGCTGCCGAACATCATCCTCTCGCCGGCGAGCGTCCCGCGCGTTCGTGATCTGCTGCGCGACGGCAACTTCGATGTCGTGCATCTGCACGAGCCGATGACGCCTGCGCTCTGCACGGCTGCGCTTGCTCTGTCGCGCGGGCCGGTTGTCGCGACGTGGCATGCGTCGGGCGACCTCGCGTGGATGCGCTACGCGAAGCTCGCGTGGGGGTTCCTGGCGGATCGCGTCGATGCGCGCATCGCCGTGTCGCCGATGGCGGCCGAGTCGGCGGCGCGCTGGCTGCCCGGCGAGTACCGCATCATCCCGAACGGCGTCTACATCCCCGACGAGGCCGACCCGGCGGACCGCGACAACAACGTGGTCTTCATCGGCCGCCACGACCCGCGTAAAGGACTGCCGCAACTGCTCAAGGCGTGGCCGCGCATCCACGCTGAGACGGGCGCGCGGCTGCGGCTGATCGGCACCGACCCGCTGCAGTACCGTCTGCTGCACGCACGGCTTCGCTTCGACGAGAAGGGAATCGACGTCCTGGGGATCGTCACCAACGAGGTGCGAACGCACGAATTGAAGCGGGCCAAGCTGTCTGTCACGCCTGCGCTCGGCGGGGAGAGCTTCGGGCTCGTGCTCGCGGAGGCGTTCGCGTGTGCGACCCCGGCCGTTGCGACGAACATCCCCGGCTATGCGGCGGTCGCCACGCCGGAGGCGGCCACGCTCGTCCCGCCGCTCGACGTCGACGCGCTCGCCGACGCGGTGATCGCGATGCTCGGCGACGAGGCGAAGCGCGTGGAGATGGGACGCGCGGCGCGCGCGCATGCACTCGCCAACTACGCGTGGACCGACATTGCGCGGCGGCTCGAGGAGACGTACGTCGAGGTCGCCGCGTGAACTTCCGCGACCCGCGCTGGCGCGCGTTGCTCGTCATCCCGATTCTCGCCGGCGCGGTCGCTTTGGTGATTTGGCGGGGGCCGAATTGGCACGACGTCAGTCACGCATTCACACTCGTGCGCTGGGAGTGGGTCGTCGCCGCGATCGGGCTCAACCTGCTCTCTGTAGTCACCCGCGCGTTCGCGTGGGACACGACGATCAAGCAGTCGATCGTCGAGCCGCATCCGAAGTTTCCGATCGTGTTCTCGGCGTTCTCGGTGGGGCTGTTCGCGAATGCAGTCTTGCCGGGCCGGGTGGGCGAGCTTGCACGTGTGGCGGTGCTGCGTCGCCGCTTGCCTGGACGGCGCGGCACGACGGCAACGTTGATCGGCTCCGTCTTCGCGCACCGCATGTTCGATCTCTTCCCCGCCGCGACGCTGGTCGTGTGGGTGCTGTTCACCGCGAAGTTGCCGGGCTGGGCGCTCACGTCGATCGCGATCGTGATGGGTGTCGGCATCACCCTTGCCGTGACTGCAGTCGTGCTCGCGCAGCGTGCGCACCGCGATCCGTTCGAAGGCCTCGGGCCGATCCGCAGCCTGCTCGTGCGCGGTCGGCAAGGGCTCGCAGTGATGCGCGCACCGGCGGCGGCGGCGACCGCGGCGGCGTTCCAGTTCGCAGGGTGGACGTGTCAGCTGTTCGCCGTGTGGGCTGCGATGCGCGCGTTCCATATCTACGAGCCGCTCGCGACTGCAGGGCTCGTGCTCGTGCTGATCAACGTCGCGACGATCTTCCCGCTGTGGCCCGGCAACTTCGGGCTCGTGCAGGCGGCGATCGCGCTGCCGCTCGTTAGCTACGGCGTGGACTACGCGAAGGGCGTCGCGTTCGGCGTCGGGCTGCAGGCGATCGAGGCCTCGGTCGGTGTCGGCGTGGGCGTCATCTTCCTCGCGCGTGAGGGGCTGTCGTACGCGATGCTGAAGCAGATCGAGCAGAACGAGGAACAGACCGTCGCCGCCAATGGCGCGGGCGAGCAGGAGCGCGCGACTGAACGCGCTGGCGTGTCCCGCTAGCCTCAAAGGCGTCCTCTCGCCGCTCGAAGCGGCGACGCATCTCGCGGCGGGCATGCGGCGGGTTCCCGGCGTGCGCGTGCAGGAAGTGCCGGTCGCCGACGGGGGAGAGGGAACCGCGTCGGTGATCTCGCTCGCGCTCGGCGGCGAGTGGCACGAGGCGACGGTGACGGATCCGCTCGGGCGGCCGGTTGCCGCACGGTGGCTCGTGTTGGCGGACCGCGTGGCGGTGGTTGAGGCGGCCGCGGCTCTCGGGCTTCCTCTGCTCGCGGCGGATGAACGCAACCCGCTCGAAGCGTCGAGCTGGGGCTTCGGCGAGCTGCTTGGCGCTGCGGTGGAGTCCGGCGCGTCGTCGGTCATCGCGTGCGTCGGTGGCACTGCGACCGTCGACGGCGGTGCAGGCTTGCTCGCCGCGATCGGCTCACGCTTGTCGGCTGTGGATCTACGCGTTGCGTGCGATGTGCGGAACCCCTTGCTCGGGCCGCGCGGCGCGGCGCGCATCTACGGCCCGCAGAAGGGGGCGGACGCTGCGATGGTCGAGGCGTTGGAGGAGCGGCTTGCAGCGATGGATGCGTTGCGGCCGTACGCGGAGCTTCGCGGTGCGGGCGCCGGTGGCGGGCTCGGTGCGGCGCTCGCGCTGCTCGGCGGCACGTTGCTCGAAGGCGCGGAGCTCGTTCTGGATCTGATCGGCTTTGACGAACATGCGCGCGACGCGTCGCTCGTCGTCACCGGTGAAGGAACGGTCGACGGCACGACGTTCGACGGCAAGGCACCCGGCGCGGTGCTTCGGCGCTGCGCTGCGCTCGGTGTTCGCTGTGAGTTATTCGGCGGCGTCGTGCGCGAGGGCGCGGCGTTGCCGTTGTCGGGCGACCCGACGCTCGCCGCGGAAGATCTCGCGCAACTGGGCGAAGAGCTCGCGCTGTCGCTTTAAGTGCGGGCGCCCCCGGGGGAGCGCCCGCGCGAATGAGAGCTAGTGGTTGTAGACGGCGTACTTCGCCATCAGCTTCTCGACGATCGGCAGCAGGTCGCTCGACGAGTGCACGCTGACGGGCGGCCTCGCGACCACGATGTACCAGGCGTACTTCGTGATCACACTGACTTTGTAGTAGCCGAGTGCCTTGAATTGCGGCGTCGCAGGGCACTGATCCATCGTGTACGCGGAGAAGCCCTCGACCGTCGTCTTCGCGAGGATCTGGGACGTCTGCCCGTCGCCGCAGGTGGCTTGGCCGTCCCCGTCCTCCTGAAACTGCTCCTGCCACGCCTGCTGCATGTTGATCTGCGTCGTCTTGTTGTAGAGGCTGTTCGTGTGGAAGCCCTTCCCGCCCAGGATGTTGACGCCGATCGCCTGGCCCGTGCCGCCGACCTTCCAGTAGCAGCCGACTGTGTTGATGAACGGGCCATAGCCGTTCGCCGGCCCCGCTGGAACGCCGTCGCTCGGGAACGCCGCCTGCAGCAGCGGCGTGATCGCGGTCTGACAGATCGTTTTCGCGAACAGCGGGTTCGCCTTGCACTTGACCGGCTTCGCGACGGTGGTGGTTTTCAGCGTGACCTGACCGAGCTGGCACAGCGCGAGCGGCGCTGGCTTCTTCTTCGGCTTCTTCTTTGTCGAGACGCTGGCCGTTGCCGCGGCTCCTGTTGTGAGCGCGAACACACACACGAGCGCGAGCGTCGCGTGACCCCATTTCATCCCGCAGACCCCTCCTGTAGATATGGTGACGTGCTGTTACCGTATAACACGTGAGTAGCGAGCTTTCAAGAGGGCACGCTCGCCCGGACGTTCGCGCCCGGCACGCGGCGCAGCGGGAAGACACGCGCCGACGGCTGTTCGAAGCAACGCGCGCACTCGTCGAAGAGGAGCGCTGGAGCCGGATCACGATCGAGTTGATCACCGAACGTGCCGGCGTGACTCGCACCGCGTTCTACAAGCACTTCGCCGACCAGCGGGCGGTGCTGTTGGAGCTGCTCGCCGAGGCGGCGGCGCACCTCGAGGCGATTCCGGCCGTGTGGGAAGACGCGCCGGACAAGTCTCCGGAGGAGCTCCTTCGCGCTGCAGTCGCCACGCTTGTCGCGACGTTCTGGGAGCACGGCCGGCTGCTGCAGGCCTTCGCGGAGGAGGCGGCTCACGATGACGAGGTCGCGCGCCTCTATATGGAGCTCGGCGGCCGGCTGTCGGCGGGTGTCGCCGGACGGATCGTTCGCGACGTCGCTGCCGGCGTGAGCACTCTCGCCGACCCGGAGGAGGTCGCGACCGCGCTCGTTTGGATGAACGAGCGCTTTCTCCGGCAGCGTTTCGGGCGGCATCCGCTCGGCGATCCCGAACGTGCCGCCGAGGCGCTCAGCGACGTCTGGATTCGCACCGTCTACGGGTCGCGCTAACAGCACGTTTCGAGCGCGGCACCATCGCCGAATAGGCCGAAAGCGACACTAGCGCCGCCGTTGTCGCGCGTGCACGCTGATCGCGTGGCCGACCAGACCGTGATCGAGCGCGGAGAAGTCGTTGCTCTACTCTTCAACGTGAGCGATATCGCTGACACGCTGGAGCGGATCAGACAATTGCTGGAGGACGAGAATGGCGAAGAGGAAGAGGACGAAGGCGGAACGTGAGGAGAGCCAAGCGTTTCACGAGCGCGTGGTGGCTAACTCCGATCGGTTGCGCCAACTCGCGGAGCGTGCGCAGGCAAAGCTCGACGCCCAGCAGCGCGCCGCTAACGACTAACTGGTCATCTTGGCGAACTCAGCGTCGTCGCGGAGTGAGTCGAGATCCGTGTCGGTCTTCGCGAGCTCGCGCATCGCGTCGGAGCGGGAGATCGCGTCTTTGGCGTGCTTGAGCGCATCCTCCTTGCGCCCGGCGAGTGCTTCGCAGCACGCGATGTTGTAGGCAAGCCCCGCGTATTGCGGGTTCGCGTCGGCGATCGGCTTCATCAAATCGGCCGCCTCCGCGTACTTCCCGTCGCGGTACAAGCCGTTCGCCGGCGCCCACAGCTCCCAGCCGGACACCTCGTACGCCTTGCCCGCCGTGCCGCCGATCGCGAGCAGCGTCGTCCCCGCCTCTTCGGCGAACGCGGTGCGCTTCACGCCTGGCTCGACGAAGACGTACGTCCCCGTCGGCGCATCCTTCGACTCGCCGTTGAGCTCGAAGCGCGCACGACCCGCAGTGACGACGTACAGCTCCTCGTGCTCGCCTTCCTCGTCGTGCTCGTTGATGATCCGGTCGCCGGCGTTCGCGGCCGTCCACGAGTTGATGCCGAACGCCTCGATGCCGAAGTGGTGACGCACCGGGCGCCACGGCTGGCGACCGTCGTTCATCTCCTCGATCTCGTCGAGGTGCGCAACCTTGTATCCGCTCACGTCGTGTTCCCCTCCTGGTTTTGTCGTGTCAACTCCTCGATGCGCCCGTGCACCGTCTCCAGCTTCGAGGCGCACAATTTGTATAGCTCTTCGCCGCGCTCCCACAGGCGTGTCAACTCTTCGACGCCCGCGTCGCCGCGTTCGAGCCGCTCGACGATCTGCTCCAGCTCGCGCTCAGCCTCTTCGAACGACAGCTCGCTCACTCGACGCGTGCTCCGAATGTGCCGTCGGCGACCAGCACGGAGACGGCGTCGCCGCTTGCGACCTGCGTCGCCGCGCGCACGACGTCGCTGCCCTTGCGGACGATCGAATAGCCGCGTCCAAGCGTGGCCTGCGGGCTCAGCGCGTCCAACTGCGCGCGCACCGTGGTGAGACGCGCGCGACGGCGCTCGACGGAAAGCAGCGGCGCGCGGCGCAGACGGTCGCGCGCAACCTCCAGCCTTCGCGCGTGGCGCTCCGCCGCGGCGTGCGTCGAGCGGTGCAGTTTCTCGCGCGTCCGCTTGAGCGACGCGCGCAACTCGGTGATGTCCGGCACGACCAGCCGGGCAGCCGCAGTCGGTGTCGACGCGCGGACATCGGCGGCGAGATCGACGAGCGGTGTGTCCTGCTCGTGGCCGACCGCCGACACGACCGGCACCGCACATGTCGCAACTGCACGCACGACGCGCTCGTCGGAGAACGGCAGCAGATCTTCGAACGAGCCGCCGCCACGCGCGAGCACGATCACGTCGACGCCGCGCCGGCAGAGATCCCCGATCGCCGTCGAGATCGCAACGGGCGCGCGTGGCCCCTGCACGTACGTCTCGGCAACGAGCACATTCGCCGGCGGGAAGCGTTGCGTGATTCCCGTCAGCACGTCGCGCTTCGCCGCGGCGTCGTTGCCGGTGACGAGACCGATCAGCTTTGGGAAGCGCGGCAGCGGGCGTTTATGCCGCTCGTCGAACAACCCTTCGGCTGCAAGTTTCTTCTTCAGGCGCTCGAGTGCTGCGAGATGCGCGCCGAGCCCGGCGCGCTCGATCGTCAGCGCTTTGACGCGCAGCTCGCCCCGCTGCTCATACATCTCTGCGCGTCCGAACACGAGCACACGCTCGCCGTCAAGCAGATCGAGTTGAAGAGCATCGAACTGTCCGCGCGGCATCTGCACCGGCAGGCTCGCGCCGTCCTCGGGATCCTTCAGCGTGAAGAACACCGACTGCCAGCGCTGCTGGCGGCGCAGCTCAGTGACCTCGCCCTCGATCCACAGCGTCGGCAGCTTTCCGATGTACGACGCGACGCCGCGATTGAACGCGCGAACCGAATAGACCTTCCGCTCCTGCTCGACCTGCACAGGTCGAGTCTAGTAACGAGGTCTAGAGCAGGATCTCAGCCGCTGTCTCGAACTGACAGCCGGAGGAGACGAGCTCGACGGCGCGATGCAGGTCGGCCTCCGAATGCGCCACTTTCTCGGCCAGCGACAGCGGATAGCCGGCCTCGATCAGCACGTGCAGGCGCCAGGACTCAACCTTTTCGCGCTCGGTCTGTGGTTGTTCAATGGTCTGTGGCATCGGTTCGTGGCCCTTTCGCCCAATTCAAGACGAACCCTGCCTGGGAAAGTTTGAACCGTTTTGTTAGCGGCGCGTTGCGATTTCTTCCACGCGGCGGCTCAGCTCCTGCAAACGCGATTCGAGGAGCGCGCGCTCCGCTTCGATGCTGGAGGTGATCTCGCGCAGGCGCTCTTCGAGACGCGCGGCGACGGCGTCGCCCGTTTGGTTGAGCCGCTCGCGCAGCACGACCTCCGCTTCACGTGCGAAACGCTCGACCGCGATGTCGAGCTCGCGCGCGAGCCGGCGGGCGGCCTCCTCGCGTGCAGAGCGGATTGTCGAGTCGAACTGCTGTTGCGCAGCTTCCGAGTAACGCTGCGTCGCACGGTCGATCGTCCGCTGCAGCTGTTCGTTCTGCCGGCGCTCGATGTCGCCGAGCCCGATCTGGATGCGCTGCGCCGCTTCGCCGCCTTCGCGATCGATCAGCTCGCGGAGATCTGTCTCGCGCTTGCGCAAGCGGTCCGATACTTCGTGCAACGCGCGGCGACGTTCGGCTGCATGCGACTCGAGCTCTGCGTTCGCCGCCTCGCCTGCCTCGGTCGCTGCTTTCGTCAGCTCTTCGCGCAGCCGTGCGAGCAGCACCTTCTGTTGTTCGATCTCCGACTGCAAGCCTTCGGCGTCGCGGCCGATGCGCGCGTCGACGTCGGTCATCAAGCCGCGCTGCCGCGTTTCGATGCGTTGTAGTTCCTCGGTGAGACGTCCCTGCAGCTTGTCGAGATCGGTGCGCCACTCGGCGATGCGTTGCTCGACATTCCTTTGGGTGGTGTTGAGAAGTGTTGATAGCGACGCAGTCGCTTCGCGTTCGCGCTGCGCGACGGCGTCGCGGCGCTCGTCGGCGATGCGGCGCTCCTCGGTCGCGAGTTGCGACATCGCCTCGGCCCGCAGGCGGGTGAGCGTGCGCCGAAGCTCGTCCGCGCGCTCGACCGCCTCCTGCGCGACGACTGCGTCGAACTGCGCCTTGCCGCGGGTGATCTCGGCGTCCAGCGAGCGCGAGCGTGAGCGCACGCGCAGTAGCAGGAGCGTCGACGCCAGCGTGCAGGTGCCGGAGGCGGCTGCTGCGGCGACGGCGACGATCTCGGGAGTCGTCATGCGCTCACGTTAGCCGCGCGACGACGAGACCGATGGCGAGCGCGACGGCAGCGATCGTCATCAGGCGCAGCGCGCGCTCGAGCGGCTCGATCCCCTCGGTGGTGCCGCGCTGGCGGCGCGCGGCGCGCACGATCGTCGACAGGTTGCGCTGCGCCATCACGAGCGCCGCGCCGTATGCGGCGGCGAGCACTGCCTCGGTGCGGATCGTCTGCGCCTCGACGAAGTAGCCGGTGAGGATCGGGAACGCGCCCCACGCGAGGCCGAGACCCAACTCGTTGTGCAGAACCCCGCCAAACCACTCGAGGTTGTAGGCCGGCACGATCACCCCGCCGACGGCGACGAACGCGAGCAGGCCCCAGCCCCACGCGTCGGCGGCGCCGATGCCGATCGCGAGTGCCCCGCCGAGGCTCGCTGTCGCGAGCGCGACGAGGGCGCCGGTGGGGATCTGCGTCTTCAGCGGCCTGCCGTTCAACTCGTCGAGCGCGTGTGCGGAGATCCCGAGCGCGAGGAAGAACGCAGCGAATGCCCAGAGCATGCGGTTGGTGTGGAAATGCGGCGCGAGTGCGCAGCCGGTGGCGACATACGAAAGGTTCCAGACGGTGTAGGGGAAGTGCAACAGCGTGACGTAGTCGCGCCAGCCACCGGTGCGTAGTGCGTAGAACGACGGTCTGATGTTCTCCGGTTTAAAGGACTCAGCCACGTCGACCCCACGTGACGACGCCGCCGCCGAAACTGAGCGTGCGCGTCTGCACGTCGTCGATGCCGGCGTCGCGCCATGCTTGTGCGAGGCGTTTGAGCGGCCACGTGTTGTAGAAGCCGGAGATGGACGGGCCGAGGAAGTCGCCGACTTCGCGCCAGCCGCCGCGGATAGCTCGGCCGGCAAGCGGCAAGCCTGCGCGCACCCAGAATTCCCATGCAGGCCCTGCGAGCCCGTGTGGCACGCCGAACTCGAGCCCCGCGATCGAGCCGCCAGGCTTCACCACGCGTGCGAGCTCGCGCAGTGTCGCTGCCGGGTCGTCGACGTAACGCAGGAGATAGGTGAACGTGAGCGCGTCGAACGCGCCATCTTCGAACGGCAGCGAGCGCGCGTCGCCTTCCTGTAGGCGCACCTTCTTTGTTGCGGCGGCCACTGCGACGCGACGCCGTCCCTCCTCGAGCATCGCGGGCGTGCGGTCGACGCCGACGACGAAGCAGTCCTTCTGCCGCACGAGCTCCAGTGCGACCGCCGCCGTGCCGGTGGCGACGTCGAGCACCGTGTTCTCGGGTCGCACGTCGACGCGCGACACGAGGAAGCGGCGCCAGCGTGGGTCCTGCCCGAACGAGAGCAGCGCGGCCCAGCGGTCGTAGGTCGGGCCGAGCGGCGCAAAGAGTGCAGACGCGTCCATAAGCTGACTCTATGGCGTTGACGGATGATCTTGAGCGCATTGCGCAGGTCGCTGCGACCCATGGCCCGGTCGAGGCGGTTCTGGCCGCCGAGCCGTCGCGCGGAGCGCGCGTCTACTTGGTCGCGCTCGGGGGCGAGGAGCGCCGTTGGCTTGTGCTCGACGATGCGGGCGGGCCGGTTGACGACCGCGCTCTCGTGCGCGGCGCGGCGTCGATCGTCGCGATGAGCGAAGTGGTCGGGGAGCTGGCCGAGGACGACCCGCCGCGGCTCGCCTCGGTGGAGTACCTCGACGAGAAAGGCGATCCTTCCTTTGCCGATGCGATCCGCTCTGCGACGAGCGCCGTCGACGAGTTCGTCCAGGACGTCGAGCGCGGCTACCTGATCCCGCTTAGCTAAAATTGCGCCTATGGAAGGCATGGGATTTCCGTTTGGCGGTGACCCGGAGGATCTGCTCCGCGGGTTGCGCGAATTCGCCGAGCAGCAGGCCGAATCGGTGCAGGAGGCGCAGCGCGAGCAGTTCGCCACGCTGACCTTGAACACCGCGGTCGAGCTGACGTCGGCGGCGCTCTCGCAGGTCCAGGTCACAGGTAGCGCCGACGAGCAGGCGGGCGCACTGCGTGACGCGATGCGCGTGCTGTTCCCCGAGGCGGTTGCGCTGGTCAGCGCGGCACGCCAGGGGTTCATGCGCGAGCAATAACGGCGTAGGATCCGGGCCGCGTTGGCCCTCCTCGACCGCACGATCGTCAAGCTCCTGCCGGCCGTTCCGCGACCGGTGGTGCAACGCCTCTCCTCGCGCTACATCGCAGGGTCGACGGTCGACGATGCGCTGCGCGTGCTTGCCGACCTGAACGCTGCGGGGAAGATGGCGACCGTTGACGTGCTCGGCGAGGAGATCACGAGCGCCGACGAAGCGCGTGCGATCGCCGGGCAGTACCTCGACGTTCTCGCTCGCATCGATGAGGAGGGGCTCGACGCGAACGTGTCGGTGAAGCTCACCGCGCTCGGACTCGAGCTCGACCACGCGTTGTGCGGGGAGAATCTCGAGAGCGTCGTGCGCGACGCGGCGGCGCGCGGCAGCTTCGTCCGCATCGACATGGAGGACTCGACGACGACGGAGCGGACGCTGCAGCTCTATCGCGCGCTGCATGGCGAGGGTCACACGAATACCGGTGTTGTTTTGCAGGCGTATCTGCGGCGCACGTTCGACGACCTCGAGGGACTCGACAACGTGCGGTTGTGCAAGGGCATCTACGTCGAGCCGGCGTCGCTTGCGTTTCGCGGCTTCCACGAAGTGCGCGCGAACTACGTGCGCTGTTTGGAACGGCTCGTCGAGCAGGGCACATACGTCGGGATCGCGACGCACGACGAGTACCTGATCGGCGAAGCGCTTCGGATCGTTCGCGACCTACCGCGCGACCGTTACGAGTTCCAGATGCTGCTCGGCGTGCGGCCCGAGCGCGGCGACGAGCTCGTCGCGGATGGTCATCGTCTTCGTGTGTACGTCCCGTACGGCGCGCATTGGTACGAGTATTCGCTGCGTCGCCTGCAGGAGAACCCGAAGATTGCCGGCTACATCGCCGCCGACACGGTCGGCCGCGTGCTGCATTTCTAGATCTAAGCCACGCGGCATAGGGGGTCAGACCCCCTATGCGAACGCGCTCAATCGTCCGCTTTCGACAAGTCCGTGAGTGTGCCGTGGTTCGGTTGGCCCGCTTGGGCGCGTGTTCGTGAGTACGCCTGAGCGTCGGAGGTAGAGTTCGCAGTGGACAGGCGCGTTACCTGAGCTACTCGCACGAAGGCCCGCGCTCGGCGGGACTTCGGCGTCCTGGGCCCCGCGGGCCGGACTCGAACCAGCACCTCTGCGCTGGACAGGCGCGTGCTCTACCTCTTGAGCTACCCCGGGGTCGTGGCCCAGGTGTAGCCCCGCGCCGATCAACGCGCAAGATGGCTGAATACGACTCCGATGCGTTGGGCATGGCTGAAGCGATCGCTTGCGCCAGAGTTTTGGATCGACCCCCGAGCGGCGCACGGAGAGACTGCAGCGAGCCTCTCCGCGAGCTTGGCCTCTAGCCTGGGCCGGCCGGGGGCGGAGTTGCTGGCCTGCGAACTCCTGGAATGCCGGTCGGCACAGTGGGAAGCTCCTCGTCACGCAAGAGCGCCAGCGCGTTCTTCAGCCCGTGCAGGTGGCCCTCGTCAAACTCACTTCTAACGCCCGCCTCAAGCCTGGCGCGTTCGGCCTCAAGATCAAGGATCGCATCTTTCACGTCCACGACCCGACCGTAGCAACGAGCAGCCAGCCTCGGGCTGGCCAATCGGCTCGCTCTGTAACGACCCTGCGTCTTCACCTTGATGGGTCAGGACGCCAGAGTGGGCGAGTGTCCCACTCGCCCGCAGCCCTAGGCCAGGAGCGAGAAGCCGCCGTCGACGATGAGCGTCTGGCCGCGGATCATGTCCGCGTCGGCGGAGCAGAGAAACGCGACCGCGCCCGCCATGTCCTCGGGTGTGACGAGTCGCCCGACGGGATTGGCGCGACCGGCGCGCAGCATGTCGTCGCGATTCGGGAAATGGTCGAGCGCACCGGTTTCGACGACACCGCCAGACACGCAGTTCACGCGAATGCCGCGCGGTGCGAGCTCGACCGCGAGATAGCGCACCAACGATTCCAGAGCTGCCTTTGACGTGCCGACGAGACCGTAGTTTTCGAGCACACGCTGCGAGCCGAGTGACGAGATCGCGACGATCGACGACCCTTTCGGCATCTTCGGCGCGGCGACCTTCGCCAGTTCGAGCAGCGCACGCGAGTTCGCGTCGAACGTCCAGTCCCAGTGCTTCTCGTCTGTCTCGAGCGCTGGGCGGATGACGCCCGTCGCGGCGTTGTGCACCAGAACGTCGAGCGGCCCCAGAGCAGCAACCTCGTCGAGCACGCGCTTCGACGTGATGTTGCCGCGCACGAGCGTGGCGTCGACGCCCAGCCCGCGCAGCTCCGCCGCCGCCTCTTCCGCGGCCGAGTCGTTGCGCATGTAGCCGAGCGCAATCCGCATTGGCTTTCCAGAAGCAACGCCGTCCGCGGTAAAGCGCTTCGCAATCGCGAGCCCGATCCCGCGCGTGCCGCCGGAAATGAAGACGTTCAAGCGCGCCGGGACGACGGGATCTCTGCCCAGCCGAGCCTCGACTCGGACTCGTGCGGACCCTCCGCTGCCTTCGACGACGCGTGGCCGAGCCGGTCGAGCAGCTCCATCTGCTGCTCGGCGTAGCGACGCACCTCATTCTCCGCAGGCAACCCCGCGACGAGCTCGCGCACGCGCGCGCGTAGCTGGTACGCGAAGTGCGGCGTCGCCGGCCCGACGAGGGCGTCGACGTCTTCGCGGGTCGGCTGGCGGGGCTCGTCCATCGCGGCAAGCCTAACGGTAGCCTCGAAACGTGCGCCGCCCCTCCGCCGTCGACCTGATGCTGCTGGGGACGGTGCTCCTCTGGTCGCTGAACGTGACGGTGACGAAGTATCTCCTCGAGCACACGTTCCAGCCGCTCGCGTACGCAACGATCCGCTACTTCGCCGCGGCCAGCCTCTTCTGGGGCTTCACCGCTGCGCGCGAACACAGCTTTCGCGTCCGCATGGCCGATTGGAAACTGATCGTGCTTGCCGCCGCGCTGATCTACGTGAACCAGCTCGGCTTCGTCTACGGCATCAAGAACTCGACCGCCGCGACCGCCGCGCTCATCCTTGGGACGAGCCCGGTGTGGATTGGTCTGATCTCGACCGCGATCGGCTACGAAAAGCTGCAGCGCAGCTATTGGGTCGCCGTCGTGCTGTCGCTCGTCGGCGTGGGCTTCGTCGCAGGCGGGACGGGCGGCTTCTCGGCGAAGTTCGGCGGTGACGCTTTGGACGTCCTGACAGCCGTTACCTGGTCGGGCTACTCGATGGCGATCGCGCCGTTGATGCGCCGCTACTCGCCGTTCCGCATCTCGGCACTCGTGCTCGGCCTGGGTTGGATCCCGCTCGCGATCACCGGCGCGCACCAGACGCTCCACCAGGGCTTCCACTTCAGCACCCTGGCGTGGATCGGCTTCGGTTACGCCGTGATCGGGCCGCTTTTCCTGACGAACCTCCTTTGGTTCACGGCGATCGATCGTGTCGGGCCGTCGCGGGCGTCGTTGTTTGCCAACCTGCAGCCGTTCTTCGCGGTCATTTTCGCGCTCGTCCTGCTGGGCGAGCATCTGAACCGCTGGGAGTTCGTCGGCGGGATCGCCATCTTCGTCGGCATTGCCTTCGAACGCCTGCGCCGGCGACCTCAACCGGTGTTCGAGCCCGTCCCAGAGTAAAATGCCGGCCATGGCCGACGACTTCATGCCGCTCGAGGGCTGGGATCACATCGAGCTCTGGGTCGGCAACGCCAAACAGGCGGCGTACTTTTACGAGCACTCAATGGGCTTCACGCGCACCGCGTATGCGGGCCCTGAGACCGGCGTGCGCGACCGTGCGTCGTACGTGCTCGAGCAGGGCGACATCCGCCTCGTCGTCACGTCGGCGTTGCATGAGGAGCACGAGATCACGCGTCACCACGCGAAGCACGGCGATGGCGTGCACGACATCTCGCTCATGGTTCCGAACGCGACCGAGGCGTATAACGAGGCCATATCGCGCGGCGCGCATGGCGTAACCGAGCCGCATCGTGACGAGGACGACTTCGGCGTGATCGAGTCGGCGGCCATCGCGACGTACGGCGACACGATCCACACGTTCGTGAACCGCGCCGACTACGCGGGCCCGTTCCTTCCCGGCTATGTCTCCGTATCGGTGAACGGGAAGACGAACGACAGCGTCGGCCTTATCGCGATCGACCATGTCGTCGGGAACGTCGAGCTCGGGAAGATGAACTACTGGGTCGAGTTCTACGAGCGCGTCTTCGGGATGACGAACATCATCCACTTCGGCGACGATCAGATCCTCACCGAGTACTCCGCACTGATGTCGAAGGTGATGGCGGATGGCTCCGGGAAGATCAAGTTCCCGATCAACGAGCCTGCCGAAGGCAAGCGCAAGAGTCAGATCGACGAGTACCTCGAGTTCTACGGCGGCCCCGGCGCGCAGCACATCGCGCTGGCGAGCAACGACATCGTCGGCACGGTCGAGGCGATGAAGGAGCGCGGCTTCGAGTTCCTCAGCACTCCCGACTCGTACTACGAGGACGCACCGGTCCGCGTCGGCGAGATCTCCGAGGACTACGACGTGCTGCAGGAGCACAAGATCCTGGTCGACCGCGACGACGACGGGTACCTGCTGCAGATCTTCACGCGCACAGCGCAGGACCGGCCGACGGTGTTCTTCGAGGTCATCGAACGCCACGGCGCGACCAGCTTCGGGGAGGGCAACTTCAAGGCGCTGTTCGAGGCAATCGAGCGCGAGCAGGCGCTCCGCGGCAACCTCTAAAAGGAAAATGACACCGCAACGGCGCGCTGCGCTGATGTCCGTCGCTGCGGCGGCGGCGCTCGTCGTACTCAAGCTGTCCGTCGGCCTGGCGACGCACAGCCTCGGCTTCGTGTCCGAGGCGGTGCATTCAGGCACTGACCTCGTCGCGGCGCTGCTCACGTTCTTTGCGGTGCGTGTGGCTGCGCGGCCCGCGGATGTGACGCACCAGTTCGGCCACGGCAAGGCGGAGCATCTCTCCGCGCTCGCGGAGGCCGGGTTCCTCGCGGCAGCGAGCGTGTTCATCTCGGTGCGTGCGATCGAGCAGCTCGCGGGTGAGACGCACAGCTCGGTACACGCGACCTGGTACGCGTTTGTCGTCATAGTTGTCGTGCTCGCGATCGACGTTTCGCGCACAACGGTCTCCTGGCGTACCGCGAAGCGCTACGGAAGCGCCGCGCTCGCCTCGAACGCGCTGCATTTCGGCAGCGACTTCGCCGGCTCGCTCGCAGTGCTCGTAGGTCTGCTGTTCGCGCACTGGGGCCATCCGAATGGGGACCCGATCGCGGCGCTCTTCGTCGGACTACTCGTGCTGCTCGGCGCCGCGCGGCTGATCAAAGTCAACGCCGATGTCCTCATGGATCGCGCGCCTGTCGACGCCGAGGACGCGGCGCAAGTCGCAATCGAGAATCTCAACCCGCCCGTCGAGTTGCGCCGTCTCCGCATGAGGCAGGCAGGTGGCAAGCAGTTCGCCGACGTGGTGATCGGCGTGCCCGCAGAAGCAGGTGTCGCGCAGGGCCACACCGCCGCCGACCGCGTCGAGGCCGCCGTCGCAGCTGCGCTGCCGAACGCGGACGTCGTCGTGCACGTCGAGCCAATCGTGGACGAGAGCCTGCGCGAACGCGTGCACGCCGCGGCGATCGCCGTGCCACGCGTGCGCGAGGTGCACAACATCGCGCTCGTCGAAGTCGATGGCCGCACCGAGCTGTCGCTGCACGTGAAGCTGCCCGGCGATCTGCCGCTCGAGTACGCGCACGCGATCGCAGAAGAACTGGAAGAAGCGGTGAAGCAGGCGGCACCGGAAGTGAGTGGCGTGCAGACGCACATCGAGCCGCTCGAAGAGGGAATGTCAGGCAGCGTTGCGGCAGCCGACGAGGAAGTGGTCGCACGTATCGTGCTGGACGTGACGGGAAGTGAGCCGCGCAGCATTCGCGTCCTGCGCACCGACGCGGGCCTCGTGGCGTATCTCACGCTCGGACTCGGTGCGACGAGTCGCCTCGAGGATGCGCACGCGGTCGCGAGCGCGATCGAGGAGCGCATCCGCAGTGTGCGGCCCGACATTGCCGACGTGGTGGTGCATACCGAACCGTGAAGCTCTGCATGTTTTCGCCGAAGGGCTCCGATCTATGGCGCGGGTGGCCTGGGCGCATCGAAGGCGACAAGGTGATCCAGCTCGCGGCGCAGACACTGCAGTCGTTCTTCACGGGCGGCGGCGATGCGCGTGAACATGCCGAGTTCGCGCTTGTCGACGTCGACCTGCGCGCGCCCGTTGCGCAGCCGCCAAGCGTGCGTGACTTCATGGCGTTCGAGCAGCACGTCGCAAACGCGCGCAAGCTGCGCGGCGCCGAGGTGCCGGCGGAGTGGTACGAGATCCCGGTCTTTTACTTTTCGAACCCGGCTGCGATCTACGGCCCCGAGCAGGACGTGCCGTACCCCGACGGCACCGCCGAGTTGGATTACGAGCTCGAGGTCGCGGCGATGATCGGCGCCGACGGCGCGATCGGCGGCTTCACGGTGATGAACGACTGGTCGGCGCGCGACGTGCAGCGTCAGGAGATGCGCGTCGGGCTCGGCCCGGCAAAGGGCAAGGATTTCGCGACCTCGTTCGGCCCGTGTGTCGTCACGATGGACGAGTTCGACGGCACGTCCGGCGAGATGGTCGCGCGCGTGAATGGAGAGGAGCGCTCGCGCGGCAACCTGCGTGACATGCATTGGAAGTGGGACGCGTTGGTCGAGCAGGCCGCGCGGAACACGACGCTGCGGCCGGGCGACCTGATCGGCTCGGGCACCGTCGGCACCGGCTGCATCCTCGAGCACGGCGACGGCCGTTGGCTGCAGCGTGGCGATGTCGTCGAGCTCGAGGTTGAAGGAATCGGCGTGCTGCGGAACAGAATCGTTTGATCACGCCCGACGACGTCCGCAAGGCCGCACGCGTGATCGACGGCGTCGCGCACCGCACGCCGGTCGTGCGCTCGCGCACGCTCGGCGAGGGCGTGGTGATCAAGCCCGAGAACTTGCAGCGCGTCGGCGCGTTCAAGTTTCGTGGCGCGTACAACAAGATCTCGTCGCTGCCGAAAGGCGCGAACGTTGTCGCGTACTCATCGGGCAACCACGCTCAGGCGGTTGCGCTTGCGTCGCAGCTGCTCGGTGCGCACGCGACGATCCTCATGCCCGAGGATGCGCCCGCAGGGAAGCTCGCCGCGACACGCGGGTACGGCGCCGAGGTCGTGCTCTACGATCGCTACACCGGAAATCGCGAAGCGATCGCTGCGGAGCTCGCGGGTGACGACTCGTACATCGTCCCGCCGTACGACGACGAGCTGATCATGGCGGGCGCCGGCACGACGGCGCTCGAGCTGATCGAGGACGCGGGCCTCGTCGACACGCTGGTCGTGCCGGTCGGCGGCGGCGGGCTGATCTCCGGCTGCGCGACGATCGCGAAGGAACTGGGCGTCGCGCGCGTCGTCGGTGTCGAGCCCGAAGCGGGAGACGATTGGAAGCAGTCGTTCGCGCGCGGTGAGATCGTCGAGATCCCCGTGCCGCGCACGATCGCCGACGGCTTGCAGACCCATGCGCCCGGAGCCCTGACCTGGCCGGTTGCAAGCCGGCTCGTCGACGAGATCGTCACCGTCACCGACGAGCAGATGGTCGACGCCATGCGCTTCGCCTTCGAGCGGCTGAAGCTGGTCGTCGAGCCGAGCGGTGCTGTTGGGCTGGCCGCGGTGCTGAACGGCTTCGTCGAGGCGTCGTCAGTCGGGATCGTGATTTCCGGCGGCAATATCGGCGCCGAGCGCTTCGCCGCCCTGCTTGCGTGACGCGCGGACGTTCGCCGCGACCTGCGCGCGCTCGTAAGACAGGCGAAACAGCTCGATCACCTCGGTGACGTCGTCGTCCGAGCGGATCTGCTTCGACACCCAGCCGCTCTCCGGCAGCACGTGGTGCGGCTGCGCCCGGCCGGTCTCGACGAGCATGTCGCGGATGCCGCGCTTGAACGGCAGGTCTGCCCAGCGCGCGCCGTGCAGGTGGCCGATCTCGCGCTTGTCCAGGCGAAACTCGATGCCGCCGAAGCGATGGTCATGCACCGTGACGCCGGGCCACGACGACACCTCGCGCTCGATCCGGGCCGCGATAGTCTCCACGCATGCCGTTCTACCAGCGACTCGGCGAGCTGCCGCGCAAGCGCCACATCGTCTCCAGAGATAACGGCACGCTGCTCACCGAAGAGGTCATGGGGTTCGAGGGTTTCTCGGGCCTCGAGTCGATCCTCTACCACCTGCAGTCGCCGTGTCGCGTCATCGAGCTCGGCGAATTCGAGCCGATCGTGCGCGAGGAATGGGTGCCCGACGCGCACGCGCATCGCCACTTCCAGACCTGGGACGTGCCGGCCGGCGGCGACCCGATCGAGGGTCGCAAGCTGCTGATGTGGAACAACGACGTCGAGATCTCGCTGTGCCGCCCGACGGAGAAGATGGATTACTTCTTCCGCAACGGCGAGGGCGACGAGGTGATCTTCGTCCACGAAGGAGCGGGCACGCTCGAGACGATCTTCGGCGACCTGCCGTACAAGAGCGGCGACTACATCGTCGTTCCGCGTGGCACGACGTATCGCTTCAACCCGGAAGGTGAACAGCGGTATCTCGTGTTCGAGACGCCGGGGCTGATCACGATCCCGAAGCGGTACCGCAACGAGCATGGGCAGCTGATGGAGCATGCGCCGTACTACCACCGCGACATTCACGCGCCCACCGATCTGCACACGCATCGCGACAAGGGCGAGCACGTCGTGAAGGTGCGTGTGCGCGACGGCTATCAGACGTACGTCATCGACTACCACCCGTTCGACGTGATCGGCTGGGACGGCTACGTCTATCCGTGGACGTTCTCGATTCACGACTTCGAGCCGATCACCGGTCGCATCCACATGCCGCCGCCGTCGCACCAGACGTTCGCCGGCCCGAACTTCGTCATCTGTTCGTTCTGTCCGCGCAAGCTCGACTTCGACCCCGAGGCGGTGCCGATTCCGTACCACCACTCGAACCTGCAGAGCGAAGAGATGATCTATTACGTCGACGGGAACTTCTCGTCGCGGCGCGGGATCGAAGTCGGCTCGGTGACGTTGCATCCGTCAGGTCTGCCGCACGGGCCGCAGCCGGGACTGGCGGAGAAGTCACTAGGAATGACGGAGACGCACGAGCTCGCCGTGATGTGCGACACGTTCCATCCGCTGAAGCTGACGCGCTTCGCCGAGGATCTCGACGACGGCAAGTACTGGCACTCGTGGGCCGACGACTCGGCCAGCGAAGGTGCGAGCACGTCGGACGAAGATCCCGCCGGCGTTACGTCCCACTTCTAAGCTCGCCGCTCCGGCGTGAGCGTCGCTGGCGCACGCGGAGACACCGTGCTTCGAACGACCTAGGTCATGCGGCCGCAGTGCTGCTCGAGGTTGCGGGTTCGTCGATTTCCAGACTAGGCCGCCGCTGCAATGCGCGCTGCGGCCCAGCGTCGCTCGAAGAAGACGGCGAGCCAGATCGATGCTTCGAAGAGGACCGCGAGCGGGATCGTCTCGATTGTCGTGGTTACTGGGTCGACGCCGGGGAGCGCGACGCCGATGATTGCGACGATCATGTAGCCGATCTTGCGGTTGCGGCGCAGTTTCCTCGAGCTGAGGGCGCCGATGCGCACGAGTCCGAGCACGACGATCGGTAGTTCGAACGCGGCGCCGCACGCGGCGAGCACGAGGATCGCGAACGAGATGTAGTCGGTCGCCCGGATCTGGATGTTGTAGATCCCGTGGTCGTAGTGGACGAGGAATCGCAGCGCCGCCGGAAGCCCGATGCGGTAGCCGAACGCCATGCCGACGGTGAGGAGTGCGCTAGCGAACAGCGTCAGGCTGCGGATCGCACGTTCGGTGGAGCGGTCGAGCGCCGGCGCGAGAAACCCCCAGAGCTGCCAAAGGACGATCGGCAGCGCAAGCGCGAAGCCGGCGGCGACGCTGACTTTGATTGAGGTCGTGAACGGCTCGGTGACGGTCAGCGTCAGCAGGCGACGATGGCCTTGAGGGAGCGGGCTGGTCAGTAGACGAATCAGTCGGTGGTGGAAGGCGTAGGCGACCGTCGATCCGGCGAGCACCGCGGAGCCGGCGACGATGAGCCTGCCGCGGAGCTCGTCGAGGTGGTCGACGAGGCTGAGCTGGTCTTCATGGGAGACCGCCCGGACGCGGCGCGGCACGGCTCCGGCCTCAGCTGTCTTTGTGGTGGACCGCCTCGGGCTCGCTCGCCTCGACCGGTGGTGGGGTCGGGGCCGGCGGGG
>DASXKU010000043.1:0-1643 GCA_036496645.1 Gaiellaceae bacterium
AGCTAGAGCTTACCGACGGCGTCGAGGTTGTGGCACGGGCCGTTGTCGATGATCAGGAAGGTCTTGCGCTGGCGGCTGCGCCGGACAACCTCCTTGAGAAACGCCAGGAACGGGCGGTGTCCCGATCCCTGTTGAAAGTTGAGGTGGCGGTCAACTCAGCCCCGAGAGGATTCTCGGGGTGCTTAACCCGAGGAGACCGCCGTGAAGGACACTGCCAGGAAGAAGAAGCTCAAGGAAGTGGGACTGACGTCCTCGTCGACGCAGCTCACGCTCGCGGATGTGATCCGCGCCGATCTGCACGAGTTCGTGATCAGCGCCGGGACCGCCGCGCTGGCCGCAGTGCTGGAGCACGAGCGCACGCAGCTCGCAGGGCCGCGCTACGCGCACCTACCGACACGTCGGGCGCACCGCGCGGGCTCGGCCCCGGGCGAGCTGGTGATGGGTGGACGGCGCGTCCAGGTCAGACGCCCGCGCGCTCGGACCGTCGACGGCCGCGAGCTCGAGCTGCCGAGCTGGCGCGCGTTCGCCGCCGAGGACCCGCTGCGCGAACGTGCCGTCGAGCAGATGCTCGTCGGCGTGTCGACGAGGAGCTACGCGCGCTCGCTCGAGCCCGTGCCGGCAGACCTCGCGGTGCGCGGCACGAGCCGCAGCGCAGTCAGTCGTCGGTTCGTGGCCGCGACGGAGAAGCAGATGGCCGAGTGGCTCGGGCGTGACCTCAGCGCGATCGATCTCGTCGTGCTGATGATCGACGGCGTCTACGTCGACGAGCACGTGCTCCTGGTCGCGCTCGGGATCGATGCCGAGGGCAAGAAGCACGTCCTCGGCGTTCGCGAGGGCGCGACCGAGAACGCCGCGAGCTGCACTGCGCTGCTCGTCGACATGCGCGAGCGCGGGCTGAACACCGAGCGCGGGGTGCTCGCGATCCTCGACGGCGCGAAGGCGCTCACGAAGGCCGTGCGCGACGTGTACGGGCCGCGGGCGCTGATCCAGCGCTGCCAGGCTCACAAGGCCCGCAACGTGACCGACCAGTTGCCCGAGGAGATGCGTCCGTCGGTGCGGCAGGTGCTGCGCGACGCCTACGGTGCCGACGACGCGGCACGGGCGAAGCGGATGCTCGGCAACCTCGTGCGGCGGCTGCGCGACGAACACCCCGGCGCAGCGTCCTCACTCGAGGAGGGTCTCGACGAGACGCTCACCGTGAAGCGCCTCGGTCTGCCGTCGAAGCTGGAACGCCAGCTGTCGACGACGAACGCGATCGAGAACCTGATCGGGTCGCTGCGCCGCATCACCGGACGCGTGCGTCGCTGGCGCGGCGGTCGGATGATCATGCGCTGGACGATCGCCGCGATCGCCGACGCGGCCTCGCGCTTCCGGCGCGCCACCGGCACGCGCGACGGCATGACGAAGCTTGTGCGCGCGCTCAAGGATCACGAGAACGCGGTGGCGGTCGTTGCGCCGCGGAAGCAGGCCGCGTAGAGATCACCACTCAGCCGCCACTCTCCAGTTTCAACAGCTAGAGAGACATCGCCCCAGGAACGTGGTGCCGTTGAAGACCGGCGCGAACTGATAGAGGAACCGCGGTCGCTGTTCGAGGGTGACGATGCCGAAGACGTGCGCAGTCTTGCGCATGCCGAACGTGTCTA
>DASXKU010000044.1:0-2963 GCA_036496645.1 Gaiellaceae bacterium
ACTGTACCGGCGTTACATCGCGCTGACCTCGCGTGGAAAACCAAGCTCGAAGGTACTCGGCGCGATCGGTCGCGAGCCTGATGGATCCCCTCGTTTCGGCAGCGTAGGTGATCGAATGCGCTCCGGAATCTCGACCGCGTAGCGCGGAATTTCGGGCAACGGGCGTCGGTTCCGGCGGCATGATGATGCCGCGCGCGATGTCGGAATTCGTTCGAGACCCGATGCAGGTTGCCAAGACGGTCGACCAGATCTTCGGCGACGACCTGCACGCGATGCGCGTGCTGTCGCTCGCGAACGGCGTGGTCGGAACGATCGATGCCGCAGTCCTGTCGATCCACGCGATCGGGCGCGGCTACGCGCGCGTCACAAACAACGACAAGAAGCATGGGGTGAAGCAGACCGACCGACTGCTCGCGAACGCGGGTATCGAGGTCTGGTCGCTGTTCCGGCCGTGGGCACAATTCGTCGTCGGTGAACGCAAGGAGATCGTGCTGGCGCTCGACTGGACCGAGTTCGACGCCGACGACCACGCGACGCTCGCGGGCTACCTGATCACCAGCCACGGCCGTGCGACGCCGCTGGTCTGGATGACGGTCAGCAAGGCGACGCTCAAGAACAAGCGGAACGACCACGAGTACCGGCTCATCGAGCGGCTGCACGAGTGCCTCGCCGCCGACGTGAAGATCACACTGCTCGCGGACCGCGGCTTCGGCGATCAGAAGCTGTACCGATTTCTGCAAACGCTCGGTTGGGACTTCGTGATTCGCTTTCGTGGCGCGATCCAAGTCGAGGACGCGGAAGGCACGCGAAAGACTGCGCATGCCTGGGTGCCGACGACGGGGCGAGCGCTGATCCTCCGCGGCGCCCGCGTCACGCGAACGCGTGCGGAGGTCCCGGCCGTCGTCGTGGTGCACGCCAAGCAGATGAAGGAGTCGTGGTGTCTTGCGACGACGCTCGCCGAGTGCAAGGCGGCCGAGATCATCAAGCTCTATGGTCGCCGCTTCACGATCGAGGAGACCTTTCGCGACCAGAAGAACTTCCGCTTCGGGCTGGGATTGTCGGCGACCCACATCGGCAGCCCCGATCGCCGCGACCGTCTGTTGCTGTTGGCCGCGATCGCGCAAGCGCTGCTGACGCTCCTCGGCGCCGCTGGCGAAGCGTGCGGGCTGGATCGCTTGATGAAGACCAACACGCGCAAGACCCGCACGATGTCGCTGCTCAACCAAGGCATCCACCTCTACGAGGCAATCCCGTACATGGGCGACGAGAAACTCGGCCCGCTCATGAAAGCGCTCGACCACATCGTTCGCCAGCACGAAATCTTCCGCGCCGCGTTCGGCCTGATTTGAGGGGATGTCTCAGGCGCGGGCCTGGACGTGCACAAAGACACGGTCGTGGCGTGCGTGCGCTGTGTATCGGAGCCCAAGCACAGCGAGGTGCGCACGTTCTCGACGATGACGAGCGGCTTGCTCGATCTAAATCAGTGGCTCGAAGAGCACGGCTGCACGCACGTCGCGATGGAGGCGACGGGCGTGTACTGGAAGCCTGTCTGGCATGTGCTCGAGGGAAGCTTCGAGCTCGTCCTCGCGAATGCGCAACACATTCGCAACGTGCCCGGTCGCAAGACCGACGTGAACGACGCGATGTGGATCGCCGACCTGCTCGCCCACGGGCTGATTCGCAGCAGCTTCGTGCCTCCGGCACCGATCCAGGAGTTGCGCGATCTGACGCGAACGCGCAAGCAGCTCGTCCGCGAGATGTCGCAGCACACGTTGCGTATTCAGAAGGTGCTCGAAGACGCCAACATCAAGCTCGACAGCGTGCTCTCGAGCGTCGTCGGCAAAAGCGGCCGCGCCATGTTGAACGCGATCATCGATGGTGAGTCGGATCCCGAGCGGCTCGCTGATCTGGCGCAAGGTCACGCCCGGAAGAAACGAGCGGCGCTCGTCGAGGCGCTTCGCGGTCGCGTCACGACGCACCACCGCACGATGCTGAAGCTTCACATGCAGATGATCGACGCGATCGAGTCGGCACTGCGGGAGGTCGACGCGCACGTGGGAAAAACGTTGGAGCCGATCCAGGCGGCCGTTCAACTGCTGACGACGATCCCTGGAGTGAGTGACATCGTCGCCAACGTGATCGTCGCCGAGATCGGCACCGACATGACCCGCTTCCCCACACCGGGCCATTTGATCTCCTGGGCCGGCCTGTGCCCACGCAACGACGAGAGCGCTGGCAAGCGGCGCTCGACAAGAACTCGCAAGTCGGGGACGTGGCTCAAGACGAATCTCGTCACGGCCGCGTGGTCCGCGGTCCGCGTCAAAGCGACCTATCTACGGGCTCAGTTTCTCCGCATCAAGTCGCGCCGCGGAGCCAAGAAGGCCGTCATGGCCGTCGCCGCATCGATGCTGCAGGCGGCCTTCTTCATGCTGCGCGACCACGTCGAGTATCGCGACCTCGGATCGGACCACTTCGATCGGCGCGACAAGACCAAGGCCATCGGCCGGCTCGTGCGCCGGCTCGGTGACCTCGGCTGCGAGGTCGAGATCAAGGCGGTGGCCGCCTGAGCGTCAGGTCAGACCGCGCGCGATTGGTTTCCTAGTAGCTGAACGTCGCGCGGTAGAGCGCCACGTTGTACGGCGCGAAGCTCGACAGCGTGAACGTCGCCGCGAGCGTATGGTCGGCCGCCGCGACGTCGGGCATCAGGTAGGCGCCGTAGAAGCCGGTGCGATCGCAGTCGAGGAACTGCGTGCCCTCGCAGTCGTCGTCGACCGCGCAGCACGCGCCGGCGCGGAACGCCGGGTCGGCCATGTCGGCGACCGCGACCGCGTCGCTCCACGGGCCCTCGGGCGCGGGCGCGAACCGAGCGACGATGCGGTTCGCCGCCGGCGTCAGCTCCTCGGCGAGGAACATCCAGCGCGCGATCCCCGGCACGTAGCGCACCGAGGTCTCGCCGTAGCCGG
>DASXKU010000045.1:0-24049 GCA_036496645.1 Gaiellaceae bacterium
CTGCGCCATCGCGGGCGTGGCGGTGCGGCCGGTCCCGATCGCCCACACGGGCTCGTACGCGATCACGTCGAGACCTGCTGCAAGCGCGGCTTCGACGCGACGACCGACGGTCTCGTCGGTCTCGCCGAAGTACTGCCGGCGCTCCGAGTGGCCGACGAGTGTCCCGTAGACGCCGAGCTCCTTCAGCATGCTCGCCGAGATCTCGCCGGTGAACGCCCCTTCGTCGGCCCAGTGGCAGTTCTGCGCGAACACCCCGATCTCCGTGCCCGCAAGCGCCTGCACGGCGGGCGCGAGCGAGACGTACGGCGGACAGACGACAACGTCGACGTCTTCCGGCAACTCCACATTCCTCAAGGCATGGCAGAACGGGGCCGCTTCGTCGGGCCCCTTGAACATCTTCCAGTTGCCGGCGATCAGGCTCATAGGCTCATGCTGACGGAATCGCCGCGACGCCGGGAAGCTCCTTGCCCTCCAGCAGCTCGAGAGAGGCTCCGCCGCCGGTTGAGATCCAGGAAATCTTGTCTGCAACGCCCGCCTCGTGCACGGCACGAACAGAGTCGCCGCCACCGATCACCGTAAAGCCGTCGCAGTCGGCGACTGCGTCCGCAACCGCCTTCGTCCCGGCTGCGAAGCGCGGCCACTCGAAGACACCCATCGGGCCATTCCAGAAGACGGTGCGCGCGCCACCGATGTGCGAGGCGAATGTCGCGCTGGACGCCGGGCCGATGTCGAGCCCGAGCCACCCGGGCGGCAGCTCGTCGAAACCGGTGACCTTCGCTTCCGCGTCGGCCTCGAAAGCAGCGGCCGCGACAACGTCACTCGGCAGCACAACCGGAAACGTGAAGGGGTTTTCGCCGCGCACGTCCTCGGCCATCTTCCCGCCGATCAGCACGGCGTCGGCGCGCGCGCCGAGGTTTTGCAGCACGGCGAGCTTGTCTTCCACCTTCGCGCCGCCCGCGACGATCACGAACGGCCGCTCGACCTCGCCGAGCAGCCGGCCGAGGTGCTCGAGCTCCTGCAAGAGGAGCAGCCCCGCGTAGGCGGGCAGCAGCTCCGCGACGCCGACGGTCGACGAATGTGCGCGATGCGCGGAACCGAACGCGTCGTTCACGTAGAGATCGCAGCCGTCGGCTAGCTCCTGCGCGAAAGCCGGATCGTTCTTCGTCTCACCCGCGTTGAAGCGCGTGTTCTCGAGCACCGTCACGCGGCTATCGCTGACGAGCTCCGACAATCTCTTTCGTACGGGCTCGATCGAATACTTGGCGCGATCCTCGTCGCTGTTCGGGCGGCCAAGATGCGAGCACACGCGCACCTCCTTTACTCCTCGTTCGAGCAACAGCTCGATCGTGGGCAGCGACGCCCGGATGCGCGTGTCATCGGCGACCTTGCCGTCGTCGAGTGGAACGTTGAGATCGCTTCGAACGAGGACGACGCGGCCCTCGACCGCCGCCGTCTCAACGGATCTCGGCAGCCTCACAGAACCTTCGCGACGAGATCGACCAGCCGGCAGCTGTAGCCCCACTCGTTGTCGTACCAGCCGAAGACCTTGGCCGTCTTGCCGTGTGCCATCGTCAACCCGCTGTCGAACGTGCAGGACGCCGCCGAGTGGACGATGTCCGTCGAGACGAGTGGATCGCTCGAGTACTCGAGGTACGGCGCGAGCGAGCCGGAGTCGGCTGCGGCCTTGAACGCCGCGTTGATCTCGTCAACCGATACGTCCTTGCCGAGCTCGACCACCAAGTCGGTCACCGAACCGGTCGGGACGGGCGCGCGCATCGACATGCCGTCGACCTTGCCCTTGAGCTGCGGCAACACCAGTCCGATCGCGCGCGCGGCGCCTGTCGACGTCGGCACAAGATTGAGCGCGGCAGCGCGTGCGCGACGCGGATCCTTGTGCGGGCCGTCTTGCAGGTTCTGATCCTGCGTGTACGCATGGATCGTCGTCATGAATCCGCTGACCATGCCGAACGAATCGTCCAGCACCTTCGCCATCGGTGCGACACAGTTCGTGGTGCAGGACGCGTTGGAGATGATCGCGTGCTTGTCGCGGTCGTACTGGTCGTCGTTGACGCCAAGTACGAGCGTGATGTCGGGATCCGTCGCAGGCGCCGAGATGATGACCTTCTTCGCGCCGGCGTCGAGATGCTTCTGCGCGCCTTCGCGATTCGTGAAGAAACCTGTCGACTCGATCACTACATCCACCCCAAGGTCTTTCCACGGAAGATCCGCCGGGTCGCGCTCGGCGAGACCGGTCAGTTCCTTGCCGCCGATCTTCAGCGATCCGCCGGAAACTTCGACCTTTTCGCCGAAGCGCCCGCCCACCGAGTCGTAGCGCAGCAGATTCGCCATCGTCTCGATGTCGCCGAGATCGTTGAACGCCACGATCTCGAAGTCGCCGCCCCGTTCGAGCGCCGCCCGATAGAAGTTCCGGCCGATGCGCCCAAAGCCGTTGATGCCTACGCGTGTCTTAGCCATGGCTTGAATCTAACCGAGCGACCGCTGCCGGGACTCAGTAGTCCTACGCACTGAGCTTTGCCCGCAAGTACCGAACGTACGGCTCGGGGTCGATCTCGCGTGTGCCGACCACCCGCTCGAGGGTCTCCGCCGGCGTGAACTTCCGCCCGTAGCCGTGGAGGTGCTCGCGCAGCCAGTCGCGCAGCGGCGCAAACTCCCCAGCTTCGATCGACGCATCGACGTCGGGGATGTCCGCGAGAACCTTCTCCCAGATCTGCGCGGAGATGAGGTTGCCCAGCGCGTACGTGGAGAAGTAGCCAAAGGAGCCGCCCGACCAGTGCACGTCCTGCAACACGCCCTGCGTGTCGTCCGGCACGTCGATGCCGAGGTACTCCGACATCCGCCGGTTCCACTCCTCAGGCAGCTGCTCGAGCGGGAACGCGTCAGAGATGAGCTCCTGCTCGAGCTCGAACCGCAGAATGATGTGCAAGTTGTAGGTCGCCTCGTCGGCTTCGACGCGAATCAGTGAGGGTTCGACGGTGTTCACCTCGCGATACCAGCGTTCGACGTCGTAGCCGTCGAGCGTCGAGCCGAAGAGCTCTTGTGCGCGCGGGAAGAAGTGATTCCAGAACGGACGCGAGCGGCCGACGAAGTTCTCCCACATGCGGCTCTGCGACTCGTGCATGCCGAGCGACACGCCTCGTGCGAGCGGCGACCGCTCCATCGACGGCTCGATCTGGCGCTCGTACAGGCCGTGACCGAACTCGTGCATCGTCCCGAAGAGTCCGCCGAGGTGCTCCTTGAAGTAGCGCGTCGTGATGCGGATGTCGGTGACGCCGGTGCCCGACGCAAACGGATGCACCGTCGGATCGAGGCGCCAGCATTCGTCATCGAAGCCGAAGGCGCGCACAACCTCGAGCTCGAACGTCTTCTGCGCTTCGAGTGAGAAGTCGTGCGGCGGATGATCCGGCGACCACGCGAGTTCTTTCACGAGCGGCGCCTGGTGCTCTTTCAGATAGTCGAAGAGGCGGCGCACTTCCGCGGTCTTCATGCCGCGCTCGTAGTCGTCCAGCAGCACGTCATACGGCTCGTCACCGGGGTCGAAGCACTCGACGTAGCGCTTCGTGAGGTCGAGGTTCTCGCGCAGCGGTGCGAGGAATGCCTTGAAGTCGTTGTTCTTCCGCGCCTCGACCCAGATCGGATACGCGAGCGACGACGCGCGAGCCCGCTCGGCCTGCAGATCCGTCGGCACACGACGCGCTTTCTCCCAGTCGACGGTGACGACGCGGACGAGGCTCGCTTCGAAGGAGTCGTAGTCCTGCTGTTCCGCCCACGGCCGCGCCTCGTCGAGCAAGCGGCCGGTCTCGGCCGCAGTGAACTTGTCGTGCGCGATCCGGCTGAGCGTCCCCAACTGCTCGGCGCGGAGCCCCGCGCCGCCCGGCGGCATCATCACGCTCTCGTCCCAGGACAGCAGCGATCGCGCCTTGCGGATGTCTGCAATCTCGGCGAGCCGGGTACGTAGCTCTTTGAAAGCGGCCTCACCCACGGCCGCGAACCATAGTTGAGTAGCAGGTGGCGTCCGGAGGGGAAGCTCCGAGGACGACCTCCCCCTCCGATGAACCGCGCTCCGAGCATGACGACAGACGGGGTCTGTATCCATCGCCGGACGAGCGCGAACCGCCGCGTTGAGTATCGGTCGGCGTGTGCGGGAGCCGCTAGAGGATTTTCAAAGCGTACGGCCCTCGTTTTCGACGAGTCCGACGACGAGCCGTAGGCGGCGGTGGGCCGCGGCCTTGGTGATCGGGGGCTCGGTGCGGGCCGCAAGCTCGCGCAGCGAGGCCGCGGGATGGCGCAGCCGCAGACGTGCAATCTCGGCGAGCGGCTCCGGCAAGTCGTCGAGATCCAGCGAACGAATCGCCTCGAGCTGCGCGTGCGCCGCGCGCGCGGTGCGCACGAGGTTTGCCTCGTCCGCATTCGCCAGGCGGTTCGCGTTGGCGCGCGTTGCGGCGACGACGGAGTGCTCTTCGAAGCGAACGGCGGTTTCGTTCGCGCCGACGAGCGCGAGCAGGTCGACGATCGTCTCGTGGCCCTTGCCGTACGCGAGTGCGTGGTTCCGGCGCTCGCTGACAGAGAGCTCGACGTCCTCGTGCGCGGCGACTGCTGCAAGAAACTTCGCGCCGGCGAGGCCGGAGGCGCGGAGCTCGATGTGCGGGGCGCGCGGCCCCGAGAGTGACCCACCGCCGAGCAGCGCGCCGCGCAGATAGGCAGCGCGGCAGCACGACCGTCCAACCACGCGCTTCGGTGGCTGCTCGAGCGGCGCGCCTGACGCCGAGAGCACGCCGGCGTCACGGAGCACTGTCAGCGCACGCTTGTCGACGTCGACATGCAGCTGGTACCGCGTTGCGCGGTCGAAGGCTCCCGGCTTGTACGTGCGGATCTCGGAGCGAACGCCGACATCGCGCAAGAGGCTGAACGCGCGGCGCGCGGCGGCGGCGCTGCCGAGGTCGAGGTGCACGGCGACGGTGCCGTCGCGCAGATGCCACGCACCGGAAGCGTGGAAGAGCGCGGACAACTCGGCGAGCCGACAGCAGCGGCGCACGGGCGCGATCGCCGCCAGCTCGTTTCTCAGGTCGTCAGAGAAGGACACCTTCGAGCTCCAGCATGCGACGTTTGTAGTCGACGCCAAGGTCGCCGTACGTCCCGAGCCCGTTCGAAGCGACGACGCGGTGGCACGGAACGATCACCCCGAAGCGGTTGAGTGCGCAGAACGTGCCCGCGGCGCGTGCGGCGCCGGGCCGGCCGGCCAGCGCGGCAAGCTCGCCGTAGGTCACCACCTCGCCGCGCGGCACCTTCCGCAGCGCGCGGGCACAGTCGCCGTGGAAGCCCTCATCCAGGTCGAGCTCGACGTCAGCGAAATCATCCGGCTCGCCGGCGAAAAACGCCACCAACCGTCCGGCGAGGACATGTTCGGGGACAGTCCCCGGACCTGGCCGGTTTGGACGTGGGTGCTCCGACTGCAGCACACGGTCGCCGTCCAGCCAGAGCTCGCCCACTCCCCAGCCAGGCACGTCGTATTGGACGAGGGTCGGCCTCACACCGTGATGTTGTAGCGTCACGCGCCGTGACGAGGGCGCGTCTTGCTATTTGCGGTTATGCGTACGTCGGGCTGGCGCTCGTGGCGTTCGTCATCGGCACCGGCCACCCCGGCGCCCAGTCGGCGTTCTACGCCGGCGCCGCGTTCGCGTTCCTGTGGTTCCTTGCCAGCCTGCGAGCGCGACTCGACCGTTACGACCCGGAGGGGTTCTATGCCTCGACCGTCATGGTCGGCGGCGCGGCGTTCATCGCACTGCAGGCGGTCACCGTCTACACGGCCTCGCCTCGACTGGCCGCGCCGACGGCTGCGTGCGCCGCAACGATCGTCATCGGCTCCTCGCTCGCGGCTCTACGGGCGCGGAAGGTCGTGAAGTGGCTCGGCTACGCCGGCTTGATCGGCGGCGCGGGCGAGCTCGGCGTGGGGATGCTCGAAGGCGCGTGGAACTGGCGGATCGTCGGCAGCGATACCTACGCCTCGAGCCTCGGCTTCATGATCTGGATCGTCGTAACGGCGACCTATCTCCTGCGGCGCTGATTCGCTCGTAGTCAGCAAGCGTCAGCTCGACGATGTCGGCACACCCTGCTTCGTCGCATTCGCAGGCGAACGGCAGCGGCCAGTCGCCGGCCGGCGCCTCGCCTGAGTCGCGGTAGAGCCGCACCTGCCGCGCAAGCACATCATTCTCGAAACGACGAACCGTCGGACGATCGATCTCACGCGGCAGCGAATCGAGCGTGAAAAGCGCGTCGACGCGCTCGACCATCTCGGCGAGCGGCCGATCGACGGGCACGACTGCGAATCCGCGCTTCTCGGCCTCGCCGCGGATGTAGGCCGCGAGCAGCACGTCACGATCAGAGATGTTCGGGCGCGAGCCGCGCTCTTCGCGGGTCGCACGGATGCGCTGCTCAGATGGCACGAGAAATACCGCCTGCGCTCCGGTCGGCACGAGCTCCGGCAACAGATGCGGCCCTTCTGCAATCACCGCGGGCGTCGCGGCCAAAGCCTCCAGATCAGCGACGACAAGAGGCCAGCGCTCGTGCGAATACGCGACGAAGACGTCGACGAGCTCTCCGGCCGGAAGCGTCCAGTCGCGCTCGCGCGGCCCGAGCCGGTTCTCGTGGTCGAACGTTCGGTGGTCGACGTTGTAGAGCTGCAGGTCGTGGCGGTACGCGAGGATGCGAGAGATTGAAGTCTTCCCCGAGCCCGTCGCTCCCCCCAACCAGATCACGTCGCGAGGGTCCACCCGCCTAGAGTACGGCGCATGAGCACCCACGCCATCTTTCGCCCCCCGCACCCGGCGAACGAGCCGGTGCGTGAGTACGCACCCGGTTCGCCGGAGCGCGTATCGCTGAAGCGCCGCATCGAGCAGATGAGCTCCGAGCAGATCGAGATCCCGCTCGTCATCGGCGGCAAGGACATTCGCACCGGCAACACCCGCCAGGCTGTGATGCCTCACAACCGCGAGCACGTGCTCGCGGAAGTGCACCAGGGCACCGCGGAGCATGCGCGCCAGGCGACCGACGCGGCAGCCAAAGCGTGGGCCGACTGGTCACGCTGGCCGTGGGAGGATCGCGCGGCGGTGCTGCTGCGCGCCGCCGAACTGCTTGCCGGCCCGTGGCGCGACACGCTCAACGCGGCGACGATGCTGGGCCAGTCGAAAACAGCGCATCAGGCGGAGATCGATGCCGCGTGCGAGTCCATCGACTTCTTCCGCTTCAACGTCGAGTTCATGACGCGCATCTACTCGGAGCAGCCGATCTCCAGCCAGGGCGTGTGGAACCGGATGGAGTACCGCCCGCTCGAAGGCTTCGTCTTCGCGGTGTCACCGTTCAACTTCACAGCGATCGCCGCCAACCTGACGAGCTCGCCGGCGCTGATGGGCAACGCAATCGTGTGGAAGCCGGCGTCGACGGCGATGCTCTCGGCGTATTACTTGATGCGCCTCTTCCAGGAGGCCGGACTGCCGGACGGCGTGATCAACCTCGTCTACGGCTCGGGCGCCGAGATCGGCGACGCGGTGATCGCGAGCGAACATCTCGCAGGCATCCATTTCACCGGCTCGACCCCGGTGTTCAACTCGATGTGGAAGACGGTCGGCGCGAACATGGGCGCGTATCGCAACTACCCGCGCATCGTCGGCGAGACCGGCGGCAAGGACTTCATCGTCGCCCATCCCTCCGCCGACGTCGACACGCTTGCGACAGCGATTATCCGCGGCTCGTTCGAGTACCAGGGTCAGAAGTGCTCGGCCGCATCGCGCGTGTACGCGCCGTCGAACCTCTGGCCGCAGCTGCGCGAGCGGTTGCAGGAGCAGGTGGCAACGATCAAGGTTGGCGACGTCTCCGACTTTTCGAACTACATGGGTGCCGTCATCGACGCGTCCTCGTTCCGCACGCAGGTCGAGGCGATCGAGGAAGCGAAGTCGACCGCGGACTCCGACATCGTCGTCGGCGGCGGCTACGACGACTCGCAAGGTTTCTTCGTCGAGCCGACCGTGATCGAGACCCGCAACCCGTCGTTCCGGTTGATGCAGGAAGAACTGTTCGGCCCGGTCGTCACGACGTATGTCTACGACGAGAACCGCTGGGAGGACACGCTCGACCTGATCGACCGCGGCGCGCCATATGGATTGACCGGCGCGATCTTCTCGCACGACCGCGCGGCGATCGAGGTTGCGCAGCAGAAGCTCAAGTACGCGGCCGGCAACTTCTACGTCAACGACAAGCCAACCGGCGCAGTCGTTGGGCAGCAGCCGTTCGGCGGCGCGCGCGCGTCGGGCACGAACGACAAGGCGGGCTCGATGTGGAACCTGATCCGCTGGGTGACGCCTCGCACACTGAAAGAAACGTTCAGCCCGCCGAGCGACTACCGCTACCCGTTCTTGAGCTCAGACGAGTAAGGGCAAGTCGAGACGACCACCTGGGGGGAGAGTGCCGCAGTCCCGGTGGCCGTCTCGATAACCCCGTAAAGCTCGGTCCTCGCGAGCCGCAGGGCAACTGCACGACGCCTTCCGATCGGTGGGGGGTATCGTCGGCTGAGCTTCGTGCGTTGCAAGTATCTCGGTGCGGGTTAGCTGCGCACAACCCGCTCATACGGAATTCACACGACGGTATTTGTCAAGCGACCGTGAACGTCCAGCGCACAACAGTGCCGGACGTTGCAGTGCGGCCGTACGCAATCACGACGTGCGTGCCCTTGGCGAGTTTTGCCTCGGGCGCCCCGTAGATCGTCTGATCGTTCGGCTTCAGTCCGCCGCCTTTCTCGATCAGCTCTTTGCCGTCGACCCAAATGCCTTCCTCGACGAGGGTAGTGGGTGCCTTCATCTCGACGGCGACCTGCGGAATCGAGGGCGCCGCGCCGTGCGGCCCGAGGATGCTGATCTTGACCCTGCCGCCTGCGTCAATCTTCCAGGCGCCGCCGACGAGCTGTGCAACAACAACCTTGGAACCTGCTGTGACGACCGCCCAGTCGCCGCCGTCATAGAGCGTCCGGCCGCTGCTGCCGAGCACGCCGCCGGGTTGCGGCAGCGACGTTGTCTTAGTCGTTGTGGTCGCAGCATGCTTACCGCCGCAGGCGGCAACCAGCAACACGAGCGGGATTAACAAGAGGGCGCGGCGCATGGTTTTCAGCAACCTACGCTGCAATGTACGCGTTACGCGCCGCCGGTCCGATGCAATTGCGCGTAGATGCTGCGAGCGGTCTTCGCGGGCACGCCCGGAACGCCCTCGAGCTCCTCCCGCGTCGCAGCGACCACTCCCGCCGCAGAGCCGAAGTGCTGCAGCAGCGCACGCCGCCGGACAGGCCCCACACCTTCGAGTTGGTCGAACATCGACTCGCGCGCGGCTGCGTCACGACGCTGGCGGTGGAAGGTCACGGCAAAGCGATGCGCCTCGTCACGGATGCGCTGCAGCAGCTGCAGCCCCGGCGAATGGTCGGGCAGCACGATCGGCGCCGGCTGCCCCGGGACGAACACCTCTTCTTCGCGCTTCGCGAGCGCAATCACCGCAACGCGTGGCAGATCGAGGCTGTGCATTGCAGACAATGCGGCACTGAGCTGACCCTTGCCGCCGTCGATCACGACGAGGTTCGGCGTCGAGGCGAACGAGTCGTTCCAGTCGGCCGACGCGGGATCCGCTCCGAGCCGTGAGAATCGCCGCTCGATCACCTCGCGCATCGCGGCAAAGTCGTCCTGCCCGTCGAGCGTGCGCACCGTGAACTTGCGGTAGTGCGATTTCTTCGGTTGGCCGTCCTCGAAGACAACCATCGAGCCGACAACTTCGCGCCCCTGGATGTTCGAGATGTCGAAGCATTCGATGCGAATCGGCAGCGACTCGAGATTCAGCACTTCGCGCAGCTCCTCGAGCGCCTCGACGCGACGCTGCCGCCGCGTCTCCGAGACGAACGTCTGCGACTGCAGCGCAAGCTCGGCGTTCTGCTGCGCAAGCTCGAGCAGCCGCCGCTTCTCGCCGCGCTCCGGAACGCGAACCTCGACCCGCGAGCCGCGTCGCTCGGTGAGAAATTCTTCGAGCGCAGCCGTGTCCCCCGCTCCCCGCGGCACGAGAATCTGCGGCGGCACCGACGGCGCCGAGCCGTAGTACTCGAGGCAGAACTGCTCGAGCACCTCGCCAACCTCTTCGCCCGCTGCGTTCTCGAGATGGAACGAGTAGCGATCGACCATCCGGCCGTCGCGCAACGGGAACACCTGCACCGCCGCGCGCTCGGTTGAAACAGCGACGCCGATCACGTCGATCGTCCCCATCGAGCGCCGTTCGACCGCCTGCCGCTCGCTCAGCCGCTCAACGGCGCGCAAACGGTTGCGATAGCGCGCAGCGTCCTCGAAGCGCTCGTCGGCTGCGGCGTCGCGCATCTGCTGTTCGAGCTCGCGACGGATCGGCTTGTCGTCGCCGGAGAGAAACTCGATCACACCGTCGATGACGTCGCGATAATCCTCGGCCGAGATGTAGCCGACGCAGGGTGCAAAGCACCGCTCGATGTGGAAGTCGAGGCACGGAATGCCGCTGTGGCGCCCGGGCTTCGGCCCCTCGCACGGGCGGTATCTGAAGACGCGGTTCAAGACGTCGAGCGTCTCGCGAACCTTCTTCGCATTCGCATACGGCCCGAAGTACACGACGCCACGGCGATGGCGCTCGCGCGTGAACATCACGCGCGGATACTCGTCCTCTACTGTCACCGCGATGTACGGGAACGACTTGTCGTCGCGGAGCCGCACGTTGTAGGGCGGACGGTGGCGCTTGACAAGGTTCTGCTCGAGGTGCAGCGCCTCGACTTCGGTGCCGGTGACGATCGTCTCGACGTCCGACACGCGATCGGCCATCTGGCGAATGCCGGGACGCGTGTCGCTCGACCCCGCCTGGAAATAGGAGCGCACACGCGGGCGCAGCGACTTTGCCTTGCCGACGTACAACACGTCGCCCTTCGCGCTGCGGAAGAGATAGACGCCGGGTTTGGTCGGAAGCCGCTTCAGTTGATCCTGAATGCGCTCGCTTGCCACGTTGGCCAATGTATCCGGCGGCTACCCTGCGAATGTTGAGGGGTCTGCTCGTCGTCTCGGTGCTGTTCTTCGCGCTCGCTGCTCGCGCCACAGCGGGCGGCCCCGCAATGCTCGTCGGTGCGGCAGAGGACTCACCGGAATCATCGAGCTACGCGACATCGAAGCTGCAAATGGACCTCTTGAAGCTTGCCGGCTTGAACACCGTGCGCATGACCGCAACGTGGAGCGCAGGCGAGACGTCGCCACCTGCCGCGCAGGCGACCGCGCTGACGAACGCAGTGAACGCCGCCCAGTTCAGTGGCGTTCGCGTGATCCTCTCGATCTATCCGTTTGGCTCGAGCGTTACGCCGCTCACCGACCAGGCTCGCTCCGACTTCGCGGCGTTCGCAGTGAGCATCGCCAGGCAATTTCCGCTCGTACACGACTTCATCATCGGCAACGAGCCGAACCTGAACCGGTTCTGGCTCCCCCAGTTTGCGCCGGACGGCAGCGACGCAGCCGCGTCGTCGTATGAGCAACTGCTCGCGACGACGTATGACGCGCTGAAGACGGTCCGACCGCACAGCACGATCTACGGAGGCGCGCTCGCACCGCACGGCGTCGACAAGCCAAATACCGGACGCGACACGCACTCAGCCACGGCGTTCATCAACGACCTCGGAGCCGCGTACCGCGCGAGCGGCCGCGCGCTGCCGATCATGAACGCGTTCGCATTCCACCCGTACCCCGAGAACTCGACCATCGGGCCGAACTTCCCGCACCCGAACTCGACGGCAATCGGGCTCGCCGACTACGACAAGCTCGTCGGCCTGCTCGCCTCGGCCTTCGCCGGCACCGCTCAACGTGGAGCGACGCTGCCGATCCTCTACGACGAGTTCGGGATCGAGTCGCAGATTCCAGCCGCGAAGGCGTCGCTCTACACGGGCACCGAGCCGGCTACGACAAAGCCCGTCGACGAGGCAACTCAGGCTGCGTACTACCGCCAGGCGATGCAGATGTCGTTCTGCCAAAAGACCGTGCTCGGACTGTTGCTCTTCCACGTCGTCGACGAGAAGGCGCTGTCGGCATGGCAGTCGGGCCTGTACTACGCCGACGGGACGCCGAAGTCGTCGCTCGGCGGCACGCGCGACGCAGCAGGCGAAGTGCACCGCGGCGTGATCGCGACCTGCCCGGGCCTGGCGCTGACGCCGAAGGTCACGATCGCCCCCGCCACCACAACGACGGCCGGGCTGCCGGTGACACTCACGTGCTCGCTCGACTGCACCTTCACACTGAGGCTCGATGGGCGGGCCACGTTACGTGGCTCGGTGTCGGGCGGCGTGGCGAAGAAGCTGCTCTTCCGCGGCCACATCGCGCCGGGGCTGCACCACCTGACGGCAACGGCAACCGCAGCCGCGAACACCGGGCCACCTGGCACCAAGACCGTCGCCTTCTCGGTCCGGAGCTAACCTTTTGGGCGTGAGCGAAACACAAGGACAGTACGTCGCGTACAGCTTCTTCCGGGTCGATCCCGCGTGGCGCCGCCTGCCCGTCGAGGAACGCGCTGCCGCGAAGGACGCGTTCGCCGACACGCTCGACGAGTTCGCCTCCCGCTTCGACACGTTGCGTTGCTACTCCGCCGGCGGTGTGAGGCCCGAGGTCGACTTCTTCCTCTGGAAGATCACCTCGCGCTACGAGGATCTCGGGGAGCTCGGCGCCGCACTGAACGCAACGCCGCTCGCGGGCTGGCTCGAGACGCCGTACTCGTATCTTGCGACGACGAAGGCATCGCAGTACACGCAGGCGCGACGCCCGCGCAAGGTGGTGCCAAAGAACTCGCCGTATCTCGTTGTCTACCCGTTTGTGAAGACGCGTCCCTGGTACGCACTGCCGGTCGAGGACCGCCAGCGCGCGATGGACGAGCACATCGCCGTCGGTCACGAGTTCGAGACGATTCATAACCACACGACGTACTCGTTCGGCATCGACGACCAGGAGTTCATGACGGCGTTCGAGTGTGACGAGCCGGCGGACTTCATGCACCTGATGCTCACGCTGCGCGAGTCAGAAGCGTCGCGCTACACGGAGCGCGACACGCCGATCTTCGTCGGGCAGCACATGCCGGTACGCGAGGCGTTGGACAGGCTCGATGGCGTTGTCGTGGTTAGTAGTACGTCTTCTGCCCGCGCCACGTCTTGAACCCGACGTAGCCGCAGACGGCGGCGACGATGATCGCCGCGAGCGCGTTGCGACCGGCGGGGCTCGTCCAGAGCCACCAGCCGATGTCGACGACCAGCACCACGCACGCTGCATAGAAGACGCGGCGTTGCCGGTCGGGCCACGTTTCGATCTCGCGTCGCCCGAAGTCGCGCCAGAAGAAGTAAATGACGACCGCGATCACGATCAGGAACGCGATGGACAGCAGGATGTACGCGGTCGCGACAGCCGCTTCGGCGCTGAGCACCACGATGATCAGCGCGATCGCCGCGAGGATCAGCAGGTTGCGGAGGAACGGATTGATTCTCATGCGGTCATGTACGCGCGAACGCCGAGCGCGGCTGCGATCAGTGTTGCACCCGCGAACCAGGCGAGGCGGCTACGCGGCTCGCTCGGCGCATAGAGCCACGGCGAGAGCACAGCCAGCAGCGCAAATGTCCCGTAGGCGTAGTGCAGATGATCGGACGCGCGCTTGTGATCCGAGAGCAGCAGCAACCCGATCCCGACCTGCGCAACGACCAGTGTCTGCGCCAGCGCGATCACCTGGGCCACCGACTTGCCCGCCCCGCGCCGCCGCGCCACGAGGGCGGTAACCGCCGCAATCAGGCAGACGCCGATCACCAGAAAGGCATTCACGTGGTGCGCCGTTAGCATCGGAGAAACCTATAGAGAGGAATCGGTGATGGTCGAAGAAGGCAAAGCCGCACCTGACTTCGTGCTGCAGACGGATACCGGGGAGACGATCAAGCTCTCCGACCTGCGTGGAAAGCAAGTCGTTCTCTACTTCTATCCCAAGGACGATACGCCCGGCTGCACGGCTCAGGCTTGCGGCATTCGCGACGCGTGGGGCGAGTTCGAGCAAGCCGGCGCCGTCGTGCTCGGCGTCTCACCGGACGACGCCAAGTCACACGACAAGTTCAAGCAGAAGTACTCGCTGCCGTTCACACTGCTCGCCGACGAGGGCCATCACGTCGCCGACGCGTACGGCGTGTGGGGCGAGAAGTCCTACATGGGTCGCACGTACTTCGGCGTCGACCGGTCGACGTTCGTGATCGACGCCGACGGAAACGTCAAGAAGATCTTCCACAAGGTGAAGCCGGCGACGCACGCCGACGACGTCCTCGCGGTGCTCGCTGCGTGAGTGTCGTCAGGCGAGCTCTGACTGTCGCGCTGCTCCCGCTCGGAAACCGGGTCGTCACGATCCGTTCCGGACCGCTCACAGGTGCCCGGATGGAGCTCGACCTCGCACACGAGAAGTCGTTCTGGAACGGGAGCTACGAACCTGACGTCGTTGAAATCGTCAGCCGGTTCGACCTCGGCGGGAAACGAGTCTGGGACGTCGGGGCGCACGCCGGATACTTCTCACTGCTCTTTGCACGGCGCGGAGCCGAGGTTGTCGCGTTTGAGGCAAATCCGCACAACGCGGCACGGCTTCGCAGCAATGTGGCGCGGAACGCGGCTGCGGTTTCCGTCGTCGAGGCGGCGGTGAACGCCGAGGCCGGCGTAGTCGCGTTCAAACTCGTACCGGGTCGTCGGCGGGCACAGAGCAGCATCTCCGCCGAAGGAAACACACGTGTCAAAGCCGTCACGCTCGACGACGAGCTCGACCGTTTGGGAATGCCGTACTTCGTGAAGATGGACATCGAGGGCGCGGAGCTCCCGGCTCTGCGAGCAGCGCCGAGGCTGCTTGCGGCGAAGCCGATACTGCTCGTCGAGGTGCACCGGGGGCGACGTCAGCGAGCAGCTACCGCCGAACTACTCAGCGAAGCTGGCTACACCGTCGAATGGGTCGGCTGGCGCATCTTGGCTACGACGTAGCGACCGAGACAGTCGTCTCGGTGCGCTGCGACGCATAGCCGTCTCCGAGTTTCGCCTTGAGCGTCGACTCGAGCTCGCCGCTCGCTTCGAGCTCTTCGACGATATCGGCGCCCCCGACGAGCTCGCCCTTCACGAAGACCTGCGGAATCGTCGGCCAGCCGGAGATCGCGGACAGATCCTGCCGAATCGCCGGATCCGCCAGAACATCCACCGCCGTGACCGGAGCACCTGCGCGACGGAGCGCGTTCAGCGCACGATCGGAGTTACCGCACATCGCGAACGCCGGCGTGCCCTTCATGAAGAGAACGACATCCGAGCCGTCGATGACTTCCTTGATCTGATCGCTGTATGCCAAGTCCTTATCCCTTCGTCTTGATTCGCAGTTCGTGAATGGTGCCGTCCGCCAGCGGTTCTGCGAGCGCCTGGTACACACGGCGGTGTTGCTCAACGAGCGAAAGCCCTTGGAGCGACGGCGCGCTGACGACAACTTGGAAGTGATCGCCGCCGCCGGTGCGGTCGACGACGTCGAGCTCGGTCGCGTCCGGGAACGCGGTCTCGAGCAGTGTGCGCAGGGGTGCCGTGCTCACTTGCGCGATCGTAGCGGGGCTACAATGGCCGCCCGCGCGGATGTGGCGGAATTGGTAGACGCGCACGGTTCAGGTCCGTGTGCCCGTAAGGGCGTGGAGGTTCAAGTCCTCTCATCCGCACTCTGGCACGGAAGCTGACAATTCTCCTGGTGGCGGCGGCAGCCGCCGTCTTCCTTGCGGGCGACTCGTTCGGCGCCCCCGGCCCCATGACGGAGGTCGTCGTGACGTTGCCGGCACCCTCGCTCGCGACGTCCTACGGGCGGATGCTGCAGTCGTCGTCGCATGAGGCGTACGAGAAGCAGCTGCTCGTGGCGCAGGCTGCGACGATCGCGCGCGTCCAGGCAACCGTTCCGAACGCCGACGTTCGCTGGCGTTACCACCTCGTGCTCGACGGCTTCTCGGTGGCTCTGCCCCAGGCATCGGTGGCCGACCTGGAGCGTGTGCCGGGCATCGGCAAGGTCTGGCCGAACGTCGTCTACCACTCGTTGAAGGCAAAGGACGGCGTGCATCAGATTGGCGCAGACCAGTTGTGGGGCCCGACGCTCGCCACCGCAGGGCAGGGCGAAAAAATCGGGTTCATCGACGACGGTCTCGACGCGCAACACCCGTACTTCGACCCGACCGGCTTCTCCTACCCTCCGGGCTTCCCGAAGGGTCTCACCGCCGACACAACTCCAAAGGTGATCGTGCAGCGCACGTTCACGCCGGTCGGTGAAACGTGGAAGTACGCGAAGACGCCGTTCGACCCCATCAACTCGTTCCACGCGACGCATGTCGCGGGCATCGCAGCCGGCGACCACGGCGCGCGGGACGGTTCGCAGTTGCTTTCGGGTGTCGCGCCCGCCGCGTGGATCGGCAACTACAAGGCGCTGACGGTGCCCACGCCGGACTTCGGCCTCGACGGCAACGCTGCTGAGATCACGGCCGCGATCGAGGCGGCGGTCTCCGACGGCATGAACGTGATCAACCTTTCGATCGGCGAGCCTGAGGTCGAACCGTCACGCGACATCGTTGTCGTCGCGATCGACAACGCCGCGCGCGCCGGTGTCGTGCCCGTCATCGCAGCGGGGAACGACTTCGACCCACTCGGCTACGGCTCGGTCGACTCGCCGGGCACCGCCGCCGCTGCGATCACCGTCGCAGCCGTGGACTCATCCGACCGCATCGCCGAATTCTCGTCGGCCGGGCCGACTCCGGTGTCGCTGCAGATGAAGCCGGACGTGAGCGCGCCGGGCGTGAACGTCCTTTCGTCGCTGCCGCCGCAGCAGGGAACGTGGGGAAACTTGAGCGGAACGAGCATGGCGACGCCGCATGTTGCCGGGGCGGCCGCGCTCTTGCTGCAGCGACATCCCGGCTGGACGGTGGCGCAGGTGAAATCGGCGCTCGTGCAGACGGGAACGCCGGTGCACACCGCCACCGGCGGCGAGGAATCCGCGCAGCGCGAAGGGGGCGGCCTCGTCGATCTGCCGGTCGCCGACAACCCGCTGCTCTTCGCAGCGCCCACCGGTTTGTCGTTCGGGCGGCTGGCGCCCGGGACGAGCGCGAGCCGATCGGTGACGCTGACCGACGCGGGCGGCGGCGCAGGGACGTGGGCTGTGTCGTCCATCCTGCAAAGCGGCACGGGGACGGCATCCGTCCCGACCAGCGTGAACGTGCCCGGGACGCTGCTCGTCACCGCGACCGCCGGCGCGAGCACCGGCGACATGAGCGGCTTCGTCGTTATGACCTTCGGCTCGCAGACGAGGCGCATCCCGTTCTGGTTCGACGTCTCGGCACCGAAGCTCGCGACCGAGAAGCGTGCGGCGATTGCGAAGCCCGGCACGTACAAGGGCACGACCTCCGGCGCGCCGTCGCTGATCAGCAGGTACGCGTACCCGACCGGCGACACGACGTACAGCGGCCCCGAGCGCGCGTACCGCATCCGCATTACTGGCAAAGTCGCGAACTTCGGCGTCGTCGTGCTGTCGGGCAGCGCCTTCCCGCACGTGACGTTCGACGGCGAGGAGGATCACCTTGTCGGCTACGCGGGCGAGCCGATGGACCTCAACCCGTACCGCACGACGTACGGCAAGCGGATCAAGGTCGCCGCCGCGGTGCTACCGGCGAAGGGCTACTACAACCTCGTCTTCGATACGACGTCTGCGGCCCAGGCCGGGCCGTTCACGTTTCGCTATTGGGTGAACGACGTGACGCCGCCGAAGGTGAAGGTGCTGAAGAGCACGCATCTCGCGATCCACGTTGCGGCGACCGACGCCGGCGGCTCGGGTGTCGATCCGACGTCGATCGTCGCGAAGGTCGACGGCAAGGTTGTGCACGGCACGTGGAGCCGCGGTGTGTTCACGATCCCAGCGTCACCTGGTAGGCACTCGCTCCAGCTCAGCGTCGCCGACTACCAGGAGACGAAGAACATGGAAGACGTGCCACCGATCCTGCCGAACACGGCGACGCTCAAAACGAACGTCTCGGTTTCTTAGCGGCGTCTTTTCAGGTCGGGGTCGTCGATCGTCGGTAGCGCGGCGAGGTCGCGTTCGACCGAGCGCGCGAAGTCGTCGGTCTCGTCCGACTCGTCAGGCACAGCGCGCAAATGGGCGCGGGGATTCCGGCGCGCGCGAACATGCAGCCGGCCCCCGAGCCGCGGCCACTCGGCAGCGGCCAAGAGGGCGACCGCCGCGGCGAGCAGAACTACCGCGAACACGCTCACATGAACAGGATAACGTGGACGCCGTGACCCGGTGGACGCTTCTTTCGGCGACCGCACTGCTTGTCTGCGTCGCCAGCGGCTGCGGAACGACTCACCACACCGTCACGACACCGTCCACCACGACCGCAGCGGCGCAGATGCACCTGACGATCTTCCGCGTCACAAACGGCGTGCTCGAGGCGCAGGATGTTGCCGTGCCGCAGACGCAAGGCGTTGCGGGCGCCGCACTCGAGGCGCTCGGGATCGACGGCAGCGTCACGATCGCGAATGGCAGCGCAACGGTGACGGACGATGGAGCAACCGATCAGCAGGTCGCCGAGATCGTGTACACGCTGACGCAATTCTCGGCCGTCGAGCGAGTCGACGTCGCCGGGAAGACCGGTCTGACGCGCGTCGACGAAGCGCTCTACGTGCCGCCGATCCTGCTCGAGTCGCCAGTCGGCCCGAACCCCCTCCCGACGACGTTCCACGTGAAGGGGACGGCGAGCGTGTTTGAGGGAACCCTCGTTCTCACGCTGAAGATGAACAACGGCAAGACGATCCGGCAGACGGTCACGGCAACCGCCGGAGCGCCCGACCTGGGCACGTTCGACGCAACCGTTCACGCGACGGCGAACGGCCCCGCGACGTTGAGCCTCTACGCGCCGTCAGCCCAGAACGGCAAGCCGCAGCACGAAGTCAGCGAGCAGCTCCACATCGGAAGCTGACCGACGCGGTAAAGCTCCCCGGGTTGGACTCGAACCAACAACCCTCCGGTTAACAGCCGGATGCTCTGCCAATTGAGCTACCGGGGATCGCTCAAGCGGCGGACAGTGTAGCCGGGGCTACGACAGGGCTCCGACGCGCTCTTGCACGACGGTCAGCGCTTCCGTGAGCTCCTTCAGCTTCTCCGCCGGCGCGTGTTGCAGCTCGCGACGAAGCTCACGTTCGCGGAGCCGCCAGATCAATTCTTCGCCCGTCGTGTCGTCGATTCCCTCCTGCTCCGCACGCGCGTCGAGCTCCGCGAGCAGCAGCGTGTCGTCCGCGTCGAGCGGCGCACCGTCGACGATATGGTCGCGCAGCCGGCGGATCGGCGGGTCGTAGAAATGATCGGGCGTGAGCGTGGAGAGCAAGGTGCGCAGCCTGTCGTAGCGGATTGCGCCCGCCAAGGCGTTGCGCTCGAGCTTCGCGCCCGCATCGAGCACCCGCTGCGAGGCGGGCGCGGCTGCGCGCGCCGTCGACGACCCGCGGCTCAACTGCACCGTCATTCCGAGCTTGTCGTTTGCGTAGCGCCACGCGTCCTGACGCTGCGGCGACTCCTCGGCGCCATCGAGCAATGCCTTCACGGTCTGAAAGGCGGCGGCGCGATCATCAGCGCGATCGATCTCGATGCGCGTGCGATAGACGAGATAGGGCTCAGCCTTTGCCAAGCGCGATTCGAAGCCCGCCGGGTTATCCGCCGGATCGACACCCGATTCGAGCGCGACGACCTTCACGTCGAAGCCCTGCTGCACCGCGAGCTCCATCCCGCGCAGCGTTGCCGCCTCACCGGCGGCGTCACCGTCGAATGCAAGCCACAGCCGCTTCGTCAGCCGGCCGAGCTCGCGCAAGTGCGCTTCGGTGAGCGCCGTGCCCATGCTCGCGACCACCGGCTCGAAGCCCGCCTGCCGGAGCGCGATCACATCGGTGTTTCCTTCGACGACGCAGGCGCGGTCCTCGCGCGTCATCGCACCGCGCGCCTTGTCGAGCCCATAGACGACCGAGCCCTTGTGGAACAGCTCCGACTCGGGCGTGTTGACGTACTTCGCCGCGAGCGGATCGTCTTCGTAGAGCTTCCGCGCCTGAAAGCCGACGATGCGGCCGCGCGCATCTGCCAACGGAAAGAGCAGTCGCAGCTGGAAATAGTCGCCGCCGCGCGCGCGCGCGAGCCCGGCCGCGCGCAGCTCCTGCTGCGTGAAGCCCTTCGCCAGCGCCTTGCGTGAGAGCGAATCGCCGCCCAGCGCAAGCCCGAGCCGAAACTCGCGGGATGTCTCCTCGGAGAGATTGCGCCCTTTCAGGTAATCGCGCGCGAGCGAGCCGGCTTCCGTGTCCCACAATGTGCGCTCGTAGTAGGTCGCCGCCTGCTCCAGCAGCGCGCGCAGCCGCTGGTCGCGTTCGCGGCGCGCCTCCTGTTCGGGCGATGCCTCTTCGTACTCGAGCGGGATGCGAAAGCGATCTGCGAGCCACTCGATCGCGCCGGCGAAGTCGAGACCCTGCGTCTCCTTGACGAACGTGATCATGTCGCCGCCCTTGTGACAGCCGAAGCAATAGAAGAGCCCTTGCCCCGGATTTACCGAGAAGCTCGGCGTGCGCTCCTCGTGGAACGGGCAGCGCCCGACGAGCCTGCCGCCCGCCTTGCGGAGCTGGGTGCGGTCTTCGACGACGGCGACGAAATCGGCGCCTGCCTTGACTGCCTCGACCGAACTGTCCTTGATCCGCGCCACTAGGAGAGGGTCTCAGCGTATGCCAGCGCGTAACGGTCGGTCATGCCCGCGACGAACTCGACGCTCGCTCCACTGTCCAAAATGCGGCGAACGACTGTGCGCGCCCGGTCGTGCTCAGGCTTCGTGACCGGGCCAAGGTAGACACGGTCGAACATGAAGTCGCGGAGCCGGAGCATCGCGCCTCCGATCTCGTCGCTCTGCGCGATGTCGCCGGCGGCGGCCGACGTCTCGACCAGGTCGTGCACGAGCCGATCGATGCGCTTGGCGCCGGTCGGGCCGAGCAGCGTGATCTCGTTGCGCGGAAGGTCGGCCTCAGTGATCAGCCCATAGCGAATCGCGTCGTCGATGTCGTGGTTGATGTACGCGACGCGGTCGACGATGCGCACGATCTTCCCCTCGAACGTCTGCGGCTCGACGTCACCGGTGTGCGTGAGGATGCCGTCGATCACTTCGTGCGTCAGGTTCAGGTCACGCGCGATCTCAGCCGAGTGTTCGTTGTGGCGGAAGCCGTCGAGCCCGCGCTCGCGCAGCGCCTCGTCGAGCGCGCCTTCGCCGGCATGCCCGAACGGCGGATGGCCCATGTCGTGCCCGAGCCCGATCGCCTCGGCGAGGTCTTCGTTCAGGCGCAGAGCACGCGCGACGACGCGCGCGATCATCGTCGTCTCCAACGTGTGCGTCATGCGTGTGCGGTAGTGGTCGCCGGACGGGTCGATGAAGACCTGCGTCTTGCCCTTCAGCCGGCGGAATGGCTTCGAGTGGACGATGCGATCGCGGTCGCGCTGGAACGGCGTGCGCACGCTGCATTCTTCTTCCGGTCGCGCGCGGCCGCGCGTGTCGTACGAGCGCACGGCGAGTTCGGAGAGCTGGCTCTCCTCCAGCTCGCGCACGTGCTGCGCAAACGCTTCTGCAACGGCTCCCGCCAGCTCCATCGAGCCAGCGTAGCCGCGCCCTGGGACGGGGCCTAGCCGTCAAAAAGGGCCATCTCAGGGGGACAGGTAGGGGACAGTCCCCGTTATGTAGGTGTGTCAGATGATGATCGGAACTGTTCCGCCGTCGGCCGACCAGGCCGCGCCCGTGACGTACGAGGCCCTTTCGGACGCGAGAAAGACGATCACCGCGGCGATCTCGTCGGGCTCCGCGAGCCGTCCGAGCGGGCGGCCCGCACCCACCTTCGCGAGCACTTCGTCGCGCGAGCCCTGCTGGTCAGCGAGGCCACCGTCACCCAGCCACGCGCTCGTCGCGGTCGGTCCCGGCGTCACGGCGTTGCAGCGGATGCCGTCGGCTGCGTGCACATCGGCGACGAGCCGCGAGAACGAGAGCAGCGCCGCCTTCATCACCGAGTAGTCGGGCATGCCGGCGGACGGACGCTTCGCCGCCGTCGACGAGACGTTCACGATTACGCCGCTGCCTTGCTCTTTCATAACCGGCAGTGCTGCGCGCGTCGCGCGCACCGCGGTCATCAGGTTGAGCTCAAAGCTCGTCTGCCAATCGTCATCGTCGAGCTCAGCGAGCTTGCGGATCTCCGTTCCGCCAACGTTGTTCACGAGCACGTCGAGCCGGCCAAGCGCCCCAACCGTTTCGTAGACGAGCCGCTCAGGTGCACCGCGCTGCGTGAGGTCGAGCGTCACGTGCACGTCGCCGGGGCCGGACCCGCTGCGCCCCGAGCTGACGACGCGTGCGCCCTCGCCGCGGAGCAGCTCCACCACGCGTGCCCCGATGCCGCCGGTCGAGCCGGTGACGACGCAGGCTTTGTCACGAAGGCCGAGGTCCACGGGTCGCTACGTTAGCGGCGTGACGACGATCCTCATCGCACGACACGGCGAGACCGACTGGAATCGCGAAGGCCGCTGGCAGGGCTGGGCGGATCCCCCACTCAACGAAACGGGCCGCGCTCAGGCGCGAGAGCTCGCCGAGGAGCTGCGCGAACTGCCGTTCGACGCCGTCTATTCGAGCGACTTGAAGCGCGCGCACGAGACGGCGCTGATCGTCGCCGAGCCGCACGAGTTGCCGGTGGTGGTCGACCCGGGCCTGCGTGAGATCGACATCGGCTCGTGGTCGGGGCTGACACGCGCCGAGATCCACGAACGCTTCCCCGACGGGCAGCGGCCCGACGGGGAGACGCACGAGCAGCATTTCGCGCGCACGCGCGAGGCCGTGGTGCGGATCGCCCGGGAGAACGAGGGCAAACGCATCCTGATCGTCGGACACGGCGGGACGATCCGTTCCGTCCACGACCTGATCAGCGACGAGCCGTATCACCCGGTCGAGAACTGCGCAGTCCTCGAAGTGCATTTCCGGGACGACCGTCTAGCCGCCCCGATGCAGTAGCGTTCGCGCCGGTGGAGGACTACACCAACAAGTACAAGGGCGAGCAGGTCGAGATCGCCCTCTTCGGCGGCGAATATCAGGACGGCGTGCTGACCGCGTACTGCTACGTCGAGGAGGTGGCGCACGTCGAGCTGAACGGCCACATCCTCATTCCTCTGCAGAACGTCGCGTCGCTGCACTGCTCGAGCCGCTGCGATGCACCCGAGCCCGACTGGCCGCCGCGCGGGCTCGAAGACGAAGACACGCCCGAGCCCGAAGACGAACCGTAGATTTCTCATCTTCCGCAACGTCCTGAAGGCATGGGCGTGCGTGATCGTGTTCGCGTTGGTGCTCGGCGCGATCGGTTGGCAGTTCGGCAACTACCGGGTTGGTGCGCTGTTCCTCGCGTCGGCGGTTCTTCTCTGCGCTGCGATCTACTGGTACGCCGACCGGATCGTGCTCGGCATGGTCGGCGCACGCGAGCTGCTTCCCGGCGAGGCGCCGGCGATTCATTCGACGATTGACACGCTCGCATTGCGCGCGGGCGTCGTGCGGCCGAAGCTGTACGTGCTCCCCGACTCGTATCCGCGCATGATGTCGGCCGGACGCGGCGCGGGCGGAGGCTCGGGGCTCGCAGTTTCGGTCGGGTTGATGGGCGTCGCATCGCCCGCCGAGCTCGAGGGGCTCCTCGCGCACGAACTCGCGCACCTGCGCCACCGAGACGTGCTGATACAGACGGTCGCCGTCGTCCTCGCGGCCGTCCTACTCGAGACGTCGCGGATCGGCGGCTTCCTACGGCGTGTGCTGCTCTTCGTGCTCGCGCCGGTCGCGGCGGCGTTCGTGCACCTGCTGTTGTCACCGAAGCGCGAGTACGACGCCGACCGCTACGCCGCGGAGCTGTGCGACTCGCCGCACGGCCTC
>DASXKU010000046.1:0-65560 GCA_036496645.1 Gaiellaceae bacterium
TAGGGAAGGTTCTGCGCCTTCAGCGCCTGTTCGAGCGCCTCGCGGCCCTTGTGCTCGGCATCCTCGCGCGTCTCGCGCGAGAACCATTGCCGGATCTTGTTCCGCGCGCGCGAGCTCTTCGCCAGCGACATCCAGTCGCGCGACGGGCCTCGACCCTGCTTCGCCGTGAGGATCTCGACGAAGTCGCCGTTCTTCAACGCGTAATGCAGCGGGACGATGCGGCCGTTCACCTTGGCACCGACCGTGCGGTGGCCGACGTCGGTGTGCACCGCGTACGCGAAGTCGATCGGGGTCGCGCCCGCAGGCAGCGTCTTCACCTGACCCTTCGGCGTGAAGACGTGCACCTCTTCGCCGAAGAGGTCGGTGCGGAACGTCTTCATGAACTCCCGCGGGTCGGCCTCGTCGGCCGTCCCTTCGTCCATCAGTGTCTTCACCCATGCGACCCACTCGGCGTCCTTCTGGTTCTTGCCACGCTTGTAGAGCCAGTGCGCCGCGACGCCGAACTCGGCCGTCTCGTGCATCTCGCGTGTACGCACCTGAATCTCCAGCGGCCGGCCCTGGGGCCCGATCACGGTCGTGTGGAGCGCGCGGTAACCGTTGAACTTCGGAATCGCGATGAAGTCCTTGAAGCGTCCGGGCATCGGCTTCCACAGCGAGTGGATCAGGCCGAGCGCGCCGTAACAGTCGCGGGTTCCTTCGTCCCCTCCGCGCTCGGCGATCACACGCATCGCGGTGAGGTCGTAGATCTCGTTGAACTCGCGACCGCGTCGAACCATCTTGTCGTAGATCGAATAGAAATGCTTCGCCCGGCCTGAAATATCTGCAGGGATGTCGACCTTGTCGAGCTCCTTCTGCAGCACCATCGACGCCTCGCGCACGTGCTCCTCACGATCCGTGCGGCGCTCGGCGACCATCTGCTTGATCTCTTCGTACTTGCGCGGGTGTAGCGTCTGGAACGAAAGATCCTCGAGCTCCCACTTGAGCGCGTGGATACCGAGACGGTGCGCGAGCGGCGCGTACACCTCGAGCGTCTCGCGTGCCTTCTGTATCTGCTTCTGCTTGCCGAGATACTCAATCGTGCGCAGGTTGTGCAGGCGATCGGCGAGCTTGATCAGGATCACCCGCACGTCTTCGGCCATCGCGACGATCAGCTTTCGATAGTTCTCGGCCTCGGCATGCTCGCGCGTTTGGAACTTGACGCGCGTCAGCTTCGTTACGCCCTCGACCAGCCGAGCGATCTCGTCGCCGAACTCGGCGCGCACCTCGTCGATGTCGGCCTCGGTGTCCTCGACAACGTCGTGCAGCAGTGCGGCGGCCAGCGTCGCTTCGTCCAAGCGCAGCTCGGCCAGAATCTTCGCGACGCCCCACGGGTGGTAGATGAACTCCTGTCCGGAGGCACGCGCCTGGCCCTCGTGCGCCTTCGCGGCGTAGTCGAACGCGCGAGTCAGCAGATCGCGGTCGGCGTCGCGGTTGTACGCCTCGACCTCTGCGAGCAGCTCCTCGACAAGGTCGTGATGTCGCTCGAGTACTGCCATCAATTCAGTGTAGCCCTGCGGTTTTAGAGAAGGAATCGCTGGAAAGGCCGGGAACCATGCCCGACATGCTTGCCCGCCGACGACAGGCTCGAAAGCTGCAGCAGGTCGCAGACGCGCTTGACGCCGTCTGCGTCAGGCAGCCTGGCGGAGCGCCGGCTTCTCATCGAGCAGCACCCGGAACGTCGGCGACTCGAGCAGGCTCCGGCGGCTTCCAGCTTGCAACTCGAGCTCGCTGAAGATCGCGCGCGCTTCCGGCGTCCACGCGTCCTCACCTGCCCGCCACTGGTCGGCGAGCCACGTGCGCAACTCCTCGTAGCCGTCGGCGGCGTCGAAGATGCGGCGCACCACGAGCTGCGGCGACACGACACCGTTCCAGTGATTCTCCTGCAGCCGCACCGCGACGTCGTAGCGCTGCTCACGACGGAAGCGGTCGACCTGCGCGCCGAAGCCGAAAGCGATCGCCTGACCTGAGTCGCGGCCGTGCTGTCGCACACGAAAGCGCAGATGCTTGCCGTCGCCGACCGTGTTCAGGTCGGCGAGCTCGCAGTCGTCGACGAGCAAGGTCACGCCGGGGTTGCCGAGGCCGAACGGCGCGAGCCGTGTGAGCTCCGCAGCGAGTTGCAGGTTGAGCTTCGCACCGGGCGCAATCGCGTCGACCCGCGTCTGGAGATACAGATCGTCCTCGCCCAGCACCGAGTCGGCGTGCTCTCCGAACGCGCGCGCGAACGCGTCGATCTCGTCGGGCGCGATCGACAGGCCGGCCGCAGCGCGGTGCCCGCCAAACCGTTCGAGATGTGCGCTACATGCGGCCAGCGCTCCGTGCAGGTCGAAGGACGGAATCGAACGCCCGGAGCCCTTCCACGCGCCCTCGGCCCCGGCGAGCAGCACGACCGGACGGTTGAACTTCTCCACGAGGCGTGACGCGACGATGCCGATCACGCCCTCGTGCCACGCCTCCCCCGCGACGACGTAGCCGCGGTGCCGGCGGCGCGCCTCGGGCCACTCTTCGACCTGCGCAACGGCTTCCCGCACGATGCGCTCTTCGATCGCCTGCCGCTCGCGGTTCATCGACTCGAGCTCCTCCGCAACCGTCGCCGCTTCGCGTGGATTATCGGTGAGCAGCAACGCGAGCGCAGCCTCTGGCCGGCAGAGACGTCCCGACGCGTTGATGCGCGGCGCAAGACGGAAACCGATCGACGTCTCGTCGACGGTTGCCGGATCCACGTGCGCGACGCGCATCAGCGCGCGCAGGCCGATCTTCTGCGTCTGCGCGAGCCTGCGCAGCCCCAGCCGTGCAAGCGCACGGTTTTCGTCGAGCAGTGGCACGACGTCGGCGACGGTGGCGAGCGCGACGAGATCGAGATGACGATCGACAAAGGGATGCTCGGCACCGAGCAGCGCGGTCGCGAGTTTCCAGACGACCGCGGTGCCGCAAAGCCCGTGAAATGGATAGTCGCCCTTGAGCGGCGCGACCACGGGGCAGTCGGGCCATGTGTCGGTTGGACGGTGATGGTCGGTGACGATCACGTCGAGGCCGAGCGACTTCGCATGCGCGACCTCGTCGACGCCTGTGATGCCGCAGTCCACCGTGAGCACCAGGTCGAAGCCCTCCTCGGACAGCTTCGTCAACGTCTGCGCGTTCAGCCCATAGCCCTCTTCGAAGCGCGACGGCAGATGCCACGCGACGTCTGCGTCGACCTCGCGCAGCAAGAGCACCGCGAGCGCGGTGGCGCAGATGCCGTCGGCGTCGTAGTCGCCGTGCACGCAGATGCGCTTGCCTGCAGCCACAGCACTCCGCAGCGCATCGACCGCAGCCTGCATGTCCCCGAGCAGGAACGGATCGTGATTCGGCAGCTCGGCGTCGAGAAAAGCGCGCGCGTCTTCGACGTCGACGTGACCGCGGCGCACGAGCACCGAAGCGGTGATCTCGTCGATCCCGAGGCCGTCCACCAGCGTCGCGACGGCGTCGCGCGGGCACGGTGCGAGCTCCCAGCCTCCAGTCTTCATCGGGCCGTCGAGGGTACGGACGCCCCCGGACAGAGTCTTCACCGAGTAACGGCAGACGCCTCGCGGCGCCTGCCGTTACCGGATAGGCCAGATCACGTGCAAATCGCGTTATTCCTTGGGCAGCGAGACGCCGAGCCAGGTCAGGACGACCACGATCCCGACGAGGGCGACTCCACCCGCAATCAGCAGCCGGGGATGACCAAATTCGCGAATCGAATCGGCAAACGCGCGGCCGAGGAGGATCAGCACGCCGAGCACGAGGCCGGCGCCGATAACGATCGCGGGCGCGAGAATGACGACGCGTTCGAGGTGACTGGTCGCGAGAGAGAGGTTCACTACCATGGCCATCGTGCCTGACGCACTCACAGGACCGGACTCGAACTACAGCTCCGGCAGCGATTACATCGTCGAATTCCTCGGCTATCGCTTCTCGTTCAGCGAGACGGATTTCCAGGGACGCGTCGTCGCTGCCGCGGTGAAACTCGGCATCGTCGAGAGCGCCGAGCTCGAGCCTGAGGAGATCGACGACCTGGTCGCGCTCGCTGCGCAGGGCGTCGTGCAGCATCCGGAATCGCAGCTCGGCCGGTACCTCACACGCCATTGGGAGCGGGTCTCGCTCGTCGAAGGCGAGTCGCTCGTCTACTGGCTGCGCAAACTGATCTTCCGCGGTGCGTGGCTCGACCACCAGGTGAAGCGCAGCGCGCTCGAGGTCGTGTGGGACGACGGCGAAGCTGAGTTCGCGTACCAACATCCGGAAGGCGGGCGGCCTCTGCTCGAGCTCGCTCCGGTTCCCTCATGGCACGAGCTCAAGTACAAGCCCTAGCAGGCGTCGCGTACGTCGCGACGCTGCTCGCACTCGACCACTTCGCGACCTATCCGGAGCAGCTCGGTCTCGGTGTGCTCACCTGGCTGGTGCTCGCGGCCGCGCTGTGGCGCTCAACTCTCGAACGACGGGTGCAGACGCTCGGTGTCGTCGCGTTCGCGACGATCGGCGAGGTAACGGGCTCGCTGATCTGGGGCGTCTACCACTACCGCCTGCACAACCTGCCGCTCTTCATCCCGCCCGCGCACGGTCTTGTGTACCTGACAGGACTTGCGCTCGCAGAGTCGCTGCGTAGACATCTGCGCGCAGTCGTCATCACCGCAGCGACGATCGCCGCAACCTGGGGCTTGCTCGGCCTGATCGTGCTGCCGCGACGCGACGTCGCCGGTGCCGTCGGTGTCCCGCTGCTACTCGTCTTCCTCTGGCGCTCGCGTTCGCGAGCGATCTACGCCAGCGTGTTTCTCGTCGTCGCGGCCCTTGAGCTCTATGGCACTGCGATCAATACCTGGCGTTGGCAGCGCACGCTGCCGGGGCTCGGCATTCCCGACGGGAATCCGCCGAGCGGCGTCGCATCGGGTTACGTGTGGTTCGACGCGATGGCGCTGCTGATCGCGCCGCTCGTGCTGCGCGTGATCAGACGCCGAGCTTCGCGAACTCGGACTGAAGCCGAGGAGCCTCAGCCGCACACCATTCCTGTGTGAGCACGAAGCCGATGCGAGCAGAGATCACTGCCGCAAGCCGCTGGCCGAGTCGCCGGCACAGCAGCGTGAAGCCGCGCGGGGCCGCATCAGTGTGTGCGATGAACAGCACGCCGCGCCAGATCCCGGTCAACTCGAGCAAGTAGTACGACCGGATGCCTACCTCACGATCGAGTGGTGTCGGCAAGCGCACGACGGCCGCATCTTGGACGCAATACGGGAAACGACCTTCGGAAAGCACACCGCGCATCGCGCCCTTCACTTCATCGAGGTTCGCCTGAAGTTCCCAACCGCGACTCGCGACGATCATGCGATCGCCGTCTTCCAGATATACGCAAGCGAGCTCACACGAGAGCGCTTCGGCCGCGACGAGCGCCATCTCCCTGGCGAACCCCTCGACCGGGTGACCGAGCGCGGCGATCGCCATGACGTTGCGCACCGCCTCCAGCTCTTCGAGTTGGTCGGCAAGCTGCTTCGCGGGCGTGACGGCACCGATCGCGTCGGCTGCGAGCATCGCGGCCGACAGCAACGCCTCGTCCGTAGGGTCGTTGATTCCGGCCTCGTTCGTACCGAACACGACGACCACGTCGTTCGAAACCGGAACGAACACTGCGGCCTTCGCGTAGTACGGGCCGAACACGAGCTCCTTGCCACCGTGCTCAAGCCGAACAGGCTTACGACTCTCGAGCGTCTCGCGCAGCGAGATCTCGTCGTCGCTCGTCACCTCGACGAGCCCAGCCCAGCCGGAGCCGCGACCGCTGCCGCCGAAATGTACGAAACGATTGCCGCTCACGCGCCGCAACACGAAGAGGTCAGTTGCACCGACAGATGCTGCCGCAGTGTCGGCGCGGGTTGTCGCGCTCGTCATGTCACACCATTATGAAGCGTCGAACAGCGTCGGGGCTCCCCGATCCGGGTGAGCCTCGAGGCCCAGGTGTTTCTGGCCGAGCGCAGTGATGATGCGGCCGCGCGGTGTCCGCTGGAGGAAGCCCAGCTGCAAGAGGTAGGGCTCGTAGACGTCTTCGATCGTGTCTGGTTCCTCGCCGAGCGAGACTGCGAGGGTCGACAGACCGACAGGGCCGCCGCCAAACTTCTCGACGATCGTGGCGAGCAGCTCGCGGTCGAACCGCTCGAGCCCTGAACCGTCGACTTCGAGCAGGTCGAGCGCCTCGCGCGCGATGCCGGTCGTAACGCTGCCTTGATGGCGCACCTCGGCGACGTCGCGCACGCGCCGCAGGATGCGGTTGGCGACGCGCGGCGTGCCACGCGCGCGACCCGCTATCAGCTCAGCCGCATCATCTTCGATCTCGACCCCGAGAATCCGTGCGGAGCGACGGACGATGCGCCCGAGCTCCTCGGGGTCGTAGAGGTCGAGCCGGAACGTGAGGCCGAAGCGGTCGCGCAGCGGCGTCGTGAGCAACCCGGTGCGTGTCGTTGCGCCGACGAGCGTGAACGGCGGCAGGTCGAGCGTCAGCGTGCGCGCGCCGGGCCCCTGGCCGACGATGATGTCGAGGCGAAAGTCTTCGAGCGCCGGATAAAGGATCTCTTCGATCGAGCGGTTCACACGGTGAATCTCGTCGATGAAGAGAACGTCGCGCGCCTCGAGCGTGGTGAGGATCGCCGCCATGTCGCCTTTGCGTTCCAGTGCGGGGCCGGCGACCTGGCGGATGCCGACGCCGAGCTCGTTGCGGATGATCTGCGCGAGCGACGTTTTGCCGAGCCCCGGCGGGCCGGCGAGCAGCACGTGGTCGAGTGCGTCGCCGCGCGCCTTCGCCGCAGCAAGCGCAATCGCGAGCTGTTCCTTGACGCGCTCCTGCCCGACGAAGTCGTCGAGCGACTTCGGGCGAAGCGAACGATCGAACTCCTCTTCCGCTTCTTCGATCACCGGTGCGAGGAACTGGCTCACGCCGCCCTCTGCAGCGCTTCGCGAATCTGTTCTTCAACAGATTTGTCGGGATCGACCTGCGCGAGCGCCTTCTCAGCGTCGGCGAGCGTCCAGCCGAGCTCGATGAGAGCTTCGCGCGCGAGGTTCGGTTCTGAGGTGTCGGTCGCTTCGAGGAACGCGGTGTCCGCGAGCTTCGCCTTCAGCTCGAGCACGACGCGCTGGGCAGTCTTCAACCCGATGCCCGGGATCGCCTGGAAGCGCTTCACGTCGTCGCGCAAAATCGCCCTGCGCAGATCCGCCGGCGACGAACCGGAGACGATCGCCAGCGCGACCTTCGGCCCGACGCCGTTCACGCCGAGCAGCAGCTCGAACAGGTCCCGCTCATCCGGGCTCGCAAAGCCGTAGAGCTGCAACGCGTCCTCGCGCACGACGGTGTGCACTTCGACCGTGATCTCATCGTCACCCAGCGCGTAGACAGACGGCGTCGCGTGGACGAGGTAGCCCACCCCGTTCACGTCCAGGACCAGCCCGGGGCCTGCGCGCCCCGCGATCCGACCTCTCAGCCGCGCGATCACGGATTCAGCCTACGGATCCGAACGGACGTTCTAGCCAGCCCTCCCGATAGCGCGAGGGCTGCGAAGCCGGGAAGTCACGGGAGTCGTCCTGCGACGTCTCAGACGGTGACGCACCGTGCTTCGCGGCGACGTCGTCTTTCACGTAGAAGCCCCAGGGGCCGTCCTTCTGAAACTGCCGCGAACTGGTCGCGAGGATCAGCGACGGGCCGTCGCCCGCGCCAACGAACACGTGCTTCGCCTCCGGCGGGCAGTGCACGAAGTCCCACTGCTTCAGCATGCGCTCTTGGCCTTCGACGATCAAAAGCGGGGTACCTCCGAGCACGAGGAAATCCTCCGCTTCGGTCTCCCAATGGTAAGACGACATCGGGGTGCCGGGCTCGAGCACGCGCAACGCCATGCCGAGCATCGGGAAGTAGTTCTCGGCCTCGAACTCGTCGTAGCCGGTGAGCGGCAAGCTGTGCCTACCCGGTGCGTCGAACCAGCGCGCGTCACGCGCGTTCATGACGAACCAGCCGGCGCCTTCAGGTTGCAGACCGTCGCCGCGGTCCTCGGGCGGCGTTTCAGGAACCACGAAAGGAGACTAACTCGCCTTGCGCAGCAACGGCGACGCGAGCGCGTGGCAGATCGCAACTGCGAGCGCATCGGCGGCGTGATTCGGTTCGGGGATCTCGTCGAGCGAGAGGATCGCCTTCACCATGCGTCCGACCTGTTGCTTGTCGGCGCGGCCGTACCCGCACACCGCTTGCTTCACGGATGACGGTGCGTACTCAGTGCACGCGACGCCGGCGGACGCTGCGGCGACGAGCACGACTCCGCGCGCTTGCCCGACGGAGAGTGCGATGCGGGCGTCTGCTCCGACGAACGACTCCTCCACCGCGACCGCATCCGGGGCGTGCTCTGCGATGAGAGCCTGGACGCCCTCGAAGATCGTGAGCAGCCGCATTTCCGGACGTTCTCGGGGCGAGGTGTGCCACCACCCGTGGCTGGTGGCTCTGAGCCGGCCGTCTCTTTCGTGGACGAGCCCGTACCCGCACGCTGCCGTCCCTGGGTCGATGCCAAGAACTTTCACGACAAAACGTTAGGCACCGCGTCGGACGTTCCTCCAAACAGGCCATGCTGGGGGACAGTCCCCGGCCATGGCTGCTTCGGCTACCAGTCCTGCGCGATCTTCCACTCGCTGCGGAGCACCGCGGCGTAGTTCTCGCCTGACTTCGCCGTGCCGCCCGTCGCGTCGAGGATCGCCTGCGCCCGCGCGGCACGTGCCGGCAGGCCACGCTTGCGCGGCACCTCGCCGAGCAGCTCCCACTTGCCGTTGCCGCGGTCGCGCAGGACGACGAAACCAGGTGCGCTCGCCACTAACCTGCGACGGCCTCGAGCACGCGCTCGGGAATGTCGAAGTTCGCGAATACGTCCTGCACGTCGTCGTTGTCCTCGAGCTCGTCGATCAACCGCATCACCTGTCGCGCTTTCGACTCTTCCTCGACTGCGACGGTCGTCTTCGGGATCATCGTCAGTTCCGCCGACTCGACCGTGAAGCCCGCTGCTTCCACGGCGCTACGAACCGCTGAGAGAGACGCCGGCTCCGACGTGACCTGAAAAACGTCGCCGTCCTGCTCGATGTCGTCGGCGCCGCCGTCGGCGGCAGCCAGCAACAGCTCTTCTTCGTCGACGCCGCTCGCCGGCACAAGCACGACCCCGCGCCGCTCGAACTGCCACGCGACGGCGCCAGTCGTGCCGAGGTTGCCGCCGTTCCGATCGAACAGGTGACGCACGTCGGAGGCGGTGCGGTTGCGGTTGTCGGTGAGCGCTTCGACGATCACGGCAACGCCTTCGGGGCCGTACCCCTCGTAGATCACCGTCTCGTACGCATCGCCGTCAGCGTCGGCGCCCGACCCCTTCGCGATCGCGCGGTCGATGTTGTCCTTCGGCATCGAATACGAGCGCGCCTTCTCGATCGCGTTCTGCAGCGAGAGGTTGTTGGCGGGGTCACCGCCGCCTTCCTTCGCCGCGACGATAATCGCACGCGAGAGCTTCGAGAAGAGCTTGCCGCGCTTCGCGTCGGCCGCGCCCTTCTTGTGCTTGATCGACGACCACTTGCTATGCCCGGACAAGTTGTGCCTCCTCCCTCACGCCACCGACCGGTCGGCTCCCGCCGGGCGGAGCCCGGCTCCGCCGACCTCACGCCGCGGGCGCCGCTCCAGTTGGGAGCCCGTATCTCCATACTGTGCCCCCGCCTTTCGCGACCCCCGCGACGCGTCGGAGACGTGAGACACCATCTTCAAGAATCTTGCATGGAGCCGCGTGTCGTCCGTCAGCTCCGGATGGAACGCCGCGACGAGGAACCGTCCCTGCCGCGCGAGCACGGGATGCCCGTCGACCTCGGCGAGCACTTCCACCTCCGGCCCAGTCTCGTCGATCCAAGGCCCGCGGATGAACACAGCGCGAACCGGCTCGCTTTCGCCGACGACGTCGAGATCCGTCTCGAATGACGCGACCTGCCGACCAAACGCATTCCGCCGCACACCGACATCCACCAGACCGAGATGATCACGGTCGAGGACGATCATGCCGGCGCATGTCCCGAACATCGCGCCCTCGAAGGTGCGGATCGCCTCATCCAACCCGTAAAGGCGCATCAGACGCATGAACGTGGTCGACTCGCCACCGGGAATCACGAGTCCATCGAGCCCTGCGAGCTGGTCGGGCTTGCGAACCTCGACCGCGTCCGCGCCGAGTGAGCGCAGCATCGCCGCGTGTTCGCGGAAGTTCCCCTGCACAGCGAGGACGCCGATCCGGAGCGGCTTCATGAGTCCAATCGTACGTATCCGCCGTCCGCCCGCATGATGCGTCCGGCATAGACGAGCCGCTCCAGGTGAGCCAGAGATTCCGCCAGCGCAAAGCGGCGCTGCACCGGAGCGAGCTCGCTTGGAAAGAGCGCGAGCGAGACCTCGTAGGCCGTCCGTGGCGTGCCGTCGAGCGTGACGAGTGCACGCTCGAGCCGGTCGATGTGGTGCGCTCGAATCTCCCGCGCACGCTTTGCCGGCTCGTGAATCTCCTGACGGTGCCCGGTGTAGGCGACCCGTAGGTTCATCGCCTCGACACGGTCGAGCGTCGCGAAGAAATCCTCAAGCGGATCCGGGCGTGAATTCGGATACAGGCCAACCGTCGGCGTGATGCCGGCGAGCACGACGTCGCCCGCAATCAGCACGCCGTCGCGCACCAGGACGATGTGGCCGTCCGCGTGCCCGCGCATGACTTCCACACGCCAGCCGTCGATGTCGTCGCCGGCCTCGACCAGTTGCGGGTCGGGCACGAAGTGGACCGCGGCGCCGAGGTCGTCCCGCTCACGTTGCATCTCTTCGAAGAGAGGGCGTGGCAGGCCGTGCGCCAGCCAATACTCGGCAAGCCGTGGCAACGACCGCCCTGTCCCCCACGCGGCCAAGCACTGCGTGAAGTCGTCGCGACCCTGCAGCACCGGCGCCCCGGTGATCGCGGCGATGTCGCCTACGCCGCCGACATGGTCGGGATGCATGTGCGTGACGACGATGCGCTCGATCGGTGCGTCGAGTGAGTCCAGCACCGGGCGCCATTTCTTCTCCGGGTCACGCGAGCCGAGCCCCGTGTCGACGAGCGTCCACGCTCCACTCGAGGCGCGCAGCAAATAGCAGTGCACGTGGTCGATGCCGAACGGCAGCGGGAATGTGATGCGGCGAATGCCGGGAGTGAGCTCCTCCATAAAAAGAATGTAGTGGGCGGCGGCGAACCGCCGCCCACTGCGATTCGAACTACCGCGCCTTGCTGAACAGACGCCCGAACGGCTGCCAGCCGGTCCCCTTGTACTGCTCGAGGGACTGCTGGTCGATCGGGAAACGCTCAGTCGGGGTGGTCTTCATCTTGACCCCCGTGAACAGGAACGGATTCACCTGGTTCATGTTCGTGAGCGCGGTCATCAGACCCTTGCGCGTCGGCGGCGAGCCGGCGTTCTTCAACGCCTGCACCATCGTCCACGCACTGGCGACGCCGTAGAGCACGTTCGCGTCGAGCGGGTTCGCGCCCGCATCGTACTTCGCGATGATGCTCTTGTAGAGCTTCGACGTCGCTGTGTTCGGGTTGTTCCAGACGTCGTACACGTACGTCGCCGAGATGTCGCCCTGGACGTTCGCGCCGGACTGCTGCGCGAGGCCCATGAAGAGCGGCGAAGCCGAGACGTTGTTGATGAACGTCGTCGGATGCCAGCCGACCTTCGTTGCGACGACAAGCGCGGTGATCGTCTGCGTCGGCAGTGCGAACAGTGCGAAGACGTTCGCACCCGATGCCTTCAGCTTGACGACCTGCGACGAGACGTCGGTCTGCGTCGCGTCGTACTTCTCGACGTCGACGATCTTGTCCTTCGCGGCACCGAGGCCCTGAACGAGCCCGTTGTAGTAGTTCTCGCCGTAGGCGTCGTCCTGCATGAGGACACCGATCTTCGCCTGCGGCACCTTGCTCGCGATGAACTGCCCGTAGATGCGCGACTCACCCGGATAGTCCGGCTGGAAGCCGATCGTCCACGGGTACTTCTTGTACTGGGCTCCCCAATAGGAGTCACCCGTGGCGACGAGCACCTGCGGCACGCTGGCCTTGTTCAGATAGTCGCGCGTCGCGAGTGTCGGAGCCGTGCCGAGACTGCCATACACGGCGAAGACGTGATCCTGCTCGACCAACTTGTGGGTGAGCGGCACCGTCATCGCCGGGTTGTAGCCGTCGTCGTAGTACTTGAAATTGATCTGGCGCTTGTTCACGCCACCGTGCGCGTTCGTGTACGCGAAGTACGCGGCTTCCGCCTTCGGGATCACGCTGTAGAGCTGCGCGGGTCCCGTCAGCGGGAACGTCCCGCCGATGGTGATCAACTTCGCCGTCACACCGGGCGTGCTCGCCGTTGACGCTGCGACCGCCGCCGAAGCGACAACAGCTGCGACTGCGGCGAGGACGACCAACGTGAGCCTCGTCCTCTTAATCATCTGGCCTCCGTCCTTGGGGGTGGGTACTGACTATGACGTCTTCGGATCCGATTTGGTAGTCCCGCGAGGCCGCCCACGATCACTGCCGAGCCCTGCGGCAGCAGAGCCATCACGACGATCACGATGGCCCCGAACACGACCGGGACGGCCTCCGATGAAACGGCACTCGAGCTGGTGAGACCGATCGGCAGCAGCTGAATGAACGCCGCTCCGATTACGACGCCCCAGAGCGAGCCGAGCCCGCCCACGACCGCGCCGATGAGGATGTACAGCGACAACGTGAGCCCGAACACGTCCGGGTTCACGAAGTTGTTGATCAGGACGTAGATCGAGCCGGCGACTGCGGCGAAGGCCGCCGAGACGCCGAATGCCAGCGTCTTGTGCAGGGCGAGGCCGATGCCTGACGAGGCCGCCGCGATCTCGCTGTCGCGTACCGCTCGGAACGCGCGGCCTGTGCGCCCGCGGAGCAGGAACCATGTGAGCACGTAGATCACTGCGGCGCACGACCATCCCACGCCGTATAGCCACCAGCCGGTGTGCGTCGGCAGCGCGAGACCCTCTGTGCCGCCGGTGAAATGTGAGTAGTTCTTCGCGAGCTGTGGCACGGCGAGCGCGAGCGCGAACGTGAGCAGCGCGAGGTATGCGCCGTGGAAGCGCAACGCCGGCAAGCCGACGACGACGCCGGCTCCGAAGCCGATTACGAGCGCGACCGGCAACGTAGCGATATCGCTCCAGCCATGGTCGTGCGTGAGGATCGCGGTCGTGTAGCCGCCGATCGCCATGAACGCTCCGTGGCCGATCGAGATCTGCCCGGTGTAACCCGTCACGACGTTGAGCCCGAGAATCGCGATGACGTAGACCGCGACCGTCGCGCCCTGCGAGCGGTTGTAGTTGCTGAGCAGGAACGGCATCACCGCGATTACCACCGCGGCGATTGCGATCACGACCCCCTCAAACCAATGTTGCTTCAAACCGTGCTGCTTCATACCCGTCGCACCCGGCTACGCCCGAAGAGACCGGACGGTTTCACCAGCAACACGACCAGCATCACGACGAACGCCGCGGGCAGCAGCAACTGCGGCGTCACCCAGCTGACGTAGCTGCTGAGGAGATTGAGCATGGCGCCGATCGCCAGCCCTCCGATCACTGCGCCGGCCGGGCTCTCGAGCCCACCCAGCACAGCGGCGGCGAATGCGTAGATGAGAACGCCGTCCATCATGTTCGGCTGCAGCAACACGCTCGGACTCGCCGCGGCCATCATCCCGGCGACCGCGCCGAGCACTGCAGCGAGCCCCCAGCCGAGCGACAGCATCCAGCTCACGCGCACGCCGACCAGCCGCGCCGCGTCGGGGCGAAACGCCGCAGCGCGCATCGCGAGCCCGAGCTTCGTGAACTGGAACAGCGCCCAGAGCACGATCACGGATGCGATCGACACACCGATCGTTCCCAGATCCTGCAGCGAGAACGCCACACTTCCGACGTGATACGTCCGCACCGGGAACGCCGACGGCATGAAGCGGATCTCCGGCCCCCAGATCCAACCAACCGCGCCTTCGACGGCGATCAACACGCCGATCGACGCGATCACAACAGTGAGCACGTTCCCGCGCCGCTCGACCGGGCGAACCGCGATCAACTCGATCGCGATGCCGCCGACGAACGCGATGCACAGCGTCAGCACGAACGCGCCCCAGTAGCCGAGACCCCACTGCATGATCTGCCACGCGACGTACGTGGTGAACGTCGCGATCGCGCCTTGCGCGAAGTTGATCACCTGCGTCGCGCGATAGATGAGCACGAGTGCGACGCCAAGGCTCGCGTAGATGCCGCCGTTCGCGAGACCCGACACCGTCTGCTGCGCAAACAGCGCGCTCTGGAACGAACCGACCAGCAGGAAGACGACGAACGCCGCGAGCAGCGCCGGAACGATCCATTGGCGGAGCGAAGCAGGCATCAGTAGCCCAGATAGCTCCGACGGATGGCCTCGTTCTGCGCGAGCTCGTCGCTGGTGCCGCTGTACGCGACGCGGCCCGTTTCGAGCACGTATGCGTGATGCGAAACGGCGAGCGAGTTGCGCGCGTTCTGCTCGACCAGCAGCACGGTTGTGCCCTCGTTCTCGTTCAGGTCGCGCAGGATGCGGAAAATCTCGGCAACGACAAGCGGCGCCAACCCGAGCGACGGCTCGTCGATCAACAGCATGCGCGGACGCTGCATCATCGCGCGCGCGATTGCGAGCATCTGCTGCTCACCGCCCGAGAGCGTCCCCGCCTGCTGTGACTTCCGCTTCTCGAGCCACGGGAAGAACGTGAGCACGCGTTGGAGATCGGCATCGATCGAGCCACGGCGTGTGATGGCGCCGAGGCGCAAGTTTTCCCAGACGGTCAGCTCGGAGAAGGTGCCACGGCCTTCCGGCACGTGGGCGATCCCGAGTCGCGCGACCTGCTCAGGCCCCTCGCGTGTGAGTGCCTTGCCCGCGTACGTCACAGTGCCCTCGCGGCGCACGACCCCAGACACGGCGCGCAGGGTCGTCGTCTTCCCCGCGCCGTTCGCGCCGAGCAGCGCGACGATCTGGCCCTCCTCGACCTCCAGGCTGACGCCGTGCAACGCCCGCACCTGCCCATAGCGTGCGTGGAGATCGCGGAGTGCGAGCAGTGGCGCCATCGCCGTGCCGTACCCTTACGGCAGGTGACTCGTGAGTCAAATACGGTGAGGCAATGGCCGAAGCAGTAATCGTCTCTGCGGCGCGGACGCCGATCGGGCGGGCCGCGAAGGGATCGCTGGTCGACGCGCGTCCGGACGACCTCTGCGCGTTCGCGATTAGGGCCGCGCTCGACAAGGTGCCCGGCCTGCCGCAGGCGGAGATCGTCGACGTGATGGTCGGCTGCGGCTTCCCGCAGGAGAAGCAGGGCATGAACTTGGGCCGCCGGGCGGCGCTGCTTGCCGAGCTGCCGCACACGGTTCCGGGAACGACCGTAAACCGCTTCTGCGCGTCGTCGCTGCAGACGATCCGCATGGCGTTCCACGCGATCAAGGCGGGAGAGGGCGACGCGTTCGTCGCCGCCGGCGTCGAGTCGACCTCACAGGTAAGCGGCTATCCGAAGTCGGAAGAGGAGATCCACCCCGCACTGTTCGGCGACAACGCGCCGATCGCGAACGCATATATCCCGATGGGTCTGACCGCAGAGAACGTCGCCGAGCGCTGGGACGTCTCGCGCGAGGACATGGACCGCTTCGCGCAGCAGTCGCAGGAACGCGCGGTCGCGGCGCAGGACTCGGGCTTCTTCGCACGCGAGATCACACCGTGGGGAGACGTCGTCGCCGACGACGGGCCGCGGCGCTCCTCGACGTACGAGAAGCTTGCGGAGCTGGAACCGGTGTTCAAGCCGGGCGGCAAGGTCACGGCGGGGAACGCCTGCCCGCTGAACGACGGTGCCGCGGCGGTCGTCGTCATGTCTGCCGATCGCGCCCGCGAGCTCGGCATCACGCCACGCGCGCGGATCATCGCGTCGAGCGTGACGGGCGTCGAGCCGGAGATCATGGGCGTCGGCCCGATCGAAGCCGTGCGTCGCGTGCTGGCCTACGCCGGCATGACGATCGACGACGTCGACGTGGTCGAGCTGAACGAAGCTTTTGCAGCACAGGTCATCCCTGTCTGCCGCGAGATCGGCGTCGATCCATTCAGTGACAAGCTCAATCCGCACGGTGGCGCGATTGCTTTGGGTCATCCATACGGGATGACCGGCGCGCGCATCATGAACACGCTGCTCAACGACCTCGAGATGATGGACCGGACGATCGGGCTCGAGACGATGTGCGTCGGCGGTGGCCAGGGCATGGCCATGCTGATCGAAAGACTCTAAGTCGGGAAGAGAACCTACGGTTCCCTTCCCGATGCCCATCCCTCCCTTTCGTGTTGCCATCGCAACCGTTCCTGCGCCTCTCGGCCGGCCAAGCCGCCCTTCGGCGGCGACGGGCAGTGTTCTTTCAGTTGCTCGAACGTATATCCACGGATCCGCACTGTTAGCGCGATAGCCGTACTACTCGCGCTCGGCTCGTCGCTCGTCTGGGGCGCGGCGGACTTCTCGGGCGGCTCGCTGACGCGGCGCGTGCCGGTGTTCCCCGTCACGGTCGTGTCGCAGGGCGCAGGCTTCGTCGCGCTGCTCGTTGTGATCGGCGTGCGCGGGGATCTCAACGGCCGGTCGCTCTGGCTCGGGCTGATCGCCGGTGCGGGTGGCGGCGCCGGCCTGGCGGCGTTCTATCGCGCGCTCTCACTCGGGACGATGAGCATCGTCTCGCCGCTCGTCGCGTGCGGAGCGGTTGTGCCGTTCGGCATCTCGATCGCGACCGGAGAACGCCCGAGCGGTCTTGCCGTCGGAGGTTGCGTTGCGGCGCTCGCCGGTGCGGTGCTCGCATCGGCGGAAGAGCGGCGCGCCGGTTCGGCGGATCGTGCGCGCGCGATCCTGTTGGCGGGTGTCGCGGCGGTCGCGCTCGGGCTCTTCGTCTACTTCCTTGGCCTCGGCTCACGGGAAGGCGACTCTCTGTCGACGCTCGTCGGTGCACGCATCGGCTCGCTCTCGCTGCTGATCGTGCTGGCGGGTGCAACGCGCGCGTCGCTTCGCGTCCCGCGCAAGTGGCTGGCGGCCGTTGTGCTCGTCGGGCTGGCGGATGTGTCGGCGAACGCGCTGTTCGCGCTGGCGAGCGGTCACGGCCTGCTTGCGCTGGTCTCGGTGCTCGGCTCGCTCTACCCCATCGTCACTGTGCTGCTCGCCTACGTCCTGCTCGGCGAGAGACTGACTCGGCCACAGAAGCTCGGCATCAGTCTCGCCCTTGCGGGCGTCGTTGCAATCTCCGTCTAGCCCATTTCGATCTCGACGCGGGCGCCGAGACGGCCGAGCGTGCGCAGGTGGCGCTGGTGCGAGCGCAATGCGGCCCAAAGCGACGGCTGGACGGTGTAGCGCACGCCGTGCCGCTGTGCGTTGCGCCGAACGATCTCCGCGAGGTGCGGGTAATGCGCGTGCGACACGCGCGGGAAGAGATGGTGCTCGATCTGAAAGTTGAGCCCGCCGAGCAGCCAGGTCAGAACCTTGTTCTCCGGGCAGAAGTCGACAGTCGTCTCGAGCTCGTGCACCGCCCACACGCGCGGGCTGGCGAGCAGCTCGTCGGGCGCTGTGAAGTCGGCTTCTTCCACGCAGTGCGCGAGCTGGAAGGTCGTCGCCGTGACGAAGCTGGTCACCATCGAGAAGCCGAGGTAGCCGAGCACGACGACCCACCAGGGGTAGACCAGCAGCGGCACCGCGATCGCCCACGTGATGAAGATGAGCTTGCCAACGACGAGGCCGGCGAGGTCCCAGCGCCGAGGCGCGCGAAGCGGGCTCCCGGCGATCCGACCGCGCACCAGCGCAGCGGCGTCGGCGCCGATCTGCCAGCGGATGACCATCAGGCTGTAGAGCCCCCAGACGTAAAAGTGCTGCAGGCGATACCACGGCCTGCCGGGCTGGGTCTCCGAGAAACGCGCAAAGGGCGTTTGGTTGATGTCGTCGTCGTAGCCGTCGACGTTGGTGTACGTGTGATGCGCGACGTTGTGCTTCACGCGCCACGCGTAGCTGCTGATGCCGAGCAACGCGTCCGCGCTCCAGCCGAGCAGATGGTTCGCGCGGCGCGTCCGGAAATACGCGCCGTGGTTCGCGTCGTGCTGGACACAGAAACCGACCAGGATCGATCCGAGTGCGACGCCGGCGAGCGACACGAGCCCCAGCACGAGGCCGGGTCTCACGACGACCAGCGAAAGCCACGATCCGATCAGCAGACCGAACGCAACGGCGCTCTTGGTGTACAGCTGCACCCGCCCGCGGACTCGAGCCTGCCTCGACGACAGGTAGACGTCGACCTCGCGCCGAGTGTCACGGATGAAGTCCCCGCCTGCGTCGAAGGAGATCTTTGCGGCGGGTGCGCTCATTTACGAGCGCCGACGAGCACGCGCGCGCTGCGGTCCAACCGACACCGTCTCGCGTGGCGTGTCAATCGTCGTCTCGAGCGGGCCCTGCAACACACGCACGGATCCACCGACATCGACGACGAGGTGGCGCGGCGGCTCACGATCAGGCAAGAACCGACGAGTCACTTCCTCCGCGTAGCCGATGCACGTCAACGTCGACGGAGCCGTAAACTCGACTACGACCTCACGGCTAGCCTCGTCGCGACTCAGGGCAACACGGTACGCGGCGTCTGCGGATTTGGAGGATGGAGCGATAGCAGCCGACTTGACGATCAGCCACGTAGTCATTGTCTGGACCTCATGAGCGGCTCGAATCCGCGACGGCCTCAATGACCGGCGGCCACGAAGTCGCTGCACTCGTTAAGTATGAAGAGTACCTCGTATGAGTGAGCTCTCGCCCCTGATCGACGAGGCGAAGATCGAGGCGTTCCTCGACTCACAGAACCTTGGCGCAGGCCCAATCACGGCGACGCGGATTGGCGACGGCGGCGGCTCGAACTTCACGTTTCTGATCGAGCGCGGTCGCGACCGCTACGTCCTGCGCCGCCCGCCGCGGCCGCCGCTGCCGCCGAGCGCGCACGACATGATTCGGGAGGCCGCGCTTCAGGACGCGATTCGGGACGGTGGTTTCAAAAGACTGGTCGAGTTGCTTGCCGTATGCGAGGACGAGTCGGTGCTCGGCGTGCCGTTCTATGTGACGCGCTGGCTCGACGGCCACGTCGTCACTGCGCAACTGCCTCCCGGTCTCGAGGCGGAGGGCGCGCGCCGAAAGCTTGGCGAGGACCTGGTCGACACGCTCGTCGAGATTCACGCCGCCGATGTGAGCACACCGAAGCTCGCCGCGTTCGCGCGGCCGGGGTCGTATGCGGAGCGGCAGTTGCGACGCTTCGCGCAACTTTGGGAGTTGAACAAGACGCGCGAGCTACCCGCGGTCGACGAGGTCGGCGCGACGCTCGCGCGTGAGCTGCCGGCACCGGTACCGCCGACAGTCGTGCACGGCGACTACCGCCTCGGGAACATGATGGTCGTGCGCGACGAGCCGACGCGCATCGAAGCGGTGCTCGACTGGGAAATGGGTGCGATCGGCGACCCGCGCGCCGATGTCGGCTATCTGCTGGCGACGTACAGCGAGCCCGGCGGTGCGCAGAACCCGCTCGGCAGCTCGCCGGTTACCGCCGAGCTTGGCTTCCCCAAGCGCGCAGAGCTTGCCGCGCGCTACGCAGAACGCAGCGGGAGAGACGTCGAACCGCTCGCGTGGTTCGAGGCGCTCGCGCTCTGGAAGGCGGCTGTGTTCTGCGAGGCGATCTACGGTCGCTATATCCGCGGTGAGCTGGGCAGCGAGGACACGCTCGCCGCACGCTTCGAGCTCGGCGTTCCGCTGCTCGCGGAAACAGCGCTAGAGCGCCTCAGCAACGGCGCGTAGCGTCGCGGCGTCGCGTGCCGAAACGAGCAGCGTCGTCGCGCCCGACTCGCGCCACGCCGCGAGGCGATCCGCGATCTGCTCCTTCGAACCGATCAGCGCGACCTGGTCGACGAACGCATTCGGAACCTTCGCCACCGCGTCGGCTTGGTTGCCTGCGAGGAAGAGCTCTTGGATCTCGCGCGCTTCGCTCTCGTACCCATAGCGCGCGAACAGATCGTTGTAGAAGTTCTTGCCACGGGCGCCCATGCCTCCGATGTAGAAGGCGTAGTACTGCTTGAGCGCGTCGCGCGCCGACTCGACGTCGTCGGTGAGCACCGCCATCGCCGACGGCGCGATGTCGAAACCCTCGCGTGCATTCGCGACCGGGAACACGTCGCGCGCGACTTCCGGCGACCAGAAGATCGGCAGCCAGCCGTCGGCGATCTCGAACGCCTGCTCGACAGCCTTCGGCGCGATCGTTGCGAGGTAGATCGGGATCTCCGCGCGCACGGGCCGCAACATCAAACGCAGCGGCTTGCCGAGGCCGGTGCCGCCGGTCAAGGGGATGTCGTAGTGACGCCCGTGATGCTCGAGTCGCTCGCGCCGAAGCGCAGCGCGCACGATGTCGACGTACTCACGCGTCTTCTCGAGCGGCCGGCCCCACTCGTCCCCATGCCAGCCTTCCACCACCTGGGGACCGGAGGTGCCGATGCCCATGCGGAAGCGGCCGCCCGACAGCAGGTCGAGCGTTGCCGCCGTCATCGCCGCGTTGGCCGGGGAGCGCCCGGGAATCTGCATCACCGCGGTGCCGAGCCCGATCCGCTCGGTCAGCGCGCCCAGCCACGCCAGCGGCGTGATTGCGTCGGTTCCCCAGGCTTCCGCCGCCCACGCCGACTCGTAGCCGAGCCGTTCCGCCTCGCGGGCGAGCTCGATCAGCTCCAGCGGGCTGGTGCCCGGCTGCGCGTATCCCATATAGAACCCGAGGCGCACGGAATGCGATGCTAACGGCATGACGAGGATCGAACAGGCACGCGACTTCATGGCGCAGCGGGTTCTGCCGAACGAGGCGGAGCTCAATCGCGAGAACGAGGCGGCCGACACGCTGGTTCGGACGCTGCAGAACGAGGTGCGTGCCATGGGCCTCTGGGCGCCCCACGTTCCGCCGGACGCGGGCGGCACAGGCACCGGCTTCCTGGATTACGCCCACCTCAACGAGTTCATCGGACGGTCGGTCTGGGGTCAGCTCGTGTTCGGCTGCCAGGCGCCGGACGCCGGCAATGCGGAGATCCTGCACATGTTCGGCACCGACGATCAGAAGACGCGCTGGCTCTTCCCGCTCGTCGGCGGCGAGATCCGTTCGTTCTTCTCGATGACCGAGCCCGAGGTATCGGGCGCCGATCCGACGATGCTGCGCACGCGCGCGGTACGTGACGGCGACGACTGGGTGATCGACGGTCACAAGTGGTTCTCGTCGGGTGCTCAGGGCGCAGCCTTCGGCGTCGTGATGGCGGTGACCGATGCCGACGCGCCGCCGCACGCGCGCACGTCGCAAATCATCGTTCCCGCCGACACGCCGGGCGTCGAGGTCGTTCGCCCCATTCCGGTGCTCGGACATTCCGGCCGCAACTGGACGACACATTGCGAAGTGCGCTATACGAACGTGCGCGTGCCGGTCGCGAACACGCTCGGAGGCGAAGGGCAAGGCTTCGTGATCGCGCAAAAGCGGCTCGGCCCGGGACGCATCCATCACGTGATGCGCTGGCTCGGCCAGATGCAGCGCGCGTTCGAACTGATGTGCAACTACGCGCTCGAGCGCGAGGCATTCGGCGGCCCACTCGCCGAGAAGCAGACGGTGCAGAACTGGATCGCCGACAGCTACGCCGAGATCCAAGCATGCCGCTTCATGACGCTCGACGCCGCGCACAAGATCGACGAGGGCGACGAGGCGCGCGTCGAGATCTCCGCGATCAAGTTCTACGCGGCGCGCGTGCTCAACGACGTGATCGATCGCGCGGTGCAGGTGCACGGCGCGCGCGGGCTCACCGACGAGACGCCGCTTGGGGGAATGCTGATGATGGCGCGCGGCGCACGGATCTACGACGGTCCCGACGAGGTCCATCGCATGGTTGTCGCACGGCGCATCCTCAAGACGTTTGCAAACGGCGAAGAGTGGCAGTTCAGCTAGAGACGTGAACTCGCTCCAGGGAAAGCTGCTCGTCTCGTCGCCGGCGCTGGTCGACCCGAACTTCCGCAAGACGGTGGTGCTGATTGCGCACCACGACGACGAAGGCGCGCTTGGCCTCGTGCTCAGCCGTCCGTCGGATGTGCCAGCCGAAGAAGCGGTTCCGGAGCTCGAGGGAATTCCGGGTGCAGACGATCCCGTCTTCGTCGGCGGCCCGGTGCAACCGGAGGCGTTCATGGCGCTCGCGGAATTCGAGGACGTCACCGACGCCGCCGCACCGATCTTCGGCAGCGTCGGCTTCGTGCCCGCCGAGTCCGAACCGGAGGAGCTCACCGTGCGGCGCGTGCGCGTGTTCGCCGGTTACGCCGGCTGGGGCCCCGGCCAACTCGAAGCAGAGCTCGCCGAACCGTCGTGGATCGTCGTCGGCGCGGAAACCGGCGATGCGTTTGCCGATGATCCGGAAGAGCTGTGGCGCGACGTCGTCGCGCGCAAGGGCAAAGCGTTCTCGCTACTCGAGACGATGCCGTTCGACCCGGGCCTGAACTAAACGGCCCTGTCGGAGCGGTAGGGGTCAGACCCCTACGCACCAGACATGTCCGGGGACAGTCCCCAGACATGCCCAAACTCGCGTCCTAGTTCTACGAACTTAGGACGAACGGACGGCGCGGCCGATGACGATCGGCTTGACGAGCGGAGGTAGCTTCCATTCAGGTCGCTCGACGTCGCCGACGTCGAAGCCGGCGGTACGAATCGCGGACAGCGTGTCGCGGTTCGGGTGGCAGCCGCCGGCGCAGCAACCCCACACGCCTTCCAGCCGGTCCTGCCAACGCTCGAGTTTCGTGCCCGGCTCGGCGCGAACGTGCTCGATGAAGAGCAGCTCGCCGCCCGGCTTCAGCACACGCCGCGTCTCAGCCAGCGCCTTCGGCAGGTCGTCGACCGTGCAGAGCGCGAGCGTCGAGACGACCGTGTCAAACGACGCGTCCTCGAACGGCAAGTGCTCCGCCGGAACTCGCATCGACTCCGCCTTCATCCGCCTCGCCATGTGCTGATCGGGCTCGGTGAGCACGAGGTCGATGCCGTCGGGATAGTGCGGCAGGTTCGCTCCGGTGCCGGCGCCGATCTCGAGCACGCGACCTCGTGCGTGTTCGAGCAGCGCGCGACGCGCAGGCCCAACCGTCGTGCGTTCTTCCTTCGCGCTCAGCCGGTCGTAGAGCGCGGCGAAGGTGCGCCCCATCAGTGAGCCGGCGGTGTGCCGACCGATTCGCCGTCGCGGCGAGGCCCGGGTAGGTTCGGAAAACGGAACGGCGCCGGGTCACGGCCCGGTTGAATGAACCAGCACTCGCCGCTGCGGCCGCTCGCCGCCGCGAGCCACACCGCGTCGGCGACGACTGCAGGATCGACGAGCGGAAAGTCTGCGAGCTGGTCGCGGACCGGGTCGATCATCGGCGTATCGGCAATCCCGGGACACACGGCGTTCAAGCGGATCGGTTCGAGCAGCGGCGCCATGCTGCGCACGTAACCGACGACCGCGTGCTTCGTCAGCGAATAGATCGGATCGCTCGGCATGCCTGTCAGCCCGGCGAGCGACGCAGTCGCGACGATCGCTCCCTCGTTCATCACAGACGCGAGACGTTGCACGCCGTAGACGACACCGTCGACGTTCACAGCGAGCGCGCGCTTGTAGTCGACGCCGAGCACGCCCGCATTGAGACATGCGAGGTCGACCGCCTCGACGCGCTCCCACGCTGCAGGATCCGTCACATCGAAGCCGTTGACGAGATCGAGTGACTCGACCTCGTAGCCCTCGCGCTCGAGCCGCGCGCGAATCGCACGGCCGATGCCGCCCTCACCGCCCGTGACCACGGCTTTCACGGTTCGACGATCACCTTCCCCATGTGCTCGCGCTTCTCGATCGACGCGAGCGCGTCGTCGACGCGGTCGAGCGGATACGTCGCTCCGACCACCGGCTCGATCAACCCGTCGCGCCAGAGCGCGAGCAGCTCCTCGGCGTAGCGCTGCACGAGCTCGGGCTCGAGCTTCATCAGCCGACCGAGGTAGACGCCGAGCACCGACGCGTTGCGGCCAACGAGCCACTGCACGCTCGGGTCTTGCCACAACCCACCTGCGAAACCGATCGCCGCGATCGTGCCGAGCGGGTTCAGCAGCGGCAGCGACCGCGTGAAGACATCGCCGCCGACGGGATCGATCACCAGATCGACGCGCAGGTCGTCGATCTCGTCATACGCACGCACTTCGTCCGCTCCGGCGCGCGCGGCGAAGGCGCGCTTCTCGTCGGTGCTCGCCGTCGCATACACGGTCGCGCCCTCGACCTTCCCAAGTTGAATCGCGGCTGTGCCGACGCCGCCCGAACCCGCGTGCACGAGCACCGAGTCGGTGTACGTGCGCTGCGCGTACGGGATGTAGGCGGTGAGGTAGGTCGTGAGGAACGCCGCGCCCTGCGCAAACGTCGCATGCTCGGGCAGGTCGACGCTCCAGCGAACGGCGGCGCGCTCAGCGAGGCCACCGTCCACGAACGCGGCGACACGCCGCCCGTCGAGCTCGCCTGCGACCTCGGAGCCCGGCACGTACGGCAGCTCCGGCATCTGCGGATACAGGCCGCGCCGAATGAGCGTGTCGGCGAAGTTGATCCCCGCCGCATGCACGTCGACCACCTGGTCGCCGTCCGGCTCGGGAACGTCCTCGATCGCCAGCGCGCCACCGTCGCGAAGGACGGCCGCTTTCATTTACCCGACCAGTTCGCTTCGCGCTTCTCGAGGAACGCTGCGACGCCTTCCTGCCCGTCCTCCGACGACAGGCACTCGACAAACGCCTGTAGCTCGCGCTCGTCGTTCCGCGTGTCGCGCGTCTCCCGGAACACCGTCTTGATCTGGCGCAGCGCATGCGGGCTTTGCTTGTCGAGCGGCGCGACGTAACGCTCGATGCCCGCTTCCAGATCGTCGACGACAAACTCCACCAGCCCCCACGCCTCGGCAGTCTCCGCGGGAATGCGCTCGCCCGACATCGTCAGCCACTTCGCCCGGCCTGGCGAGATCAGCCGAGGTGCGCGCTGGGTGCCGCCGCCACCAGGCAACAGACCGAGGTTCACCTCGGGGAAACCAAGCTGCGCGTCGCGCGTCGCGATGCGGAAGTCGCACGCGAGCGCGAGCTCGAGCCCGCCGCCAAGGCAGTACCCTTGAATCGCGGCGACGAGCGGCACGGGCGCCGCCTCCATCAGGTCCGCGATCGGCTGGATTCCGCCGGGCGCATCACCGTCGCCGCTGCTGACGAAGCCGCCGATGTCGGCGCCGGCCGAGAACGCGCGCTCACCCTTGCCACGCAGCACAACGACGTTGACGCCGTCGAGGTCGGCGAGACCGTCGCGAATCGCCTCAGTGATCGTGGCGTTGACGGCGTTGACCGGCGGGTTGTCGAGCCAGATCGTCTTGATCACGACGAGACGGCTTCTGTCGCGAACATCTCGCGGAGCTCGGTTTTCTTGAACTTGCCGACACTCGTCTTCGGAATCTCGGCGATGAACTCGATGCGTTCGGGCAGCCACCACTTCGCGAAATTCGGCGCGAGGAACTCACGCAACTCGTCGGATGTCGCCGTCGCACCATCGCGCAGCACGACGGCTGCGAGCGGCCGTTCGTCCCACTTCGCATCTGGCACGGCGATCACCGCCGCTTCGGCAACTGCGGGGTGCGCCATCAATGCGTTCTCGAGCTCGACCGACGAGATCCACTCGCCGCCCGACTTGATCACGTCCTTCGAGCGATCCTTGATCTGGATGTAACCGAGCGGATGGATCGACACGACGTCGCCGGTCTTGAACCAGCCGTCGTCGGTCCAGCGCTCGGACTGCTCGGGTGTGTCGTAGTAGCTCGAGGCGACCCACGGGCCGCGCACTTCGAGCTCGCCCATCGACTCGCCGTCCCACGGCAGGATGTTCCCCTCTTCATCGCGGTTGCGCAGTTCGACGAGCGGGAGCGGGATGCCCTGCATCGCGATGAAGTCGTACTGCGTGTCGGCGTCCGCGTCGGCGATCGGGCCGATCAGTTGCGCGTGTGACGCGACTGGCGACGTTTCCGTCATGCCCCAGCCGTGCACCACCTTCAAGCCGTGACGATCTTTGAAGCCGGCGATCATCGAGCGCGGCGCCGCAGATCCACCGACGAGCATCCCTTTCAGTCTCGAGAGATCCCAACGTTCCGGCTGCGCGTCGAGCAGCGCGAGGATGCCGAGCCAGATTGTCGGCACGCCAGCCGTCCACGTCACGCCTTGTTCGGCGAAATCGTCGAGCAGGCTCTCAGGGTCCATGTGCGGGCCCGGATAGACAAGATTCGATCCGAGCATCGTCGCGATGTACGGATAACCCCACGCGTTCGCGTGGAACATCGGCACGACCGGCAGGATCGTGTCGCTCTCCGAAATGCCGAGCCCCATCGGGTTGCCGGCCGTCACGCCGAGCGTGTGCAGCATCGTCGAGCGGTGCGAATAGAGCACGCCCTTCGGCTGGCCCGTGGTGCCGCTCGTGTAACACATCGCCGCGGCTTCGTCTTCGTCGAGCTCGGGATCGCGCCACGCCTCCGGATCCGCGCTCGCCAATAGCTCTTCGTACGAGTCTTCGACAACGAAGACGTGCTCGATGTTCGTGCGATCCTTGAACAACTCGAGTAGCGGAACGAGCGAACGGTCGACGATGACGGCCTTGTCGTTCGCGTGCGTCGCGATGAACGCAAGGTCGTTCGGATGCAAGCGGAGGTTGAGCGTGTGCAGCACGAAGCCGCCGCACGGGATGCCGAGATACGCCTCGTGATGCTGCGAGTGGTTCCAGCAGAGCGTCGCAACACGATCGCCGCGCTTTAGACCGAGCTCGCCCAGCGCAACGGCGAGTGCGCGTGACCGCCTGCACGACTCTGCGTACGTCAGCGTGTGGAAGCTCTTGTCGGGAAGGCGTGTGACGATCTTCTTCCCGCCGTAGTAGCTCTCCGCCCGGCGCAGAAGCGTCGGCAGCGTGAGCTGGTAATCCATCATCAGGCCGTTCATCCGAGCCCTTGCCTCCGCGGCAGGTCGACGTCGGGATCGACGAGGTGGCCGTCACGGTCGACGTACCCGTCCTTGCCGCCGACGATGATGAGCACCAGCTCGCCGTCGGTGCGATTCGAAATCGCGCGATGCGTCGTCGACTCGACGTGGACGAGGCCGCCTTCGGGCACCTCTTGCTCAACGCCTTCGAAGCGGAATGTCGCGGTGCCGCGGTGGACGAAGTACAGCTCGTCTTGGACGTCGTGGTAGTGGTTCGGCCCTTCGTAGCCCGGCGGAAACACCAGACCGTTCACGCCGAACGCGGTAACGCCAAGTGCCGAGCGCGCCTTGCGGAAGCCAGGGCCGTCGCCCAGCTCGTCGAGAGAAGAAATGGAGTAAGTCATGTGCTGATCCTAGGCTCCAAACAAGAGGCGCGTAAGCAGCCGGTCGCGCCAGCGGTCGGGAAGCTTCTGCAGCCACGCCCGGCGCTTCGCGTCAGGGCCGACCAGGTAGCGCGCTTTCGGGCGCTTTGCGGTGAGCGCATGCTCGACCGCCTTTGCCACCACACCCGGCGCGATGGCTGAGGTCGACGAACGTTTCGCCGCGAGCGCGCGGAACTTCGCCATGCGTTCGCCGTAGAGCTGGGCAGCCTCGGCCGGCATGGTGTCGGCGACGGGCTGGGGCTTCGTCCAGATGGCGGTGGCGATCGTCCCCGGCTCGACGATCGCGACGTGCATGCCGAACGGCGCGAGCTCAACCCGCAGCGCATCCGCCATCGCCTCCAGCGCGAACTTCGACATCGCATATGCGCCGAGAAACGGGAGCGCCGAGCGGCCGCCGATCGAACCCATCAGCACGATGCGTCCGTTGCGGCGGCGCAACGCAGGCATGAAGGTCTGCAGCACGCGCAACTGCCCGACCACGTTCACGTCGAGCTGGCGCTGCAACTCCTCCGGCGGCAGGAACTCGAGCGGCGCCGCGACCGCGATGCCTGCGTTGTCGACGAGCGCATCGAGCTCCTCGACACTTGCAGCCGCGTGACCAATCGCAACGGCATCGCTGACGTCGAACACCAGCTCATGCGTGCCCGCGGGTGCCTGTCCTGGTGAGCGCACCGACGCGTAGACCGTCCAGCCGCGGTCGAGCAGCAGCTTGCACGTGGCGGCACCGATGCCGGACGAGGCGCCGGTTACGAGGGCAGTAGATATGCGGCAACCTCGGCGCGTTGCTCACGGCCGTAGCCGAGCGCGCCTTCGAGCCACAGCGCGCGCTTGTAGTAGCGGTGCAGCGGATGCTCCCAGGTGAAGCCCGTGCCGCCGTGCGCCTGGATCGACTTCTCGCAGGCCGCCACGGCAGCCGCGCCGGCCTGCGACTTGGCGGCGACCGCGGCGATCTCCGCCTGCTCGTCGTTCTCGGCGACGCACCACGCCGCCCAGTACGCGAGCGAGCGGCTGAGCTCGAGCGAGATGTACGCATCGACGAGCGAATGTGCGACCGCCTGATAGGCGCCAATCTTCTTTCCGAACTGCTCGCGATCCTTCGCGTAGGTAATCGCAGACTCAAGCGCAAAAGCGCCGATTCCGATCGACTCGAGCGCGAACGAGGTCAGCAGCTGCCGGCGCACCTCGGGCCACGTGCCGGAAGCGGCTTCCGCCCCATTCGGCGAGAGGCGGCCGAGCCCGAGCGTCTCGTCGACCGTCGTCAGCACTTCGCCTGCAGCCGTCGATCCATGCATGTCCGGCGTCAGCACGCGGTCGACAGCGTTCAAATGCGGAACGAAGCCGTCGATCTCGATCGACCACACGTCATCGCCGGGCTGGGCGGCAATCTCGTTGAGCACGAACGGGCCGTCATAGAGCACGCGCCCGAGCTCCTCGAACAGAACCGCTGCGTCGAGAAAAGAAAAGTCCTCGCTCTTCAACAACCCGACCCAGCCGAGCTCGCCGAGTTGATCCAGCGACGGCGACGGGTTCGCCTCGAGGAACGCGCGCGCTTCGCGGCGCAGGTCCTCTTGCTCCTGCGTAAACGAGAAATCCATTACCGCGATCTCGGCATGTCGAGGACGCGCTCGGCGACGATGTTGCGCAGGATCTCGCTCGATCCCGCCTCGATCGTGTTGCCGCGCGAGCGCAGCTGCTGGTACTGCCAATAGCCGTCGCCACTGCCGTTCGTCAGCTGGGCGTGCGAGCCGAGAATCTCGAGCGCGAGCTTCGTGAGGCGCTGGTTGTTCTCCGACCAGACGAGCTTCGAGATCGAGCCTTCGGGGCCGGGTACGCCCGTCTTCGTCAACGTTGTCAGCGAGCGGTAGTTCGTGTAGCGGATCGCCTGCAGCTCGACCCATTCGCGCGCGATGCGGTCGAGCAGCACCGCGTCGGTGACATTGCGCTCATCGGCGAGCGCAACGAGCTTACGCACTGCAACCTCGAGCGTCGCGGTCAGCGCGAAGCCGAGCGTCCCACGCTCGTGCAGCAGCGTGGTCATCGCGACCTGCCAGCCGCCGCCGATTTCTCCGAGCAGGTTTTCCTTCGGCACTTGCACGTCGGTGAAGAAGATCTCGTTGAACTCCGCGTGGCCGGTGATCTGCACAAGCGGCCGCACCTCGACGCCGGGCGCGTGCATGTCGGCGATCACGTACGTCAGGTTCTGGTAGCGCGGCGCGTCGGACACGCCGAGCCCGACGAGGATGCAGTAGTCGGCGATGTGCGCGAACGACGACCACACCTTCTGGCCGTTCACTAGGAAGTGGTCGCCCTTGTCCTCGATGCGCGTGCGCACCGCGGCGAGGTCGCTGACGGCGCCGGGCTCCGAGAAGCCCTGGCACCAGATCTCGTCGGCCGTGAGGATCTTCGAGAGGTAGCGGCTCTTCTGCGCGTCGGTGCCCCACGAGATGATCGTCGGGCCGGCCATACCGATGCCGATCACGCCGAGGTGCGACGGCGCCTCGGCGCGCGCGAGCTCTTCGAGGTAGATCGCCTGGTGGCTATACGGCGCGCCCGAGCCGCCGAACTCCTTCGGCCACGTCAGGCCCGCGTACCCCGCCTCGCCCAGCTTGCGGCTCCAGTCGCGGTCGGAATCCTCGAAACGCCGGGAACTGCGCTGACGGGACTCCTCAGGGAGGTTTTGCGCGATGAAGTCGCGCACTTCCTGCCGGAAGGCTGCTTCCTCCTGCGTGTCCCGCAGATCCATGATGCGATCCTACGCGCGCAGGGTCATGCACGTCGACGTCGCGTAGGCGACCAGCGAGCCCTCCGCGTCGGTGACGCGCGCCTCGCACAGCGCAATCGTCTTGCCCGCCTTGATCACCGTTCCCACGGCGGTGAGGCGCCCCTCCCACACCGGCTTGAGGAAATTGATCTTCAGCTCGATGGTGGTGAACGTCTCTCCCTCCTCGAGGCGGGAGAGGTTGGCACAGCCCATCGCTCCGTCGGCGAGGTCGCAGAGGATGCCGCCGTGCACCGTGCCCGGCGGGCTCGAGTGCTGGGGACCGACGTCGATCTCGAACGTCGCCGTGCCGACGTCGGCGGCGACGATGCGCATGCCGATCAACTCGCCGACCGAAGCGCCGGGAGTCTCTCCGGCGATGATCCGCTGCAGCTCGACGAGCGTCACGGTGTCAGCACCGTACGAATCACGTCGCCGTCCTTCATCGCGTCGAATGCCTCGCTCCACTCAGCGAGTGGCGCAACGCGCGTAACCATGCTCGCGAGGTCGAGCCTGCCCGCACCTGCAAGCTCGGCGAGCCACGGGAAATCCTCGGGCAGGTGGTCGCCGCCATGCGAGACAAGAATGCGCGCGCGCCGCGCGAACAGTGACGGGAGCACCACCTCAGCGGTCTCACCGGCGGGCGAAAGGCCCACCTGGATCACGGTGGGCGCGATGCGCAGCGCCTGCTCGAACGTCTGCTTGCGCGCCACCACGTCGAACGCAAAGTCGACAGGGCCTTCACCGACGTCGGTCGCGCCAAACGACCTGGCCTGCTCAAGCTTGCGCTCATCGAGATCGATCGCGCGGATCTCCGACGCCCCCGCAATCTTTGCCCCCTGGATGACGGACAGCCCCACGGCGCCGCAACCGATCACCGCGACGCGCGCACCAGGCCACAGCTGCGCCGTCTCGATCACCGACATCACGCCCGTCGCCACCGCGCAGCCGAGCAGGCACGCCTCTTCCGGTGCAAGGTTCGTGACCTTCGCCAGCGCAACCGCGGGCACGACGGTGCGTGTCGCAAAGGTGCCGGTGCGCAGCACGGGCGTGAGGTCGTCGCCGTTCGCGCGATGCAGCCGGCCGGGTGCGCCCGGGGGCTTGCGGCAGTGGCGCGGGTCGCCGCGCAGGCACGGCACGCACTCGCCGCACGCCGTTTTCCAGCCGATCACCACGTTGTCGCCCGGTTCGACCGTGTCGACGAAGTCGCCGACTGCTTCGACGACGCCTGCGCCCTCATGACCGAGCAGCACCGGGAAGCGATGTCCCCACCCGTCCTGCTCGATCACGTGCAGGTCGGTGTGGCAAACACCGGTCGCCTCGATACGCACGAGCACTTCGCCGGCTTGCGGTGCGTCGACGACGATCTCCTCGAGCGCAACGCGCCCGGGCTGGCTTAGGACGACGCCGAAATCCAACTGCGATCGAGCTCGCGGACCGAGGTCGCGCCTGCGAGCGCGAGTGTCAGGTCGATCTCCGCCATCAGGTTCTGCGTCAACTCTTCGACGCCGCGCTGGCCGCCGACGGCGAGCGCGTACGCGTACGGGCGCCCGAGCAGCACTGCGTCGGCACCGAGCGCCATCGCCTTCACGACGTCGGCTGCGCAACGGATGCCGCCGTCCATCAGCACAACGGCCTCAGGCAGTTCGTCGCGCACTTCGACGAGCGCGTCAAGCGCCCCGACGGCGCCGTCGACCTGCCGGCCGCCGTGATTGGAGACGATCACCCCGTCCATGCCGTGGTCGAGCGCGAGCTTCGCGTCGTCGGCGGTGAGCACACCTTTCACGAGCAGCGGCAGCGATGTCTGCGAGCGCAGCCAGGCGAGGTCCTCCCACGTCAGCCCGACGTTCGGGAACGTCGCGAGCATCGTCGCGGCCGCGGTGAGCGGATCTTCGGCCGGCGGCTTGTCGAGGCGTGAGAGAAAGACCGGGTCGCTGAAGAACTGTCCGCAGCCTTCACCCTTGATGAACGGCAGGTACGCCTGACGCAGGTCGCGCGGTCGCCAACCCAGCTGGAGCGTGTCGAGCGTGACGACGATCGCCGCGTAGCCGGCGGTCTCGGCGCGCTGCACGAAGCTCGCGCAGATCTCGCGGTCGTTCACCCAGTACAGCTGGAACCAGCGCGGGCAGCCCGTCTCGGCGATCTCTTCGATCGAGTGCGTCGCGGCACTCGAGAGCACCAACGGCACGCCCGACGATGCAGACGCGCGCGCAACTCCGAGCTCACCCTCGTTGTGCGCGATCGAGAGCACGCCGACGGGAGCAAAGAAAAAAGGAGCAGCCGAGTGCAGCCCGAGCACGTCGACCGTTTGGTCGCGCACGACGTTGCCCGTGAGCATCCGCGGCCGGATCTGCCACTTCTCGAAAGCGGCGAGATTGGAGCGCATCGTCGACTCCGCCCCGGCACCGCCGGCGATGTAGCCGAACGCGCCTGCGTCGAGCTTCGCCTCGGCAGCTCGCTCCCAATCGGCGGCCGCGATCGGCCACTCCGGCGGCTGCTGGGCGATGTAGATCGCGTTCTGAATCAGGGAACCACTGAAGCTCATGAATGTCCGATCCTAAGCGTTCAATGACATCGTGGAGACGGCGCGGCTCGAGGCGTTCAGCGACGGGGTTTTCGCAATTGCGGCGACGCTGCTGATCCTCGACGTCCACGAAACGGGCGGCTCGGTGTCGCACGGCCTGATCCACGCGTGGCCGTCGTATGCCGCGTATGCCATCTCGTTTCTCACGATCGGAATCATCTGGGCGAACCATCACACCGTCTTCGCGCAGATTGGCCGCGTCGATCGCACGTTCCTGATGATCAACGTCGTCTTCCTGATGGTGGTCGCGTTCAGTCCATTTCCCACGCGCGTGCTCGCCGAGACGATGCGGAGCGGCGGCAAGGCCGGCGCATTCGAATACGGCCTGATTTTCACGCTGATGTCGCTCTGCTACGCGGCGCTGTGGTTCTACGCGTCCGTCGGCGGGCGGCTGCTCGCCGCCGACGCCGACCGGCGCACGGTCAGTGGCATCTCGCGCTCGTTCGCCCCCGGGTCGGCCATGTACGCGGCAGCGATGCTCTCGTCCCTCATCTCCGCCTACATCGCAATCGGGCTCTACGCCGGCATCGCGCTCTTTTATGTGTTCGAGAGCTCGCTCTTCGGGCGCGACTAACTCCTACCGAACGTGCAGGCTGTCGAGCAGTCGCTGCGTCGCCGCGCGAGTCTTCGCCGAAACGTTCCTTCCGGCGTAGACGATGAAGCCGAGGTAGCGGCCGTTCTGCCGGAACCAGATCGTCTGCCCCCGCGCCGCGGGTAATCCGCAGCAACCTTCGAGTCGGTCGAAGTGTCCCCACCTGATCTGGAACCGCGCGGGCCTGTGCATGTTCCCGTACGGCTTGTTGGCGTGATCCTCCTCCACGAAGACGAGCACCTGGCCTGGCGCCGGCAACGCCCAGCCGTTATTCGTCAGGTGAGGTGTCTGCGTGCCGACGACCGCGAGCGTCGCGGGGTCGCACGTGGCGAGCTTCGGGTTCATCGTCAATCCCTGCCAGCCGCGCGGCAGGACGAGCTGAAGCCCTACGAAGACCAACGCGAGCGCGCCCATCGCCGGTCATACGAAACGCGACGCTGTAAAGGTCCACAAAAAATCCCGCCGAGTCGGTGGAGCTTTCGTCCACCTCACCAACCGAACCTCTCGCGCTTGCGCGCGTCGGGTGTCGCTCGGCGAGGCTTCGACCTACTCGCTCTCCGTGCTCGACGGGATCCGCAATGTATGACGGATGCGACACGTCCGCAAGTGCGCGCACGAAAGAAAAAACGCTCTGAGCGGGTTACGGTGTGGCGGGTGTGTCGCCGCCGTACTGCACGGTGAAGCCGTTCGGCGAGATCGACGACGGCGTCGACACCGGCGTGCCCTGCTGGATCATCTGGTCGGAGTCGATCGTCGACTGCGCTCCGTTCACGAGCAACTTGGTGAACGTCGCGGCCGGCGCGTACTGCCCGAGCGTGAGCACGTTGCCGCTGCTCGCGTCGGCGGGGGCCTCGACGATCCATTCGGCCGACGAGAGTGCGCTCGAGTAATTCACCTGCACGTTGGCGGACTGGCCCGACGTCTGGTTCTTCAGGCGCAGGTTCCAGACGTTGGTGGTGATCTCGCTGATCGTGACGGTGATCTGGTCACCGTCGTTGAACGACAGCGGCACGAGCTGCGGCGGCGCCGGATAGACCTCCGACCAGGCGTACTGTTCGATGATGCTCGAGCCGGGCACGGAGTCCTCGCCGATGCCGGCCTGAAGCACGGTCTGCGAGGTCACACCGTCGATTCCCACCCACTCCGACATGTGCGTGTCGGTACTCGTGGCAGTAGGCGCCATGGCGACGACGTTGAAGGTGCCGCTCACGTACGTGAATGGGCCGCCGTTGACGTCGTAGCCGGACCAGTTCTGACTGTGCGCGCCATTGACGGGCTTCGTGAGGTCAAGCGCCGGCCCGTCGATGCTCAGCAGCACGGTCGCCTCCGTGTTGAGGTGGTCCGCGTCGGCGACTTCGACGGTGACGATGTAGTCGCCGGGTACGCTCGGCGTTCCGGAAAGAAGTCCAGTTGGATCGAGCGCAACGCCGGCCGGCAGCGTGCCGCCGGCGAGGCTCCAGCTGTACGGCGGCTTGCCACCGGTCGCAGCAAGCTGAGCCGAGTACGCGGCGCCGAGCGTCCCTTCGGGGAGGCTCGCAGTTGAGACGGCGGGCGCCTGCGGCGGCGGCGCGGGCTGCGCAGGCGCCTCGACGATGGAGGTCGACGCGGTCGCCGTCTTCTGCTTGGCATGCAGTGCGCGAATCTTGAAGTGGATCGTCTGCTGCGACGTCGACGTCGCAGCGAGCACCGGGAAGCGCATCTTCACGTGCCCCGAGCGGCAATTGAGCGTGTGCGCGATGTAGGGCCCGAACGGACGCCGCTGGCCGGAGACGATGCACGAGGTCGCGCCGCGGACGGACGCGCTGACCGTGACGGTCCCGCCCTTGCTCTGCAGCAGGATCGGCGACGCCGAGACAGAGACGATCGTCGGCTTCTTTAGAGCCGTCACGCGTAGAGGCCCGCCGACCGTCAGCTTGAGCGGCGTCGCACTTCCGCCGGTCGCCGCCGCGGCAGCAACAGTCAAGATCGCAACAACCGAACAGATGACCCCCCGCAGCATGCGCCCCTCCATCAGCCGCCGCATCGTGCCAGAGGTTTCTAAGAATCGCCGAAACCCCTGCTCGCAGCGGTTTCCTTCTTTCGAGTGACATGAATTCTGGCGCTGCGCCGATGACAGATCATGGTCATCTCGTTTCGCGTGCTCCTGACGCTCCTGTTCCTGCTCTGCGTGCTCGGGTTCGCCGCATCGAGCGGACCGTTGCTGAAGAAGCTGCACGTCCGCGCAGGCTGTACGTCGACGCTCGTGGACGGGAACCAGCTCGAGCATTGCCACGGCGGCTGGTGGAAGCCTTCGCCCGATCTGCAGCCGCTCGGTTGCGCCGACGTCGGTCCCGCGCTCTGGTCGTGCCCGGCCGGCATAAAGCCGTAAAGGCGCCTAGCGGATTCGAACCGCTGTAAACGGCTTTGCAGGCCGCTGCCTAACCACTCGGCCAAGGCGCCGCGCCGCCGCATCGTATCGGCGCCCGGCGCGAGCCTTACGCGCGCTGAATGCCCGATATACAGTCTTCCGATCGTGTCCGTGGAGCAGCGCAACGCAACCGAGCGCGTCCTGGAGGCGCGCGACCGGTACGTCGCGAGAGGCGTATCGACGCCGAAGCTGGTCGTCGCGCGCGCCGAAGGGGCACGCATCTGGGACATCGACGGCCGCGAGTTTCTCGACTTCGCCGGCGGAATCGCGTCGAACAACCTCGGCCACCGGCCGGACGCAGTCGTCGAGGCGATCCACGCCCAGGCCGACCAGTACCTGCACCAGTGCTTCGTCGTCGGCATCTATGAGCCGTACGTCGAGGTCTGCCGCCGACTCGCCGAGCTGTCGCCGTGCCGTGGCGCCCAGCAGAAGTCGGTGCTCGTCAACAGCGGCGCGGAGGCGCTCGAGAACGCGGTGAAGATCGCGCGATCGGCCACCGGCCGACCCGCCGTGCTCGTCTTCGACAACGCGTTCCACGGCCGCACGCTGCTCACGATGTCGATGACCGCGAAGGTCGTGCCGTACAAGAAGACGTTCGGCCCGTTCGCGCCCGAGATCTACCGCGCCCCGGTGCCGTACGCGTTCCACGGCATCTCCGACGACGACGCGATCAACGCGCTCGACCTGCTTTTCAAGGCCGGCGTCGATCCCGAGACGATCGCCTGCGCGGTGCTCGAGCCGGTGCAAGGCGAGGGCGGCTTCATCCCGATGACCCAGGGTTATCTCGAGCGGCTGCGTGAGCTACTCGACAAGCACGGGATTCTCTTCGTCGCCGACGAGGTGCAAAGTGGGTGCGGTCGCACCGGCCCGATGTGGGCGATCGAGCATTTCGACGTCCAACCGGACTTGATCACCATCGGCAAGACGATCGGCGGCGGGCTTCCGCTCGCAGCAGTCACCGGCAACGCCGAGGTGATGGATGCTGCGCCGGTCGGCGGCCTCGGCGGCACGTTCGGCGGTAACCCTTTGTCGTGCGCGGCAGCGCTTGCCGTGCTCGACGAGCTCCCCACGCTCCGTTCTCGTGCAGAGCAGCTCGGGACGACTCTGCGCGCACGGCTCGAAAAGATTGCGCCCAAAGGCTCGGACGTTCGCGGCCTCGGTCCAATGCTCGCGATCGAACTGCCCGAGCGAAACGGCGAAGCGAGCGCACGCATCACGTCCGCTGCACACGAGAGAGGCCTCGTGCTGCTGTCGTGCGGCATCTACGGCAACGTGATTCGGTTGCTGCCGCCGCTGACGATCTCGGACGACGAGCTGAACCGCGGCCTCGACATCCTCGAGGCGTGCTTTGCCGGCTGACGTCGAGCTCACCGGCATCCGCAAGCGCTACACGGACGTCGATGCCGTCGCCGGCGTCGACTTGAACGTCGCCGACGGTGAGTTCTTCACGCTGCTCGGCCCGTCCGGCTCGGGGAAGACGACGACGCTGCGCATCATCGCCGGCTTCGAACACCCCGACGAAGGAACGGTGAAGATCGGCGGCACCGACATCACGAACCGGCCGCCGTTCCAGCGCGACGTCAACACCGTGTTCCAGGACTATGCGCTGTTCCCGCACATGACGGTGGCCGACAACGTCGGGTACGGGCTGAAAGTCCGCGGTATCGACCGCGCCGAACGCAAGGAGCGTGTCGACGAAGTGCTCGACCGCGTGCGCCTCGGCAGTTATGGCAACCGCAAGCCGATCCAGCTTTCCGGCGGCCAGCGGCAGCGCGTCGCACTCGCGCGCGCGATCGTCAACCGCCCGCAGGTGCTGCTGCTCGACGAGCCGCTGGGTGCTCTTGACTTGAAACTTCGACAAGAGATGCAGACGTTCCTGAAGACGCTGCAACGCGAGCTCGGCATGACGTTCCTCTACGTCACGCACGACCAGGAAGAGGCACTGACGATGAGCGATCACGTCGCGGTCTTCGACGAAGGCCGCATCGTGCAGATCGGCTCGCCGACCGAGATCTATGAACACCCGGCAACCGAGTTCGTGGCGGGCTTCGTCGGTACGTCGAACATTCTCGAACGCAACGGCCGCCGCTTCAGCGTGCGGCCCGAGCGGATTCAGATGAACGGCAACGGCGAAGCCGCAACAATCGCCGATGTCGTCTTTGTCGGTGCGTTCACGCGGTATCTCGTGGACACCGACGCGGGGGAACGCCTCACAGTCGTCAAGCAGAACGACGGAACGCAAGTCGCGCCCGGTACGCGCATCGCCCTCAGTTGGCGCGACGAAGACACGCACGAGATCTCAACCACCCAGGAGGGCAGATGAGGAAGCCGATGTGGGCTCTGATCGCGATATTCGCGGTGGGCCTGATGTTCCCGGCGGCCGGTGTCTCGAAGCAGACAGGCGGCACGCTGAACATGGTCGCGTGGGAGGGCTACCTGCAGCCGCAGTGGGTCAACCCGTTCCAGAAGCAGACGGGTTGTCACATCAACGCGAAGTACGCCGGTTCGTCGGACGAGATGGTCACGCTGATGCGCACGGGCGGCGGCAGCCAGTACGACATGGTCTCCGCCTCGGGCGACGCCAGCTTGCGCCTGATCTATGGGCACGACGTGCAGACGGTCGATCCGACGAAGGTGCCCGACTTCAAAAACTTCGGCAAGGCGTTCCAATCGCCGCCGAACAACACCGTGGGCGGCAAGCACTACGGCATCTCGCTGCAGTGGGGGCCGAACACGCTGCTCTACAACACCAAGAAGGTGAAGCCGGCTCCGACGTCGTGGTCGGTGATCTACAGCTCGAAGTACAAGGGCAAGGTCACCGTGCCGGACAACCCGATTCAGATCGCCGATGCGGCGCTGTATCTGATGAAGCACAAGCCGTCGCTCGGCATCAGGGATCCGTACGAGTTGAACCCGGCGCAGTTCACCGCCACGATCAACCTGCTCAAGCAGCAGAAGCCTCTCGTCAAGAAGTACTGGGGCTTGGCCGGGCAGGAGATCAGCCTGTTCAAGAGCGGCGACGCCGTCGTCGGCGCATCGTGGCCGTACCAGACGAACACGCTGATCGCCGACAAGTCACCGGTGAAGGACCTGATCCCGTCCGAAGGCGCGACGGGCTGGCTCGACACATGGATGGTGTCGGCGCACACGAAGAACCTCGACTGCGCGTACAAGTGGCTCGCGTATGTCTCGACGCCGAAGGTGCAGGCCGAGCAGGCCATCTACTTCGGCGAGACGCCTGTCAACTCGAAGGCGTGCTCGATCATGGACAAGCTGTCCAAGGGCTCGTGTGAGCAGTACCACGCGAACGCCCCGCTGCAGTACTTCAAGCAGATCTATTTCTGGAAGACGCCGATCGCAGCTTGCGGCAACGGCCAGAACAACTGCATGGACTACACGAAGTGGCAGCAAGCCTGGACCGCCCTAAAGGGCTGAGGCAAAAGCGGGGAGCGCGTCGTCTCGGCGGCGCGCTCCTCCTGTTCTCGGCGCCGATTGGCTTCTTCGTCGCGATCTACATCGCGGCGCTCGTCGCGCTGTTCGTTTCGGCGTTCTGGTCGGTCAACTCGTTCACCGGCCTGCTCGAGCACGTGTGGACCACAGCGAACTTCTCGACGCTCTGGCACGGCTCCGTCTACCGCACCGTTGCGCTGCGCACGATCGGCATCGCGTTCGCGGTGACGATCACCGACGCGGTCATCGCGTTCCCGTTCGCGTACTTCATGGCACGCGTCGCGTCGCCAAGAACGCGCGCGCTGTTGTTCGTGCTGACGCTGCTGCCGCTTTGGGCGAGCTACCTCGCACGCGTCTATGCGTGGCAGGTGATCCTCGACCACAACGGCATCCTCAACTGGTCGCTGCAAAAGATTGGCCTGCCGGCAGCGAATCTCGGCTACACGAACACCGCCGTGTGGATCGTGTTCAGCTACATCTGGCTGCCGTTCATGATCCTGCCGGTCTACGCGGCGCTCGAGCGGATCCCCCACTCCTACATCGAAGCGTCGCGTGACCTCGGCGCGCGCGGCTCGCGCACATTGCGCACGGTGATCCTGCCGCTCGCCCTTCCAGGAATTGTCGCCGGCTCGATCTTCACGTTCTCGCTGACGCTCGGCGACTACATCACCCCCACGCTGGTCGGCGGCTCCAACAGCCAGTTCATCGGCAACGTCGTCTACGACTCCGTCAACCAGTCGAGCAACCTGCCGTTCGCAGCCGCGTACGCAACTGTCCCGCTCGCCGTCATGGGCATCTACCTGCTGATCGCGCGCCGGCTGGGCGCGTTCAACGCTCTCTGATGGAAACGCGCAACACACGGATCGCGCTCGGTGTCTTCACGGTGCTTGTGCTCGCGTTTCTCTACGTGCCGATCATCATCATCTGCGTCTACGCGTTCAACAAGTCGAACGTCGAGAGCTGGCCACTCCCGGGGCTGACCACAAAGTGGTTCTCGCCGACAATTCACGACCCGGCGATGCAGTCGGCGCTTTGGCTCTCGCTGAAAGCCGCCGGACTCGCCACCTTGATCGCGATCACGCTCGGCTCGCTTGCCGCGTTCGGCGTGCACAAGTTCCGCTTCTTCGGCCGTGAGGCGATCTCGTTCCTGCTCGTGCTGCCGATCGCGCTGCCCGGGATCATCACCGGCATGGCGCTCAACTCGTACTTCACGTTCTGGGGCATCAGGTTCGCCCTCGTGACGATCGTGATCGGCCACGCCACGTTCTGCGTGGTCGTCGTCTACAACAACGTGCTCGCGCGGCTGCGGCGCGTGCCGGGCTCACTCGAAGAGGCGTCGATGGATCTCGGCGCTAATCGCGTGCAGACATTCCTCTACGTGACGTTCCCGGCGATCTCAACCGCCCTCGTCTCGGGCGCGCTACTCGCCTTTGCGCTGTCGTTCGACGAAGTGATCGTCACCACGTTCACGGCCGGCGCCCAGACCACGCTGCCGATCTGGATCTTCGGCAATCTGCAGCGCGGCCAACAGCTTCCCGAAGTCAACGTCGTCGTGCTGATCGTGCTCGCGGCGACGGTCATCCCCGTACTCTTGGCCCAGCGACTCACCCGCGAAAGCGGGATCCTGCGCACCGAATAGGAGACCCCCATGGCAGCGCTCGACGTCTACAACCCAGCGACCGGCGAGACGATCTCGCAGGTTCCGAACATGACCACCGACGAGGTCGACGCGGTCGTCGAGCGTGCGCAACAGGCGCTGCCGACGTGGCTCGACGCGACGCCGAAGGAGCGCTCGGAGCTGCTGCACAAGCTCGCCGATGTGATGCAAGACAACGCCGAAGAGCTCGCGCAGATCGAGTCGCGGAACGTCGGCAAGCCGATCGGGCTTGCACGAGAGGAAATGCCGTTCGCGGTCGACAACCTTCGCTTCTTCGCGGGCGCTGCGCGGCTACTCGAGGGCAAGGCGACCGGCGAGTACATCACCGGCTACACGTCGATGGTTCGCCGCGAGCCGATCGGCATCGTCGCCGGCATCTGCCCGTGGAATTACCCGCTGATGATGGCGGTGTGGAAGATGGGGCCCGCGCTCGCCGGCGGCAACTGCCAGATCCTCAAGCCGGCCGAGCAGACGCCGCTGTCCTTGCTGCGTTTCCTGGAACTGGCTGCGGACGTGATTCCTGCCGGCGTGCTGCAGTGTGTGACGGGTGACGGCGTGCCCGTTGGCTCACGTCTCGTCGAGCATCCGGCGATCGGGCTCGTCTCGCTGACCGGCGATGTGTCGACCGGCAAACTGATCGCGCGCAACGCGTCGGACTCGCTCAAGCGCGTGCACCTCGAGCTCGGCGGTAAAGCGCCGATGGTCGTCTTCGACGACGCCGATCCCGAAGCAGTGGCCGAAGGCATCAAGATCGCCGGTTACGCGAACTCGGGCCAGGACTGCACCGCCGGTTCGCGCGTGATCGCCGGCCCGAAGATCTACGACGCGCTGCTCGAGGCTCTCGTGCCCGCGGTCGAGTCGCTGAAGGTTGGCGACCCCGCGACAAGCGAGGATCTCGACATGGGCCCGGTTATCTCAGCCGACCAGCAGCAGCGCATCCTCGGCTTCCTCGACCGCGCGAAAGGCGCCACGGTGCTCACGGGTGGAGGGACGAATGGCGACACGGGCTGGTTCGTGCAGCCGACGATTGTCACCGACGTGAAGCAGAAGGACGAGATCGTGCAGGACGAGGTGTTCGGCCCGGTCGTGACGGTGCAGAAGTTCAGCGACGACGCCGAAGCGATTGCGTGGGCGAACGACGTGCGTTACGGCCTGGCCGCGTCGGTGTGGACGCGTGACATCGGGCGTGCGCTCGAAGCTGCGCGCAAGCTGCAATTCGGTGCAGTGTGGATCAACGACCACCTCGTGCCGATCACCTCCGAGATGCCGCACGGCGGCTACAAGCAGTCCGGTTATGGCAAGGATCTGTCGTCGTACTCCATGGAGGAGTACACGCTGATCAAGCACGTGGTGGCGAAGCTCTAGCCCGCGAGTTTCTGAATCTCGAACAGCTCGTCCGCCGTCGGCAGCCACTCGCCGGCGGCGGCGTTGGCGCGCACCTGTTCCGGCTTCGTCGCACCGGCGATCACGCTCACGACGGGCGGAACTGCGAGCAAGCCCCCGATCGCGACATCGAGCAGTGAGATCTCGCGTTCGTCAGCCCAGTGCGCGAGCTTTTCAACGATTGCGAGCTCCGCGTCGTCGATCGCGTGGCCGTGCAGGCGCGTGCCCTCTGCCGGAGGAACATCGCGGCGTACCTTTCCGGTGAGCAACCCACTCGCCAGCGGGAAGTACGGGATGAAGCCGAGCCCAAGCCGCTCACACGCCGGCAGCAGTTCCCGCTCGACGCCGCGCTCCAGCCACGAGTACTCGCTCTGCTCGCTGACGAATGCTTCGCCCGCGTACACCCGCGCCTGCGCGAGCGTTTCGGGGCGATAGTTGGAGGTGCCGTAGACGAGGATCTTCCCCTCGGCAACCAGCGCTTCGAGGGTGCCGATCGTCTCCTCGAGCGGAGTGTCGGGATCCTCTTCGTGATGTTGATAGAGGTCGAGATGGTCGGTCTGGAGCCGCTTCAGCGACGCTTCGAGCGCCCGGCGAATGTAGGCCGTGCTGCCACGCCGCTCGGCGCCGTCGCCCATCGGCTTGCCGAATTTCGACGCCAGCACGACCTGGTCGCGGCGGCCTTGAAGCACGTTCCCGAGAAATGTCTCGCTGCCGCCCTGCTTGCCGTAGATGTCGGCGGTGTCGAAGAACGTGACGCCCGCCTCGAGCGCGGCATCGACAACGGCGCGCGTGCCGTCCTCGTCGACGCGACCGCCGAAGTTGTTACACCCGAGGCCGACCACCGTCACCTCGAGCCGCCCGAGTCGCCTCGTCAGCACGCGGCCACGCTACCGATAGCGTGCTGGGTCGTGCGCTACTTCGAAGACTTCAAGGTCGGTGAGGTAACCGAGCTCGGCACGGTTGGCGTCACCGCGGACGAGATCGTCGAGTTTGCGAAAGAGTTCGACCCGCAGCCGTTCCACGTCGACGAAGAGGCCGCGAAGACGGGCCCGTTCGGCGGCCTGATCGCGAGCGGTTGGCATACGACCGCACTCTTCATGGGCATGTTCGTGCGCACGATCCTGCTCGACTCGGCGTCGATGGGCTCGCCCGGTATCGAGGAGCTGCGCTGGACAGCACCGGTGCGGCCGGGCGACACACTTTCTGGTCGGGTGACGGTCACGGACGTGCAGCCGTCGGCGAAGAACCCGAAACGCGGCACCGTCTTCACGACCAGCGAAGTCTTCAACCAGAACGGCGAGCTCGTGCTGACGATGAAGGCGCGCGGCTTCTTCGCGCGGCGCGTTAGCGCCACGTAGCGCGCAAAACGCGCAGCCAGTTCTCGTGCGTGATCTTGGCGACCGCGTCATCGTCATAACCTGCGCCGCGTAGCGCGTCGACGATCTTCGGCAGACCCCAGATGCCGCCCACCTCGTCGGGCACTGCCGCGCCGTCGAAGTCCGAGCCGAACGCGACGTGATCGATGCCGATGCGGTTTGCGATGTAGTCGATGTGCCGCACGATCTCCGCGATCGGCGTCTCGTGAACCAGCCAGCCGTCCTCACGCAGGAACGTCACGGCGAAATTGATGCCGACGATGCCGCCTGTCCTGCCGATCTCGTCGAGCTGCGCGTCGGTGAGATTCCGCGACGACGCGCAGAGCGCGTGCGCGTTCGAGTGCGTCGCGACAAGTGGTGCCTCCGAGACGCGTGCGACATCCCAGAAACCCTGCTCGTTGAGATGTGACAGGTCGACGAGAATGCCGAGCCGGTTGCACGCGCGCACGAGCTCGACGCCCGCCTCCGTCAGGCCCGGCCCCGTGTCCGGCGAGCCGGGGAACACGAAGGGCACGCCTGTCGCGAAGGCATTCGGCCGCGACCACACGATCCCGATCGAGCGGATCCCGCGCGCGTACCAGTCCTCCAAATCAGACAGGTCCGGTGCGATGGGGTCTGACCCCTCCAAATGAGCGATGGCCATGACGCGTCCAGCAACGAAGTCCTCGGCCGACTCGGCGATCGTCACCGGCAGCGAACGCAGCGTCTCGAGCAACTCGTTCGCAACGCGCGCGGCCTCCGGCTGCGGAATCGCGTCGGCGAGCGGAATTGCGTACGGGATCGGCGGCGGTTCGCCCGGGTCGGGCGACGGCACGTAAAGCGCGAAGAAGCCACCCGCGAAGTCGCCTTCTGCCGCACGCGTGAGGTCGACGTGCTTCGGCGTGTTCCCTCGCCACGCTTGCAGGACGAGGTCGTTGTGGCCGTCGATGATCACTGCCGCATCGTATGCGCGGTTGTGTCAGGCTCCCGCCCTTGACCGAGCCACTGCGCATCCTGATCGTCGAAGACGACGCGAACCTCGGTGCCGCCGTCGAGGAGTTGCTCCACGCGGACGGCCGCTTTCTTGTCGTCGGCCAAGCGCGCTCCGGTAGCGACGCACTCGCTCTGGTGGAACGCGAGTCGCCCGACCTGGTGCTGATGGATATCGGCATGCCGGGCGTCGACGGCATCGACACGACGCGTGCGATCCGCGAGCGCGACTCCGGCCAGCACGTCGTCATCTACACCGGATCAGACGAATACGGCGATGTCGGCCGCGCAGACGACGCGGGCGCCGCCGGTTATCTGCACAAGCGCGCTCTCACGTCACCCGATCTCGCCGATGCGCTGCTCGTCCTGCACGAGAACTACCGGAACCGCGTGCCCGATCCGGACTAGAGCCGTTCGGGCAACCGAGCGGCGTACCAGTCTTCCCACGCTTCGTCGGGCTTCGCCGCGACGTATTCGCGGTCGAGGGAGACGAGCGCGTGCACGAGGTGGCTGCGCACAGGGGCGCCGTCGAGCAGTTGCGGCAGCTCGGAATGATCGAGCAGCCAGTCGGCGTACCACGATGCCCAGGAAGGATCCTCGCCGTCGACGATGCGATAGACGATGTGGTGGGTCTCTGCTGCTTCATGGAGGAGATCGCGGATGGTCATGGCGTAGAGACTGCCGTGACGGCGGAGCGTTACTTCGCCGTAGCCTGTGCGCGTGGCAGGCGAGGGACTTCGCAAAGCCGGACAGGCGGTGAGCCGGCAGACCGTGCGCGTGATCGGCGGTGTCGAGCGCACCCGGCTCGTGGTCGTTCTCGCCTGCGTGCTTGCGCTGAACGGTGCCGACACCGCCACGGTTGGCGCCTCTGCACGGCAACTGCGTCACGCGCTGCACATCAGCAACACCGACATCGGCTTGCTCGTGTCGGTGACGGCGCTCGTCGGGGCGCTCGCGAGCGTTCCGTTCGGCATGCTCGCCGACCGCGTTCGCCGCACGTGGACGCTTGGGATCGCGATTGTCTTCTGGGGCGCGACGATGCTTTGGTGCGCGACGGCGGACACATTCCACCAACTGCTGGTCGCGCGACTCGCACTCGGTGCCGTCACTGCGGCCGCCGGACCGATCGTCGCCTCGCTCGTCGGCGACGCGTTCGAGCCGAACGAACGCGGACGGATCTACGGCTACATCCTGAGCGGAGAGCTGGTCGGCGCCGGGCTCGGCTTCGGTGTGAGCGGCAACATCGCGACGCTTTCCTGGCGCGCGGCGTTTGTCGTGCTCGCGCTGCCTGCCTTCGCGCTCGCGTGGTTCGTGTTCAAGCTCAAGGAACCTGCGCGCGGCGAGCACGTGCAGAGCGAGCGGCTGACAGACGCACAGCAGCTTGCGCGTGAGCAAGGCGTGGAGCCCGAGCGGGAACTGGTGCTGGAGCGGCGACGCATCGGACTGGTCGACGCGATTCGCTACGTGATCAGCGTGCGCACGAACCTCGTCCTGATCGGAGCGAGCGCATGCGGCTACTACTTTATCGCCGGCGTGCAGACGTTCGGGCTCGAGTTCGCCGAGCAGCAGTACGGCGTGAGCCAGATCATCGCGACGAGCTTGCTGCTGGCCGCGGGCTTCGGCGCGGCGCTCGGCTCGATCTCCGGCGGCATGCTCAGCGACTTCTTCCTCTCGCACGGCCGGCTGCAGTCGCGCATCGTGATCGCAGCCTCAGCTGCAACCGCGTCAGTGATCTTCTTCGCGCCGGCGGTTTTTACGCGAGCAGCGAGCACGGCGGTGATCGCGCTTGTCGCCGCGGTCTTCGTCCTCTCGGCGCAGAACCCGCCGCTCGACGCTGCGCGGCTCGACATCATGCCGCCATTCCTGTGGGGGCGTGCCGAGTCTGTGCGCACGTTGGTACGCGCGATCGCGGTCGCGATCGCCCCGGTGTTGTTCGGAGCAGTGTCGGACCATGTCTTCGGCGGCGGCCGCTCGGGGCTGCAATGGACATTCGCGATCATGCTCGTACCGTTGTTCGCGAGCGCCGTGCTGCTCATCAAGGCGCTGCCGACCTATCCACGCGATGTCGCGACCGCGGCGGCCAGCGCCAACGCGCGGTAGAGAGCGGGCGCACCGCCGTACAGGCGCGCGGCGATCGTGAGCCAGCGCGGAACGATCAGTTCCGCCTTGTTGTGCTCGATTGCCGCAACGACGGCCCTGGCGACGCGTTCCGGTGCGACGGGACGCGGCCAGCGGCGTTCGTACGGCGCGCCGCGTTCCGCGAAGAACTCGGTCGCGACGACCGCCGGCGAAACGAGCGACACGCCAACGGCGCTACCGCGAAGCTCCTCGTGCAGGCTGCGCGTGAACCCCGCGAGCCCCGCTTTCGTCGCCGCGTAGGCGGCCTCACGTTCCTTCGGCACATGCGCAACGAGGGAGGCGATGTTGACGATATGCCCCTCCCCGCGCTCGAGCATCGCGGGCAGCAGTTCGCGCGTGAGCGCGATCGGAGCGACGAGGTTGAGAGCGACGATCCGCTCGACGGCTGCGAGGTCGAGCTCCGCGACCGTGCCGTAGAGTCCCGCGCCCGCGCAGTTCACAAGGATGTCGACGCGACCCACGGACGCCGCGAGCGCGCGCGGGCTGTCCGGCGTCGCGAGATCGAACTCGGCGAGGTCCGACGCGATAACGGTCGCCCCACGCGCTCTGAGGGCGACAACGATCGCTGCGCCGATCCCGCCCGCAGCGCCGGTCACCAGGCAAATGCGATCTCGCAGGCTTGTCACGACTTCGCAGCCTCTCATGCATTGCCGCACGGCGACGAACGCGAGAGAATCGCCGCACACCTACAAGGAGTGGCAATGGCAGTAGGCATGTTGATCGCCGGTGAAGGCGTCACGCAGGACCTCTACATGCGGATGACCGAGCACATGTTCGGCGGCTACCCGATGACCGAAGACCAGTCGCCGGACGGCCTGATCATCCACAGCGCCGGCGAGTCGCCCATGGGCTTCTACATCTACGACATCTGGGAGTCGAAAGAGAAGTTCATGAAGTTCGCCGAGGAGAAGATCGCTCCGGCCGCGCAGGCAGCTGGTGGCCCAGACATTCAGCCCGTGTTCTACGAGATCGAAACGCTCGTCAAGGGCAACGCGCCCGCTACCGCCTAGGGCTCGTCGAAGTTAACGGTGCGGATCGCCGCCAGGAGGCAGTGTTCGTCCTCGGCGGCGGCTCCGCCTACGCCGGTGGCCGCAGGCGTCTCAGCGCGAGTAGCCAGGCAACGGCAACGACACCAACGATCCCCGCGATCCATGATCCTTGAATGACGGCCCAGATCACTCCGATGGCCAGAAAGATCGCGGCGATGATGGGAAGACGCTCGCGCTGCACGAAAAAGCGGGCGATGAGACTCGAACTCACGACCTTCTCCATGGCAAGGAGACGCTCTAGCCAACTGAGCTACGCCCGCGTAGCGCGGCCAGTCTAGCCGAGTCGCGCCTGAACAGCCGCGGCGACGGCCTGCAGGCCGGAAAGCGGCCGGATCATCACCGTGAAGCGCTCGACGAGACCCGCGTCGTTGTGCTCGAGGATGTCGACGCCCTGCAATTCGCGGTCACCGACGTTCGCTTCGAAGAAGAGGATCGTCGTGTCGCCGTCATTCCATTCCGCGCGATAGCGGAAGTTCTCGAACACCTGCGAGACCATGCCGAGCAGCGCAATCACCACGTCACGGCCCTGGTACGGCTTGTAGACAGCAGGACTGCGGAAGACGACGTCGGCGGCGAGCAGCTCGCCGAGTGCCGTGATGTCGCCGGCTTCGATCGCCTCGCGGACGGTCATGAGTGGAGCGCCTGATTTACCGTCGAGCGCGTCGTTGACAAGGCGATCCGCGAGTTTGTTCTTCTCGCGCGGTATGTGCCGATATTCGACCTTGTCGAACTGCCGCGCAAGACGCGCCGCTTCGAGCGACAGCACGCGGAGCTCCTCCTTCTTCACTTTGAACTCGCCGCGCATCTGTTGGACCATGAGCAGCGAGTCGGCCCGCACCTCAAGCTCGGTCACGTTCATGTCAAGCGCCGCCTGCAGACCCGAGATCAACCCTCTGTACTCCGCTTCGTTGTTCGTCGCGCTCCCGATTGTCTCCCCGCGTGAGGCAAGACGTTTTCCATCTTCGTCCTCCAACACGTACGCGTACGCGGACGGCCCGGGGTTGCCGCGCGAGCCTCCGTCGGTATAGAGCGTCGCCTTCACGAGAGCGCGTCGTCGATCGCCTGCAGCGTCGGCTCGTCGAGCCCGATGCCCGACGCAGACGCATTGTCGTGCACCTGCTCCGGGCGCGACGCACCGACGATCGCGGCAGCGACGTTCGGCTCACGCAGCACCCACGCGAGCGCGAGCTGCGACATCGTGATGCCGAGCCCGTCCGCGATCGGCCGCAGGCGCTGCACGCGCTCGAGCACATCGTTCTCGGTGTAACCCCACATGTATTCCGGCCGCGCCGCGGCACGCGTGCCCTCCGCAGGCTGCTCACCCGGCTTGTACTTGCCGCTGAGCACGCCCTGCGCGAGCGGCGAGTAGACGATCTGCGAGATCCCGCTGTCACGCGACGCAGGAATCACGTCGTCCTCCGGATTGCGGTGGAGCAGCGAGTACTGCGGCTGCGACGAGATCGGCTTCGCCCAACCGTTCGCGCGGCAGACTTCGACGCCGCGGCGAATCTGCTCGCCGTTCCAGTTCGAGACTCCGATGAAGCGCGCCTTGCCGGATTTCACGACGTCGTCGAACGCCTCCAGCGTTTCCTCGAGCGGCACCTTGGCGTCGAAGCTGTGCGCCTGGTACAGGTCGACGAAGTCGGTACGCAGTCGCGTCAGCGACGCGTCGATCTGCGTAAGGATCTGCTCGCGCGACAACCCGCGACCGCCGTCGGGCATCTCCCCCATCAGCTTCGTGGCGAGGATGTATGAATCGCGCGGGCGGCTTGCGAGTGCACCTCCAAGGAACTCCTCAGCTTTGCCACCGGCATAGACGTTCGCCGTATCGAAGAAGTTGATGCCGACGTCGAACGCAGCGTCGACGCACGCCTGCGCCTGCGACGTCTCGGTGGCGCTGCCGTACGTCAGCCACGAACCAAGGCAGATCTCGGAAACCTGCAGGCCGCTGTCGCCGAGCTGACGGAACCTCACTGGTTGTCGATCTGCGCGCGCTGCAACTTGCCCGAGTAGTCGACGTACACCGACTTCCATTCGGTGAACACGTCCAGCGCCGCCTGGCCTGCTTCGCGATGACCGTTGCCGGTCTGCTTCATGCCGCCGAAGGGCAGGTGAACCTCGGCTCCCGTCGTGCCGGCGTTGATATACGTGATGCCGGTCTGCAGGTCGCGCATCGCCGCGAACGCCTTGTTGACGTCGCGGGTGAAGATCGACGACGACAGCCCGTACTGCACGCTGTTCGCCGCACGCACGGCGTCCTCGAACGAGTCGACAGGAATGAGCGCCGTCGTCGGCCCGAAGATCTCCTCCTGCGCGATGCGCATCTGCGGATCGACGTCTGCAAACACCGTCGGGCGGTAGTAGAAGCCGGGGCCTTCGACCTGCTCGCCGCCGGTGAGCAGCTTCGCGCCCTCCGACTTGCCTATCTCGGTGTACGAGTGAATCTTGTCGACGGCGGCTTTGTTGATCACCGGGCCGATCTCTGTCGAGTCCTCCCACGGCGCGCCGATGATCATCCGCTCCGCGCGCGCCACGAGCTTCTTCTGCAGCTCGTCGTACACCGCGCGGTGGACTATGACGCGCGACGCCGCAGTGCAGCGCTGGCCTGCGGTGCCGAATGCCGACCACGTGATGCCGTCGACCGCGAGATCGAGGTCGGCGTCGTCCATCACGATGATCGCGTTCTTGCCGCCAAGCTCGAGGTGCACGTGCTTCAGCTCGTCGGCCGCGTTCTTCGTGACAAGGATGCCGGTCTCGCGCGAGCCGGTGAACGTGATCACCGGCACGTCGGGATGACGCACGAGCGCATCGCCGGCCTCTTCGCCGTAGCCGTGCACGATCTGCACGACGCCTTCAGGCAGACCGGCCTCATGGAGGATGTCGACGAAGCGCTGCGCGAGCTTCGGCGTGTCCTCCGCCGGCTTCAGCACAACGGTGTTGCCGCACACCAGTGCAGGCGTGAGCTTCCAGGCGGGGATCGCGATCGGGAAGTTCCACGGCGTGATCGCACCGACCACACCGACCGGCATGCGCACGCTCATCATGAACTTGTTGCGCAACTCCGACGGCGTCGTCTGGCCGAAGAGACGCCGGCCTTCGCCGCCCATGTAGTAGGCCATGTCGATCGCTTCCTGGACGTCGCCCCCTGCCTCTGCTTTCACCTTCCCCATCTCGCGCGTCATCAGCTCGGAGAGCTCGGGCTTGTGTTGCCGGAGCAGCTCGGCGAAGCGGAAGAGGATGTTGCCGCGCTCCGGCGCGGGCACGAGGCGCCAGTCCTCCCAGGCGGCGCGCGCGGTCGCGACGGCGCGGTCGACGTCGTCCTTGGTCGAACGCGGGAACGCGTCGATGACCTCACCGGTCGAGGGGTTGAGCGAATCGAAAGTAGGTGTCGCCATGGGGGCGAGCTTAGCGACGGCCTTCGTGGTGTCGCCCAAGAGCGGGTGCCAGGCACCACAGGTGCCTGGCACCAGATTTACGCAGCGGCCGGTGGGTCGACGTCCGGAAACGTCCCCTCGACGCGATGGCGGCGCCGGTCGCGCGTGACGCGCTGCTCGGCCATCCCTGGCGGTGGCGGGCCGTGGCGCCGGTCGGGCCCGTCGCGCCGGTCGACGATCACCGTCACGTTCGGGTTGTCCTTGTAGTACTCGACGAGCTTGTCATAGAGCTCCGCCTCGAGCTCCTTGGGGACGACGCAATAGATCACGCCACCGAGTGTAAGCCCCTCTACAGACGAGCGATATCGGGGACGACACGGCCGTCGTCCTCCATGTGCGCGTTCCACTCGCTGAACGTCGATTCGAGCTCGGTCGGATCGTGCCCGCGACCCTCGAGGCGCACTGGGTTGTCCGAGTCGAGCGCGACGCGGTACTGGTACCAGGAGATGTCCCACGCGACGGTGACGACCACCTCCGCGTTCACTCCCGAGAGCACCTTCACCGAGACGGTCGGCGTGCCGAGCGACTTCGCAATGCCACTGATTGTTCGACGGTACGGGGTCGCGTTGAAGAGGTCGGCGGCCTCGACCATCGACAATTCGCTCTCGGAGAGCCGGCGCAGGATCGGCTCGGACGCGACGGTGTCTTCAGTCGCACGCGGCTTCGCGCCGAGCAGCGCACCAAGCCAGCTGCCGTTGCGGCGACGCGGGCCGCCGAACGTCGGCGTCGTCGGCGAGCCTTCACGCACCCAGCCGAATTCGAGCGCGGTGTCGGAGCAGAGCGGGCACACATCCACGTACTCGTCGACACCGTGCGGCGCGAAGCGCGTCGTGCGCTCGCCGAGCAGCAGCGTGCGCTCGCAGATCGCGCACGACCGTTCGACCATGACCCGGGTAACGCGCGTCATGGGTCCGAGAGTACCGGTTTTGCAGCCCTTTAAGCCTTTGGGGTCAGGCTGGTACGGCCTCTTTGTCCTTCTTGGCCGCGTCGATCAGCTTCTGCGCGATGTGCGCGGGAACCTCCTCGTAGCGCAGGAACTGCATGTGGTAATCGCCGCGGCCGCCGGTGAGCGACACCAGAGCCTGGTTGTACGTCAGCACCTCCGCCATCGGCACCTCGGCCTTGATCGACGTCATGCCGCCCTTCGGCTCCATGCCGTGCAGACGCCCGCGCCGTGAGTTGAGGTCGCCGTTGATCGCGCCCACCGCGTCGTCGGGCACCGTCACCTCGAGCTCCATGATCGGCTCGAGCAACGTCGGCTCCGCTTTCTCGTACGCGCTGCGGAACGCCATCGACCCCGCGATCTTGAACGCCATTTCCGAGGAATCGACGTTGTGGTACGAGCCGTCGACGAGCGTGACGCGGACGCCTTGCACCGGCGCGCCCGCGAGCTCGCCGTGCTGCAACGCCTCTTGCACGCCTTTGTCGACGGCCGGGCGGAAACCGTGCGGAATAACGCCGCCGACGATCTTGTCGACGAACTCGTAGCCGATGCCTTCCTCGATCGGCTCGATCACGATGTGGCAGTCGCCGAACTGCCCACGGCCACCGGTCTGCTTCTTGTAGCGACCCTGCGCGCGTGCGGTTCCCTTGATCGTCTCGACATAGGGCACGCGTGGCTGATGCAGTTCCATCTCGACGCCGAAGCGGCGCTTCGCGCGCTCGACTGTCACCTCGACGTGCATCTGGCTCATGCCGGCGACGAGCTCTTCGCCCGTCTGCGCATCACGGCGCAACCGCAACGTCGGGTCCTCTTCGGCGAGACGGCGTAGCGCCTGCGCGACTTTGTCTTCGTCGCCCTTCGTCTTGGCCGTCACCGCGAAACTCATCACCGGTTCGGGGAAGCCGATCGCCGGCGGCTCGAGGTCGTGCTCGGCATCGACGAGCACGTCGCCCGTCTGCACCTCCTTCAGCTTCGCAACGGCGCCGATGTCCCCCACGCCGAAGCCGTCCGCCTTCTCGTGATCCTTGCCCTGCAGGTTCATGAGGCTGCCGAGGCGTTCCTTCGAGTGGTCGCGATGGTTGACAAGCGTCGTGTCGGCCTTCACCTCGCCTGCGTACACGCGGAAGATCGAGATGCGGCCCGCGAACGGATCGGCGACCGTCTTGAAGACAAACGCCGCGACCGACGCGTCGGTCTGAATCGGCGAGCCCTTCTTCGCCGGGCTGGGAACGCCCTCGACGAGCAGGTCGAGCAGCGCGTGGGTGCCGAGGTTCGCCGTCGCAACGCCGCACGCAACCGGGTAGATCTCGTCACGCGTCACGGCGTTCTTCAGCGCGGCGGCGATGTCCTCGGGAGGAATCTCCTCCCCTCCGAGATAGCGCTCCATCAACGCCTCGTCCGTCTCGACGACCGCGTCGAGCAGCTTGGTGCGGTACTCCTCGACCGTCGCCGCGATGTCGGCAGGGATCGCGACCGGATCGCCCTCACGCGCGCCACCGGGATCCATGTACGCGCAGTTGTGCAGCAGATCGACCACACCGGTCAGCTCGTGTTCACTGCCGATCGGAAGTTGGATGGCGATGCAGCGGTCGGACAGCTGCTCCTGTAGCGACGCCAGTACGCGATAGAAGTCGGCGCGCTCGCGGTCGAGCATGTTGATGAACACGACGCGCGACAACTCGAGCTCTTCGGCGCGGTTCCACACGCGCGACGTATTTACCTCGACGCCCATCACACCCGACACAACGACGAGCGCGCCTTCGACGACTCTCAGCGTCGCGACGGTGTCGGCTTGAAAGCCGGAGTCGCCCGGCGTGTCGACAATGTTGATCTTGCGGTCCTGCCAGTGCAGCTCGCACACGGCTGCGGCCAGCGACATCTGCCGGCGCTGCTCGTCCTCGTCCCAGTCGGAGACGGTGGTGCCTGCCTCGATCGTGCCGAGCCTGTTCGTCGCGCCTGCCTGAAACAGCATCGCTTCGACCAGCGAGGTCTTTCCCGTCCCGCGATGACCGACGACGGCGACATTGCGGATCTTCCCGGCCTCAATGGGCATGGACAGGACCTCCTCGGACGGCGTGGATCAGGACCCTTGAATCCTATGCCGGAGCGAGCGCCCCGCCCAGCCTGGAGCGCAGCCTGAGCACGGCTTTCGTGTGCAGCTGCGAGACCCGGGACTCGGTGACCCCGAGCACCTCGCCGATCTCGCGGAGGGTCAGCTCCTCGTAGTAATAGAGCGTGATCACCAGCTTCTCGCGCTCCGGCAGGCGCGCAATCGCGTCAGCCAGCGTCTCACGGAGCTCGGTCTCGTCGAGCGAGTCGGCTGGGCGTACGCCGCTCGCGTCTTCGATCGTGTCGAGCAACGACACCTGGTCGCCTTCACCCGACACCGACCACAGCTCGTCGAGTGCCGCGATCGACGAGCGCGAAATATCGGTAAGCGATTCCTCGAGCTCGTCCGTGGTGATGCCGAGCTTGCCGGCGATCTCCTCGTCCTCCGGCGCGCGGCCCAACTTGGCTTCGAGCTCGCGGATCGCACGCTCGATCTCCCTCGCCCGGGAACGCACGGAACGCGGCACCCAGTCGAGGGCGCGCAACTCATCGATGATCGCGCCCTTGATGCGCATGATCGCGTAGGTCTCGAACTTGATATCCCGGTCGGGGTCGTACCGGTCGATCGCGCCGATCAGCCCGAGCAGGCCGTACGACACGAGGTCGCCCTCGTCCACGTGCGCCGGCAACCCGGAGCCGAGACGTCCGGCGACGTACTTCACGAGCGGCGCGTACGTGAGGATCAGCCGGTCGCGGACCGCCTTGTCGTTCGTCCGGCGATATTCACGCCAGAGGGACTGGGTGTTGTCCTCCCCCGCCACGATCTGAGAATACGCCCTAGGAGCGCGCTTTCCTTAATGCGGTCCAGGCAAAGGTGCTCATCCAGGCGGCGAGCGCGAAGGCGGCGACCGCGATCGGCCAGCGTCCGGCGGCCGCGGTCCACACGCCGATCGCTCCGAAGGCGAGTGTCAGAACCGAGAACAGGATCGCCAAACTCACGCGCGGTGATGGTACGTTCAGTGCGTGCTGCGGACACGTGTCCTGGTGGGGCTTGGGTTCGCGGCCGTTCTCGTCTCGTTGGTGCCGGCAGTGGTTCGCGCCGACACGCCGGCGCTCAGCCCGGGCTCCGAGCAGTCGGTCGTCACCTACATCAACAAGTACTTCCGGTTCCCGATGGGCCTGCCGTTCCTGCAGTACAACGCCACGCTCGGCCGCGTCGCGCAGAACCACGCGAACTATCTCGTCGCTCACCCAGCGCAGCTCGGCCACGACGAGACGGCGGGACAGTCGGGCTTCACCGGCGCGACGCCGTCCGACCGCTGCGAGGCTGCGGGCATCACGGCCGGCTGTGCGGAGGTTGCGTACGCGGGGCTCGATCTCGGCGATTCCGTTCGTGGATGGCTCGGCGGTCCGATCCACGGGCCGATCCTGCTCGAGGCGTGCTCGATCGGCTTCGGCTACTCGAAGCCTGACGCTCCGAACATCGCGACGATGGTCGGCGACGCGCGCTACGACCAGTGCAAGCCGTCCGGCAGCGCATCGCGCGCGCCGAACAAGGAAGGTGCCGCGCTCCATGTGTGGCCCGCAAACGGCACGTCGGGCGTCTGGCCGATCTGGAGCGAGCGCGAGACGCCAAACCCACTTGCCGGCACGCCGTTCAGAAGCACCAACGTCGGCTTCCCGATCTACGTCATGAACACGAGCGCGACTGACGAGACGGTGAAGGTGTCGCTCACGGGCCCGTCCGGTGCGGTGAAGGTCTTCCTGCCGAACAAGGCTGCTGCGTCGGCGGCGTACACAACGACGCTCGCGGCGGCAACGCCGAACGGCCCGACCACCGTCGCGTTCATGCCGACGACGCGCCTCGCGTTCGGCGCGAAATACCAGCTCACGGTCACGCCGTCGAGCGGTCCCGCGTTCCACGGGACGTTCACGACGATACTGCAGCCGGTCAAGCCGTCGTTCAGCGTCACCAACATCGTCAAGACGAAGGTCGGTTCGCAGTGGAAGCTGTCGGCGACGGTCACGCTCATCGTGCCGCTGCGTCCCGACCCCGACTATGACGGCGTCAACGGCCTCGTGTTCTCAGGGATCAAGATCGGCGTGGTGCCAGTGCTCGGCCGCACGCACGAGCTGTTCCTGACTCCGAAGTTCAAGTCGTTCATCGGCCCGTTCGCCGCGATCGACCCGGGCCACACGCAGACGCTGACCGGAAAGTTCAGCGTGCTGTTGCCCGCGCTCGTCAACCCGGGAACGATCTGGGTGAGCGCTCACGTCCCGACCTGGGACGGGCACCCCGACGAGCACTACAACGCGCAGAATCTGACGAAGACCTTCAGCGCTACGAGCTAGGGCGGCTAACAGGGGCGGAGGGACTCGAACCCCCGACTTTCGGTTTTGGAGACCGACGCTCTACCAACTGAGCTACGCCCCTCGGCGATTCCAGTTTAGCCCCCAGAAACGTGCACGCCCGCCCCGGAGACCGGAACGGGCGCGCAGCGATGCGTGGTTCACGTGAGCTCCCAGGATGCCGCGCGCAGCACGACGCCGCTATCCCTGGATCGGGTATGGCTCAGGCGCGTTTTTCCGGAACGTGCGCCGGTTCGGAAAGCACACGCACGAGGCAGAGCCCCGCAACAACGGTGACGGCGACGTCGTTCCCGACGCACCACTGGCAGATCGCGCCGATCGGCCCGAGTTGCGCCCAGAGGAGATACCCGCTGAAGACGAGTGCGACCAGTGCAATCGCTCCGCCGGCGAGTGCCACCGTCGCGCCACGGAACGCGGCCGTCGCGAGCAGCAGCGTCCAGCCGACAAGCCCGAGCACGGCGACGGGTATGCCCGCGATCGTCGCGTACGACGAGTGCTGCACCTTCTCGCAACCACCGTTCACGCAGATCGGCGCAACGTTCGCGTAGTGGACGTACGTCAGATACGCGGCGATGCCAACGCCGACGATGGCGACGACGGCAATTGTCGTGCGCAGCTTCACGTAAGTGCAGCCGCGAGCTCTTGGCAGAACGTGCCCGAGTCGAGCCCGGTCACGTTCAGGGTGTGTCGGCCTTTCGGCGTCACGAGCACGAAGCTCGGCGTGCCGTGGATGCCCGCGCTACGCGCCTCGCCGACGGCGCTCTGCATCGCAGCGGTGACACTGGCTGTGTTGACCGCCGCAAACATGCGGTTGCCATCAACTCCAGCAGCAGTTGCGGAGTCGCTGAGCAGGCTTGCGGTGATCCACCCCGAGTTCTCGCTTCCCTGCCTCTGATAGAGCTGGTCGACGAGGTTCCACAAGCGGTTCTGCTGCCCTGCGGCGTACGCGGCGCGCAGTCCGTCGACCGAGTTGTCGCCGACGATCGGGATCCCCCGCCATTCGAGTTTGAGGCGACCTGTCCTGACGAAGTCACTGATGACTGCGGGGAGCGCGTCAAGCGACCAGTTGCGGCAGTACGGGCACTGCGGGTCTTCGAAGACGAGGAGCGTCGCGGGCGCGCTCGCCTTCCCAAGCACGTTTCCGTGCTGCGCGACGTTTGCGAGATACGACGCCGTGATCGGTGCAGCCACGGGCGGCGTCTTCTTGGACGAACCAAGGACGACCGCAAGCGCGACGGCGACCAGCGCCACGCCAGCGACGCAGGCGAGAGCGAGCAGGCGCTGCTTCCGAGTCATGGCTCAAGGATCGCCGGTGCGCGCCCGGAAGCCCTCCGTGTTTGCCCACAAACGAGGGGCCCGGTTTTCCCGGGCCCCTCGAGTCACGCGTGTGAGTTTCCGACTAGCAGCCGGTTGCCGGCTCGCGGAAGCCCGGGAACGGGTTGAGGTCGCCCATCAGCGTGTAGCGACCGACGTTCGCGGACGGGCTCTGTGTCGGCTCCGATGTGGTATTCGGTGCCTGACGGAAGAACCACGGTGCGAACACCTCGTCCTCCGGGTGGTAGTACCCGTCGGCGCTCTGGCTGCCGTCCGGGTTCGAGCCCTGCTCGAACGTGTTCGTGCCCATGGCAAAGCCGATGCCGACGACCGGGTCACCGGTTTCCAGTACGCCGGTGCACCCGTACTGCGGCGCGGTCGGCGTAACCCATGGCTCAACCGTGTTGTTCACGAACGGGTCATCCGCCCATTCGGAGATCTCATGCGAGAGAGCATGGATGTCCTGCAACGCCCAATCGGTGCTGCCTGCACCGAGCGGCCGTGAATAGAAGCCGGGCTGCACGTACGACGCCCAGGCGAACGTCTGCACCGGCTGGTTTCCCTTGCCGTTCGTCGAGCCGCCTCCGTTACCGGTCGTCTTCGTCCCGTGGTAGCCGATCACGCAGCAGTTGCCGGGATCGCCTTCGTAGAGGAAGACCTGGTTCGTGAGGAAGATCGGCAGGTGGGTCGGATCCGCCTTGTTCTCGAGCTGACCGATCTGCGTCGACCACCAGCCGATGTCGATGTCCGCACCGATGACGCCGCGGCCGCTCACGATCAGCGTCCCCTTCGGCTTCGGCACGTTGATCGTCACAGGCGCCTGCACGTTCGGGCTGAGCTGCAGGTGATACGGGCTGGCGCCCGTCTTGTTGAACTGCGCCCGCATCGTGGCGTCCTCGAGCTGCAGCTGCTGCCCGGCATCACCCTGCGACAGCACGCCGCCGGGGCCTTCGATGAACGCAGGCGAGTTCGGGAACGCACCGGCCGCGGTTGCGGCAGGCGTCGAGCCGTAATCGTTGTTCGCGAACTGCGGCGACGCCAGCGTTGCCGGCAGCACCGCGGTTCCGTCGAACGTCATGCCGTCGATGTTCACGATCAGCGGCGTGATGTCCGCCTGGATCGTCGTCGCGCATGCCGAGCCCGAGCAATTGTTCGGGTCGGAGCCGACCATGTTGTAGCCGTAGGTGACGCCGTTGTTCGGGTCGGTCGTGCTGCCGTGCCAGTGCGTGACCGTCCGTGTCGTCGGCAGCACATCGGCGCCGCCGGTCGTCGTGTCCTCTGCCTTCAACTGCGAGTCGTCGAGCGGAGTCGGCGTGACGCTCGGGGTTCCCGAGACGCCGGTGCCATTCCCGCCCGAGCCTGCCGACGCACCCGTGACCACAAAGAGGCCAACGAGGGCAAAAGCCAGGACGACAAGTCCAACGAGCTTGTGAGTGCGATGCAACGTGTATCCCCCTTCTGACTGAATGCCGCAGTCAGCCGGGCGACTATAGCCCCGTATATCCCAAGGGTCGAATCTGAACTAACCTCCTTCGCCGATGGCCCTTCTGGAGAGCCGGATCGAGCGCACGGACGACTTTGGGCGCCGACAGGAGCGCATGGCGGCGCTGGTTGAGGAGCTCCGCGCCCGGTCGGCGCTGGTCGCCGCAGGCGGCGGCGAAAAGGCGGTCGAACGGCACCGCGCGCGCGGCAAGCTGCTCGCGCACGAGCGCATCGACCGGCTTTGCGATCCGGGCACCGCATTCCTCGAGCTGAACGCGCTCGCCGCGTGGGAGATGTACGACGGGCAGGCGCCGAGCGCCGGCGTCGTCACGGGCATCGGCGTCGTCGAAGGCCGCGAGTGCGTCATCGTCGCGAACGACGCGACGGTGAAGGGCGGCTCGTACTTCCCGCTCACGGTGAAGAAGCACCTCCGCGCCCAGGAAGTCGCCGAGCAGAACCATCTTCCATGTCTGTACCTCGTCGACTCGGGCGGCGCGTTCCTGCCGCTGCAGGCAGACGTCTTCCCCGACCGCGACCACTTCGGGCGCATCTTCTTCAACCAGGCGCGCATGTCGGCGAAGGGCATTCCGCAGATCGCCGTCGTGATGGGCTCATGTACCGCGGGTGGCGCGTACGTGCCGGCGATGAGCGACGAGACGGTGATCGTGCGCGGGACCGGGACGATCTTCATCGGCGGCCCGCCGCTCGTGAAGGCAGCAACCGGCCAGGACGTCACCGCCGAAGAGCTCGGCGGCGCAGACGTGCATGCGCGGCAGTCGGGCGTCGCCGATCACTACGCGACGTCAGACGAACACGCGCTCGCAATCGCGCGGCGCATCGTCGCGGACGCGCACGCTGCGCGACCGCCGTTGCCATGGGACGTCGCCGCACCGGAGCTGCCGGCGGTCGATCCATCCGATCTCTACGGCGTCATCCCCGACGGCCACCGCACGCAAATGGATGCGCGCGAGGTGATCGCGCGAATGGTCGACGGCTCGCGCTTCGACGAGTTCAAGCAGCTGTATGGCGAGACGCTCGTGTGCGGCTGGGCGCGCATCGAGGGATATCCGGTCGGCATCCTTGCGAATAACGGCGTGCTGTTCGCCGAGAGTGCGCAGAAAGGTGCGCATTTCATCGAGCTCGCGTGCAAACGGCGCGTCCCGCTCGTGTTCCTGCAGAACATCACCGGCTTCATGGTCGGCAAGGAGTACGAAGCCGGCGGCATCGCGCGTGATGGTGCGAAGCTCGTCACCGCAGTGGCATGCGCAGACGTGCCGAAGTTCACCGTCATCATCGGCGGCTCGTTCGGCGCGGGTAACTACGGCATGTGCGGCCGCGCCTACTCTCCGCGCCAGCTTTGGATGTGGCCGAACGCGCGCATCTCGGTGATGGGCGGCGAGCAGGCCGCGACGGTGCTGACGATGGTCGGCGACGCGGATCCCGACGAGATCCGCGCGAAGTACGAAGCCGAGGGCAACCCGTACTACTCGACCGCGCGCCTCTGGGACGACGGCATCATCGATCCGCTCGACACGCGCAAGGTGCTCGCGCTCGGCATCGCCGCGGCACTCAACGCGCCGATCCCCGAGACCACCTTCGGAATCTTCCGGATGTAGGTGTGTGTGGGGTCAGGCACGGGGCAGACCCCACACAAATGTGTAACGCGTTTTCGCCGACGATTTGCAGGCAATTCGATACCTCGCGTCGCCAACGTTGTCGTGCGCTAACGCAGCCGCGCCGGGGTCAGGCACGGGGCAGACCCTCACGGTTAGGCTGCTGAACGTCGTGGCCGTTGCGCGCTTCGTGTTGTGGAACCTCGGCGACTCGCTGGCGTCGCTCGCCGACGTGCGCGCCGAGCTGCCGTACGTCGAGAACGAGACGTGGTTCTCCGACGAGTTCGGCGACCGGCTCGGCTCGTTCGCGATCTTCCCTGATGCCGCCGCAGCGGCCGAGCCGTTCCCGCAGCGCCTGCGCGAGGTGATCGGCAAGGATCCTGACCTCGTCGAGATCTTCGACGTCGAGTGACCGCGCTCCGCGTCGAACGCGATGGTGCGTTGCTGCGCATCGCAATGGCCCGGCCGGAACGTCGCAACGCTTTCGACGCCTCGCTCATCGCGGAACTAACCGATGCGTTCACCGACGTCCGCGATGCGCGCGCTGTGATCCTCACAGGCGATGGGCCTTCGTTCTCCGCCGGCGCAGACGTCGAATGGATGCGCTCGTCCGTCGAGCTGTCCCATGACGAGAACGTCGCCGATGCGCTGAGGCTGCGCGCGATGCTCGACGCAATCGACGGCTGCCCCGCTCCCGTGGTCGCACGCGTTCAGGGCCACGCGCTCGGTGGCGGCTGTGGACTGGTCGCGTGTGCAGACATCGTCATCGCGTCTCCCGATGCGCTCTTCGCATTCAGCGAGGTCAAGCTCGGCATCGTGCCTGCCGTCATCTCGCCGTTCGCGCTCGCGAAGATCGGCTCGGGCGCAGCGCGCCGCTACTTCGTCACCGGCGAACGCTTCGGCGCGGACGTTGCGCTGCGCATCGGCCTCATCCACGAAGTCGCAGCCGATCTCGACGCGGCAGTCGACCAGGTAATTGCGGAGCTGCTCTCGGCCGGCCCGAACGCGGCCCGCGCTGCGAAGGAGCTCGCGCGCGCTCCGCTCTCCGCTGAGGAAACTGCTCGCCGCATCGCCGCGCACCGCACGAGCGACGAGGGCCAAGAAGGCCTCCGCGCGTTTCTCGACAAGCGCTCGCCGGACTGGTGAAACGCCTACTGCTGTTCGCGAACGCCGTCGTCTTCGTCGACACGGTGTTCTTCACGGCGCTCACGCCGCTTCTTCCGCACTTCGCGCACCACCTGGGACTGGGCAAGGCAGGCGCGGGCGTGCTCGCGGCGTCGTACCCGGCCGGCGTCCTGCTCGGCGGAATCCCCAGCGGGATGATGGCCGCGCGCGCAGGCGTCAAACGCACCGTCCTGATCGGGCTGACGTTCGTCGCGATCTGCACTGTGTTGTTCGGCTTCGGGACAACGACGTGGGAGCTCGACACCGCGCGCTTCTTCCAGGGCGTTGCGAGCTCGTTCTCGTGGACCGGCGCACTCGCCTGGCTCGTTGCGGCGACACCCGCGTCGAAGCGCGCGACCACGATCGGCGGCGTCTTCGCGTCCGCTACCGGCGGCGCGCTGTTCGGGCCTGTCCTCGGAGCGATCGCTTCTGTCGGCGGGATCCGCTGGACGTTCCTGGCCGTCGGCATCGGATCGCTGGCGCTCGCGATCTGGGCCTCGTCGATTCCGATGGAGCGGCCGGAGACGCCGCAGTCGATTCGCGCGCTCGGACGAGCGTTCCGCGATCCGCGAGTACGCGCGGGCTTTTGGTTCGTAGGCTTACCAGGCCTGCTGTTCGGGACACTCACCGTTCTCGCACCTCTCAAGCTCTCGCAACTCGGCTTCGGGTCGGTCGCGATCGGTGCGACGTTCCTGGTCGCGGCAGGCGGCGAAGCCGTCAACAACGTCGCGATCGGACGCGCCGCCGACCGTCACGGAACGGTGCGGCCGCTCTACTTCGGGCTCGCCGCGTCAGCGGTGGTCGCAGCGCTCCTGCCGTGGCCGGGCAACCGCTTCGCCCTGGCGTTCGTGGTGATCCTCGGCTGCTTGGCGTTTTCGGCGATGTACACGCCCGCCACGACGATGCTCTCCGACGCGAGCGAGCACGTCGGCCTCGACTACGGCTACACGTTCGCAATCCTCAACATCGGCTGGGCGGTCGCTCAGATGACCGGCGCGGCCGGCAGCGGCGCGCTCGCACGTGCAACAAGCGACACCGTGCCGTATCTCCTGCTCGCCGCGATCTGCGCCCTCACTCTTGCGATGCTCTGGCGTGTGAGAAACGCACTGTGAAAAAGCTGCTCGTCGCCAACCGTGGGGAGATCGCCCTGCGCGTGTTCGCTGCGGCACGCGCGCTCGGCATTGCGACCGTTGCCGTCGTCGCGCCCGACGACGAGGGCGCGTTGCACGCGCGCAGCGCGGACGAGACTGTTCGCATCGCGTCGTATCTCGACGCGGCGGAGCACGTGCGTGCCGCGCGCGAGTCCGGCGCCGACGCTGTGCATCCCGGTTACGGCTTTCTTGCGGAAAGCGGTGACTTCGCCGACGCGGTGATCGGCGCCGACCTGACGTGGGTCGGACCGAGCCCGGCTGCGCTCCGCGCCGGCGGCGACAAACTTGCGGCAAAGCGGCTTGCGCATGAGGCGGGCGTGCCGGTCGTGCCCGACGGGGAGCCGGACGAGATCGGCTTCCCGCTGCTCGTCAAGGCGGCCGCCGGTGGCGGCGGTCGCGGCATGCGCGTCGTGCGGAGCGCGGCGGAGCTGGCTGACGCCGTCGAAGCAGCAAAGCGCGAGGCGCTCGCTGCGTTCGGCGACGACCGGGTCTTCTACGAGCGCTACCTCGAGCGGCCGCGCCACATCGAGATTCAGCTGCTCGCGGACACCCACGGAACGATCACCGCACTCGGGGAGCGCGAGTGCTCGGTGCAGCGCCGCCACCAGAAAGTCCTCGAGGAGTCGCCCGTGCTCGACGCCGGGCTCCGCGCAGACATGAGCGACGCGGCGGTTCGTTTTGCACGCGCGATCGGTTATGCGAGCGCAGGCACCGCAGAGTTCGTCGTCGACGGCCGCGACTTTTACTTTCTCGAGCTGAACGCGCGCATTCAGGTCGAGCATCCGGTGACGGAGCTCGTCACCGGCGTGGATCTTGTGCAGTGGCAGCTGCGCATCGCAGAAGGCGAACGACTGGAACTGCCGCCGCTCGCACTGGACGGGCACGCAGTCGAGGTACGGCTGTATGCAGAGGATCCGCGGACGTTCCTGCCGCAGGCGGGCCGCATCGAACGGCTGCACCTCCCCGCTTCGATTCGTGTCGACGCGGGCGTCGCCGAGGGCGACGACGTCGGCACGAGCTACGACCCGATGATCGCGAAGTTGGTCGCGCACGGCGCGACGCGCGACGAAGCGCTGGACAAGCTTTCGGCCGCGCTCGCCGAAACGGAAGTCGGCGGCATCGTCACGAACCTCCCGTTCCTGCGCTGGCTCGTCGCGCAGCCTGCGCTGCGTGAAGGCGACACCACGACCGCGTTCCTCGTCGAGCATCCACCGCTATCAGCTCCAACGCCGCTGCCCGCACGCGTCTGGCGCACGCCGTTCCGGCTGAACCTGCCGAACGCTGGGCTCGCGCCGCCGCCCGACATCGACGCAGCTGCGCAAGGGCAGCACGGCATCGCAGAGTCGAGCTCGATCATTGCGCCGATGCCGGGAACGGTGATCAAGGTGCACGTCGCCGCCGGCGACACCGTCAGCGCACGCGCGCCACTCGTCGTCCTCGAGGCGATGAAGATGGAGACGCCGCTCGTCTCGCCGTACGACGCGACCGTGCGCGCCGTGAACGTCGCCGCCGGCGACCGAGTGGCCGCCGGCGCTGTGCTGGTCGAGTTGGATGACTAGTTAAAGAGCTTTTGCAGCTTCATGGCGGCGCCCATGTCGCCCTTGATCTTCAGCTTGCCCGTCATGTACGCCGTTGTGGGGTTCTGCTCGCCGCTCACGATCTTCTCGAACGTGTCGCCACTGGTGGTGATCGTTACGTCCGCGTCGCCGCTCCCTGCCGCAACGTCGATCGCGCCGTCCGCGACCGTCACCAGCCACTGGCCTTCACCCTCGATGTCGAAGAGAAACGAGTTGCTCATGCCGCCCAGCTTGGCCGGGTCGGCGTTTTCCCCCAACTTTTCGAAGAACTCAGATGCCGCCATCGGGCTTGCCCTCCCCCTTTGACTCGCGGATCAACGGCCTGGACGCTAGCATCGCCCGTCGGTATGCGGCTTCTCCTTCGCACCAGTGAGCCGGCCGACATCCGGGCCCGGATCGACGACCAGCTCCCGGCAGGCGAGATCGTCCGTGACGGGAACGAACTGCGCGTCGGCCTGTCCGACTCCCTGGGCAGTGACCGTCTCCGCGGCGCGGCGGCCGTCGCCGCACGCTCACTCCGAGGCAC
>DASXKU010000047.1:0-121569 GCA_036496645.1 Gaiellaceae bacterium
CGCGACCGACAGAATCTCGATCAGGTTCGAGACGCCCGGCTTCTCGTCCGGGACGTAGCGGATCTCGCGTCCCGAGTCGGTTCCCGCGGTCTTGAACTTCTTGCGGATCGTGTCGGGGTCATCGAGCACGAGCACGGTTCCCTGCGCCGTGCCGCCTGTCGTCGACATCTTCTTCGTCGGCTCCTGCAGGTCCATGATCCGCGCACCGACCTCGGGGTAGACGCCGCGCGGCACCTTGAACGTCTCGCCGTAGCGGGAGTTGAAGCGCTCCGCCACATCGCGGGCGAGCTCGAGGTGCTGGCGCTGGTCGTCGCCGATCGGGACGACGTCGGTCTGGTAGAGCAGGATGTCGCCCGCCATCAGGACGGGATACGTGAAGAGGCCGGCCGAGACGAATTCCTTGCCCTCGTAGCCGGCTTCCACGTCGGGGATGGGTCGCCCGCTCGCGACGGACAGGATCTCGATCAGGTTCGAGACGCCCGGTTTCTCGTCGGGGGCGTAGCGGATCTCGCGTCCCGAGTCGGTCACAGCCGTCTTGAACTTCTTGCGGATCGTGTCGGCCTCGTCGAGCACGAGCACCGTGCCCTGCGGCGTCCCGCCCGTCGTCGACATCTTCTTCGCCGGCTCCTGCAGGTCCATGATCCGCGCGCCCACCTCGGGGTACACGGCGCGCGGCACTTTGAACGTCTCCCCGTAGCGCGAGTTGAAGCGCTCGGCGACGTCGCGGGCGAGCTCGAGGTGCTGCCGCTGGTCGTCCCCGATCGGGACGATGTCGGTCTGGTAGAGCAGGATGTCGCCGGCCATCAGCACGGGGTACGTGAAGAGGCCGGCGGAGATGAACTCCTGCCGGTCGCCCTTCTCCTTGAACTGAGTCATCCGGCCGAGTTGCCCGAACCCGGTGACGGCCGAGAGCAGCCAAGCCGCCTCGGCATGCGCGGTCACGTGGCTCTGGCAGAAGAGCATGCACCGGTCAGGGTCGAGTCCGACCGCATAGAGCAGCGCCGCCAGGTCGAGCGTCCGGTCGTGCAGGTCCTGCGGGTCGTACTCGGTCGTGATCGAGTGCAGGTCGACGATGCAGAAGAAGGCGTCGCCCTCGTCCTGTGTCGAGACGTACTGGCGCATCGCGCCGATGTAGTTGCCGATGTGCTTGTCGCCGGTCGCTTGGATGCCGGAGAAGACACGCATGGAAGTCACCTCGTCGAGTCGAGAGTAAAGGGACGCCGAAGAACCGGACGAGGCGTGCGCGCTACGCGCGCAGGCTTCCGCCTCGCCCGGGGCGCCAGAACCAGCGTGTCCTTGGGGAGACGGAATCCATGTGCTTCCAGGATACCTACACTGATTTACGGATGACCATCGCGCGTGAGACCTGGACACCGTCCTCGTGGCGGTCGCGGCCGGCGCTGCAGCAGCCGGAGTGGCCGGACGCGGCTGCGGCAGAGGCGGTCGTCGCGCGCCTGAAGGCGATCCCGCCGCTTGTGTTTGCCGGTGAGGCGCGGGCGCTGCGCGACAACCTCGCGCGCGCGATCGACGGCAAAGCGTTCCTGTTGCAGGCTGGCGACTGCGTCGAGTCGTTCAACGAGATCTCGACGCAGCGCATCCGCGAGAAGCTGAAGATCATGCTGCAGATGTCTGCCGTGCTCACGTACGGCGCGACCCTGCCGGTCGTCAAAGTCGGCCGCATAGCTGGCCAATTTGCGAAGCCGCGCTCGGATCTTTTCGAGCGCGTCGGCGACGAGGAAATTCCAAGCTTCCGCGGCCATCTCGTGAACGGCGACGAACCGACCGCCGAAGCGCGCGTGCCCGACCCGCAGCGCATGATCGAGGGCTACAACCAGTCGGCCTCGACGCTCAACCTGCTGCGCGCGTTCACGAAGGGCGGTTACGCCGACCTGACGCAGGTGCATCTTTGGAACAAGGACTTCGTCTCCAGCTCGCCGGAGGGCCTGCGCTACAACCAGCTCGCGTCCGAGATCGAGCGCGCGCTTGCGTTCATGGCAGCGTGCGGCATCGACCTCGCAGCCGAGCGGCGCTTGCACGAGGTCGACGTCTTCACGGCGCACGAGGGATTGCTGCTCGATTACGAGGAAGGCCTGACGCGCGAGGACTCGCTGACCGGTGACTGGTACGACTGCTCGGCGCACATGCTCTGGATCGGCGAGCGCACGCGCGGCGTCGACGGCGCGCACGTGCAGTTCTTCGCCGGCGTGCACAACCCGATCGGCGTGAAGATTGGACCGGCCGCAACACCAGAGGATGTCGTGGAGCTGTGCGAGGTGTTGAACCCGGAACGGATCCCGGGCCAGCTTACATTCTATGCGCGACTCGGAGCCGAGCAGGTCCGCGAGCTGCTGCCGCCGCTGCTGCGCGCGACCCGCGACGAAGGACATCCGGTGCTCTGGGCGTCCGATCCGATGCACGCGAACACGATTCGCACCGCCGACGGCGTGAAGACGCGCCGCTTCGACACGGTGATGGCCGAGCTCGAAGGATTCTTCGCCGCGTGTTGGGAGTCGGGGGTGTGGCCCGGAGGTGTGCACCTAGAGTTCACCGGAGAAGACGTGACCGAGTGCCTCGGTGGCGCCGACGACGTGCTCGAGGAGCAGCTTTCTTCGCGCTACGAGACGTTGCTCGACCCGCGTCTCAACGCACGGCAGTCGCTCGACCTCGCGTTTCGTCTCGCTGAGTTGATGCGCTCGGCGCCGCGTTAGCTCTGCAAGAGTTCTGCCGCGGTGAGGAACGCTGTGATTGCGTGTTGGTCGTTGTCGCAGCGCATTTCCGCATCGGTCAGTGAGCGCGTAAACCCGCCGCAGCAGTCTTCGGGCCCCTCAAGCAGTTGCAGGCGTGCGCAAAACGCCAACGCGTTCCTGGCTGCGTGCGCATAGCGTGCTTCGCGCTTGACGTCGCCGGCGACGTGGGCCGTGTTGAGTCCTGCAAGCACTGCTTCGGCATAGACGAGCGACGAGGAGCCGGGAGCAGTACCGAACGAGAAGCCGCCGTCGTGTTCGCGTGAGCGCCAGCGCCGCGTGAGCTGGAATTGCAGCAGCCAATCGACCAGTTCGAAGACGAACGCAGGTGCCTCGGGGAGATGCTCGGCCTCTGCCGTCCAGGCGAGTGCCTGCCAGCCGACGAACGCTGGGGACGGCGCGGAGCGAAAACGTCCGCGGCTCCAGTCGAACGATCGCGCGACGACGTCGTGTTCTCCTCCCCGCGCGAGCGCGAGCAGCGTTTGGCCTGGGTAGTAATCGGCCTTCGTGCCGTCGCGAGGCAGCGGCCCGTCGCCGAGCCAACAGCGAAAGCTGCCGTCGGGCCGTTGCGCCTGACGAAGTGTCGGTTCCATCTCCGATAGGCCGGCGAGCGCAGCGAGTGCGACCACGCCGAGCTTGCCGCGCGTTCGCCCCGGCTCCGGAACGAAGAGGTCACCGCTCACTGAGGTCCGCGCGTTGTCCGACAGGAACCGCAGGGTGCGTGCTGCAGCCTCGCGTCGCGATGCGAAGGCGAGCGCGTACGCGCAGCCCGCCTGGCGCACGAGGTTGTCGCGCCGCTCGATCCCACGGTCCGGATGAACGGAGTACAGGAAGCGCCCGTCCTCGAGTTGCACGCGCTCCAGGCGGTTTGCGCTGAGCTCGGCCCGTTCGCGATACGTGGGCATCGCTCGATTCTGTGCCGTCCGTAGAGTGCTGGCCATGAAGGTCGGAATCGTAGGGACGGGCTTGATGGGCGCGTCGGTCGCGCTCGCCGCCGCACGCCGCGGCGACGAAGTCAGCGGCTGGGACCCGGACGATGCCGCTCTCACGGCGGCGGTTGCGCGCGGTGCGCTGGATGCGGCTGCGTCGCTCGAGCAGGTGGTCGTCGCCGCCGACCTCGTGGTCGTCGCCGCCCCGATTGCGCAGCTCCGAGCCGTTGTGGCCGACGTGCTGCAGGCCACAAGCCCCGGGACGACGGTGACGGATGTCGCGTCCACGAAAGTGAGCGTCGTCGAGGCGGCTGCGGGCGCACCGCGCTTCGTCGGCGGGCATCCGATCTGCGGCGCCGAGACACGCGGTGCAGAGCACGCGAGCGCCGACCTTTTCCAGGGCGCAACGTGGTTCCTCACGCCCACGGCCGAGACGGACGCCGCCGCGCACCGCCTCGTTCACAGTTTTGTCTCGGAGCTCGGCGCGACACCGGTGGCGATCGACGCGCACGCGCACGACCGTCTCGTCGCGCTGACGAGCCACGTTCCGCATGTGCTTGCGAACGTCGTCGCGAATCACGTCGGCGGCGCGCGCGTCGAAGGTCACGAGCCGCTGGCGAACGCCGGCGGCTCTTTGCGCGACATGACGCGCATCGCCGGCGCGAACCCGCGGATCTGGGTCGACATCTTCCTCGACAACGCCGGTGAGATTCGGTCCGAGCTCGCGGAGCATCGCCGCCGCGTCGAACAGGTCGAGCAGGCGCTCGAGCGAGGCGACGCCGGTTTTGTGGCGCGCTGGATCGGCGAGGCAGCGCAGAACCGCCGCCGCATGCTCGACCGTGAGTACCCAGATCCCGGCGAGCTGCAGCGCGTTCGCGTGCACATTCCCGACCGGCCCGGTGTGCTCGCCGCGATCACGCAGGCGCTCGGCGCGGAGCGCATCAACATCGAGGACTTCGAGCTGCATCACATGTCGCCCGAGCGCGGCGGCACGCTCACGCTGCTCGTCACCGGCGAGGATGACGCGCGCCGCGCTGCCGAGATGCTCGAAGGTCAGGGCTACGGCGTCGTCGTGTCATCGGTAGTAGACGATGAAGGTTGAACCTGCGATCTCGCTCGTCGGGCACCTGGCGGTACCCGGCGACAAATCGATCTCGCACCGCGCGCTGCTGCTCGGTGCAATCTGCGACGGCGAGACACACGTCACAGGCTGGGGACGCTCGGCCGATACGGAATCAACGCTTACGGCCGTCCGTAAATTGGGCGTCACCGTCGACGAGCACGGTGAAAATGAGCTGACCGTGCACGGCATGGGCTTGCGTGGCCTGCGCCCCGCAGAGATCGACTGCGGTAATGCCGGCACGCTCGCGCGGCTGATCTGCGGGGTGCTGGCGTTTCAAGAAGGCGTCTTCGCGCTGACCGGCGACGAATCGCTCTCTCGTCGTCCGATGCAGCGCATCGCGGCACCGCTCGAGCAGATGGGCGGGCACATCGAGGCGACGGACGGGCGCCTGCCCGTGCGTATCGAGGGCGGTGCGCTCACCGGCATCGAGTACGAGCTTCCCGTTGCGAGCGCGCAGATCAAGTCGGCGATCCTGCTGGCTGCGCTCGGCGCGACCGGGCGCACGACGGTGATCGAGCCGCGCCCGAGCCGCGACCACACAGAACTGATGCTCGAGGCAGCGGGCGCGAGCCTCGCGCGCCGCGCGGGTCACGTGAGCGTCGACCCGGTGCCGTCGCTGCGACTGCCCGAGGTGCGCGTGCCGGGAGACTTCTCCTCAGCGGCGCCGTTCATCGTCGCTGCGACGTTGCTGCCCGGCTCCGAGATCACCATCCACGACGTCGGGTTGAACCCGTTGCGCACGGGGTTGCTCGACGTGCTCGAGCGAATGGGTGCACGCATCGGCATCCTCAACCGCCGCCGCATCGGGATGGAGACGGTCGGCGACATCGAGGTCGCATACGCGGAGCTCACCGCGACCGAGATCAGCGGCAACGAGGTGCCCCGCCTGATCGACGAGCTGCCTTTGTTTGCCCTCGCCGCTGCACTCGCGCACGGCCAAAGCCGGGTCACCGGCGCACGCGAGTTGCGGCTGAAGGAGAGTGATCGCACGACCGCCGTCGTCGAGTTGTTGCGAGCGATTGGCGCCCACGCACAGGGCCAGCCCGACGGGTTCGTGGTCACCGGCGTACCGACGCGCCCCCGCGGAGGCCGTGTCGCGTCACTCGACGACCACCGCATCGCGATGCTCGGGGCAGTGTCGGGCCTGGTTTCCAGCGAGGGCGTGGAGATCGAGGCCGCCGACAGTGTCTCTATAAGCTTCCCCGGCTTCTTCGAGGTTCTCGCGGAGCTCTCACAACGATGATCGTGGCTATCGACGGACCGGCCGGCGCCGGCAAAAGCACTGTCGCCCGCAAGCTCGCGGAGCGGCTCGGATTCCGCTACCTGGACACGGGCGCGATGTACCGCGCGCTCACCTGGTTGGCGATGCGCGAAGGGCAGCCGCTCGGCGACGCCGCGCTGCTCGGGCGGCTCGCTGAGCAGAATCCGGTCACGTTCGACGAAGCGGGGCGGGTTTCGATTGCCGGCGTCGATGTGACCTCTGCGATCCGCCAATCACGCATCGACCGGATGGTGCCGGTTGTCGCGCGCCACCGCGAGGTGCGAGAGGTGATGCGCACGCGTCAGCGCGAGCTCGCAGAAGAAGGAAATTGCGTGATCGAGGGCCGCGACATCGGCACCGTCGTCGCGCCCGACGCGGCAGTGAAGGTGTACCTCCAGGCCGATCCCGAGATTCGCGCTCAGCGCCGCCAGGCGGAGCGGCCCGACATCGGCGCCGACGCGCTCGCGACAGACCTGCGAACCCGCGACGAATCCGACCGCGCGCGCATGCAGCCTGCTTCCGATGCGCAGTTGATCGACACGACCGACCTCGAGGTCGACGACGTCGTGACGCGCATCGAAGAGCTCGTCCGCGAACACTCCGCGGTTTGAGCTCTCACAATCTCGCCTGGGCGACCGGCCGCATCTACATGGGGTGGCCCGCGCGCCTCGCGTCGCGGGCACGCGCGTACGGCCTCGAGAACGTTCCTAAGACGGGCGGTCTCGTCTACGCGATCAACCATTTCGCCTGGATCGACATTCCGATCGTCGGCGGTTTGTCGCCGCGCGACGTCGACTTCGTCGCGAAGATCGAGGCGGCAAGCTATCCGGTGCTCGGCCGCTTCCTGCGCTGGCACGGGACTATCGGCATCCGTCGCGGCGAATCCGACCGCGACGCGGTGCGCGCGATGCGCGCGTCGGCGCGCAACGGTCGCGTCGTGGGCCTGTTCGTCGAGGGCACGCGGCAGCGTTCCGGCGTCCCCGGTGCTGCGCAGCCGGGTGCGGCGATGGTTGCGCTGCAGGAGGACGTGCCAGTCGTCCCGGTCGGCATCTACGGCACGCAGTTCTGGAAGCCCCTCAACTTCGCGCCGTGCTCGATCGCGTTCGGCAAGCCCATTCGCTTCGAAGACTTGCCCAAAGGCGGCCGTGGCTACAAGGAGGCGACGGCCGAGATCGAGCGCCGCGTCCACGCGCTCGTCGCGTGGCTCGCCGAGGTGCACGCGCAAGGGCGTCCGCGCGGACTGACGCCGCCTCTCTAATGGAGGGAACAGTTGCCATTGTCGGCTTTCCGAATGTCGGCAAGTCGACGCTCGTGAACCGGCTCACGGGGACGCGCGCAGCGGTCGTGCACGACGCGGCCGGCACGACGCGCGATCGCAAGGAGATTGTCGTCGAGTGGCAGGGCAAGGAGTTTCTGCTCGTCGACACCGGCGGTGTCGACATCGCCGACCCGAGCCTGATCACGAAGCAGATCGCGCAGCACGCGCGCACGGCGATCGCGGACGCAGACCTCGTGCTGTTCGTCGTCGACGCGCGCGCTGGCATCACGCCGGGCGACGAGGAGCTCGCGCAAATCCTGCGCGAGGCGAAGAAGCCGGTGCTGCTGGTCGCAAACAAGATCGACGACCCCTCACAGGACTCGCTCGCACTCGAGTTCCACCGGCTCGGCCTCGGCGACCCATTTCCCGTCTCGGCGGTTCACGGCGTCAACGCAGGCGAGCTGCTCGACGAAATCATCGGGCGACTGCCCGGGACCGGGCGCACGCCGGCCGGCGACGAGGCGATTCGCGTCGCGATCCTCGGGCGGCCCAACGTCGGCAAGTCGTCGCTCTACAACCGGCTGATCGGCGAGGACCGCACGATCGTCTCGGACATCCCAGGGACGACGCGCGACTCGATCGACACGGTGATCGAGCGCGACGGCCGCACGTTCGTGCTCGTCGACACGGCGGGGCTCCGTCGCAAGCGCAGGCAGCGCCAAGGCATCGAGTACTACTCGGAGCTGCGTGCACTCGAGTCGGCCGAGCGCGCCGACATCGCGCTCGTCCTGATCGACGCGAGCCAGGGCATCGTCGAAGGCGACATCACGGCCGTCGAGGTCGCGCGCAAGTCGCACTGCGCGACGCTCATCGTGCTTTCGAAGTGGGACATCTCGACGATCACGATCGAGGAGGTGCGCCCGGAGTTGCAGCGCCGGCTCCGGCAGCGCCCCGACTTCATCACGGTCTCGTCAAACACGGGCCGTGGCGTTTCTCGTTTGCTCGAGAAAGTCAGCGAGCTGTTCGACCGCTACGCGAGCCGCGTGCCGACCGCGGAGTTGAACAAGGTGCTGGGCGAGCTGAAAGCGGCGCGCCAGCCTCCTTCCAAGGGGCAGCGGCGGCTGAACATGCTGTACGCGGCCCAGGTCACGAGCCGGCCACCGCGGTTTCGCATCACGGTCAACGATCCGGGCCTCGTCACGCGAGACTATGCGTATTGGGTCGAGAATCAGCTGCGCGAGCGGTTCGAGCTGGAAGGTGTCCCCGTGGCGATCGATTTCAGGCAGCGGACGTGAGAGTCGTCATCGTTGGCGGCGGCGCGTGGGGGACCGCGTTCGCGCATCTTCTGCGCGATCGGGGTCACGACGCATGGCTCGCCGCGCACGCGACGATCGACGACGCGCCGTACGAAGAGGCGGAGCTGGTCGCGCTCGCAGTACCGAGCCGCGCGTTTCGCGAGGCGCTCGAGCACGTGCGCGGGGACGCGCCGGTGCTTTGTCTGACGAAGGGGCTCGACCCGGAGACGGGCAACCGTCTGTCGACGCTGGTCGAAGGCCGCCCGGTTGCGGTGCTGTCAGGGCCCAACATGGCGGAGGAGATTGCAGCGGGCCTGCCCGGTGCGACAGTGATCGCGAGCGAGGATGAAACGCTCGCCGCGCGCTTGCAGGACGCGCTCAACTCACAGCTCTTCCGCGTGTACGTGAACAGTGACCTGATCGGCGTCGAGCTCTGCGGCGCGGCGAAGAACGTCATCGGCCTGTCCTGCGGCGCCGTCGACGGTCTCGGTCTCGGCGACAACGCGAAGGCGGCGCTCGTCACGCGCGGGCTCGTCGAGATGGCGCGTCTCGGGGAGGCGTGCGGCGCCGAGCCGGAGACGTTCGCCGGGCTCGCCGGCATGGGCGATCTGATCGTCACGTGCTGGCACCCGTGGGGGCGCAACCGCCGCGCCGGCGAGCTGATCGCGCAGGGCATGAGTCCCGACGAGGCGGTCGCGCAGATCGGCCATGTCGTGGAGGGGCTGGCAACCGCGCCGGTACTTCGTGATCTTTCGCACCGGCTCGGTATAGAAATGCCGATCACGGAAGGGGTTTGCGCCGTGCTCGCGGGCACACCGATCCACGAATTGGCCGCCGGGCTGATGGGTCGCAGACCCACGCAGGAATAGCGGGCGCCTTCGGTATCGTGGCTCGCGAATTGTCCGCCCACAGTTTTCTTTTCACCTCTGAGTCGGTCACCGAAGGGCATCCCGACAAGATCGCCGACCAGATTTCCGACGCCGTGCTCGACGCGGCGCTGCGCAACGACCCGGAGAGCCGCGTCGCGTGCGAAACGCTGATCACGACCGGCCTGGTCGTCGTTGCCGGCGAGATGACGACGAGCGAGTACATCGATATCCCGAAGCTCGTGCGCGACACGGTGAAGAACATCGGCTACACGCGCGCGAAGTACGGTTTCGACGCGGAGACGTGCGGCGTCATCGTGGCGATCGATGAGCAGTCGCCCGACATCGCGCAAGGCGTCGACAAGGCGTACGAGGTGCAGCACGATCCAGGCGACGACGATCCGCTGGACAAGATCGGCGCCGGCGACCAGGGAATGATGTTCGGCTACGCGTCGAATGAGACGCGCGAGCTGATGCCGCTGCCGATCATGCTGGCGCACCGCATCACAAGACGTCTTTCAGAAGTGCGCAAGGCGGACGTGCTGCCGTACCTGCGGCCGGACGGCAAGGCGCAGGTTTCTGTGCGCTACGAGGTCGACGAGCGCGGCCACCGTCGGCCCGTCGCGATCGAGCGCGTGCTGATCTCGACGCAGCATCGCGAAGGGCTCGACGCCGACGCGATGATCAAGCCCGACCTGATCGAGCACGTTCTCCGGCCGATCCTGCCGAAGGATCTCTACGAGGAGCGGCAGCTCGACTCGCCCGACTTCGTCTACGTCAACCCGACGGGCAAGTTCGTGATCGGCGGGCCGATGGGCGACACAGGTCTCACCGGACGCAAGATCATCGTCGACACCTACGGTGGCGCTGCCCCGCATGGCGGTGGCGCGTTCTCGGGCAAGGATCCGACGAAGGTCGACCGCTCGGCCGCGTACGCGGCACGCTACGTCGCGAAGAACATCGTCGCTGCGGGTCTCGCCGATCGCTGCCAGATTCAGGTCGCCTACGCGATCGGCGTCGCGCGCCCGTTCTCGATCTTCGTCGAGTGCTTCGGCACCGAGCACGTGGCGGTGTCCCTGATCGAGCAGCTCGTGCGCGAGCACTTCGACTTGCGCCCCGCGGCGATCCTGCGCGACCTCGACCTGAAGCGCCCGATCTACTCGAAGACTGCTGCGTACGGGCACTTCGGCCGCGATGACCACGACTTCACGTGGGAGCGCACCGACAAGGCTGACGCGCTCCGCGCCGCTGCAGGTGCCGGCGCCGCGGTTGCTACGCCGGCCTGACGAACAGGCCGGCCGCGGCTTTCTCGCCGATCGACTTCTCGGTGCCGTCGACGGCAACGCGGAACTGACCCGCTGCCGGCTGCGCGGCTCGCAACTCGACAGACGCGCCGGGCACCAGACCTTCGTCGTAGAACCAGTGCAAGAGATCGCCGTCGTGCTCGGCCAGCCGCACGATCGTTGCGCTCGCGCCCGGCTTCAACGCTGAGAGCGGCTCGAGCTCGCGGTTCTCCGTCTGCTCAACCTGCGGATCGACGGGCCAGCCGTGCGGGCAGCGATCGGGATGCCCAAGCTTCTCTTCGATCCGCACAATCATCTCGTCGGTGAACGTGCCGCCGAGCTCGTCGGCGTGCACGTGCGCTTCGGCGGCGGTGTAGCCCATGAAGTCGGTGAGCAGCCGCTCGATGATGCGGTGCTTGCGCACGACCTGCTCGGCTCGTGTGCGGCCTGTCGCGGTGAGGATCGCCTCTTTGTGCTCGCCGCGCTCGACGAGCCCCTCGGCCTCGAGCCGCTTCAGCATCTCGCCGGCGGAGGCCCGTGAGACCCCGAGCATCTCGGCGACGCGCGACGCGAGCGTGGGGGAGCCGGTTGTCGTCGGCCGGTACTCGCCGATCGGAAACGCCAGGAAATAGATGGTTTCCAGGTACTCGTCGATCCCGTGGCCCTGTGCCGGCATGCAACCCATGCTACGCGGCTACCCTCTGTAAGGTGACCCTTACATGAGCCTCTGTCTTTCATGAGCACGGGTGCCACCCTGCTGCTCGGGGCGATCGCGGGCTTCACGATCTACGTCGGCCTGCCGCTCGGCCGCATCCGCTCGACGAGCCCCGCGCTGCGCGCATCGCTGTCTGCGATCGCGACCGGCATCCTCGTCTTCCTCTTCTGGGACGTGATGTCGAACGGCATCGACCCGCTCGACGCGAAGCTCACGAGCCACGACTGGGGTTACGTCGCGCTGTACTGCTCGCTGCTCTTTGTCGGCTTCGCGATCGGGTTCATGTCGCTCGTCTATTACGACTCATGGATGACGCGCAAACGTTCGTCGCCACTCGTCGGTCCGGGTGCGGCTGCCGTCGACGAGTTCGTGCACAAGGGCTGGATCGCGTCGCTCACACCGGGTCGCCGGCTCGCGCTGCTGATCGCCACCGGCATCGGCCTGCACAACTTTGGTGAGGGTCTTGCGATTGGGCAATCCGCAGCGGCCGGCCAGATCTCGCTGGCGGTCGTGTTGATCATCGGCTTCGGCCTCCACAACACGACCGAAGGCTTCGGGATCGTCGGCCCGATGTCCGGCGAGGCCGAAATGCCGAGCTGGGGTTTCCTCGGCCTGATGGGCCTGATCGGCGGCGGGCCGACGTTCATCGGCACCGCGGTCGGCCAGGCGTGGGTCAGCCCCGCCATTGCGACGCTGTTCTTTGCGGCCGCGGGCGGCTCGATCCTCTACGTCGTGATTCAGCTGTTCGAGGTTTGCCGCCGTTACGCGATGCCAACGCTGATCGCCTGGATGATCCTGGTCGGAGTTGTTCTCGGTTTCGGCACGGACTTCATCCTGACGGCCGCCGGGGTCTGATCTACCGTGACTGAGTGCGTTATGCCTCAGTCGTCCCGCTGATCACAGCCCGCGCAGTCGCAGCACGCGAATTCACGTACGAGGTTGATGAAGACGCTGCGGTTGGCTCGATCGTGCGCGTCCCGTTCGGGCGTTCGCGCGCGCGCGGAGTGGTGACTGCGCTCGTCGATTCACCGCCTCCGGGCGTCGAGGCGCGGCCGGTCGAAGCGATCGTCGGGCGCATTCCGGCGACGCTCGTCGAGCTGGCGCTGTGGCTCGCCGACTACTACGGCTCGACGCCTGCGCGCGCACTCGCACTCGTTGCGCCGGAAACGCCGAAACGTCGCAAGGAGCAGGCGCCACCGGCCGAACGGCAGTCGCTTTCGCTCGACGAAGGAACCGTCGAGTTGACCGACGAGCAGCGCGCCGCGACCGAGCGCGTCGTCGCGGCGATCGATGCGGACGGTGGGACGTTCCTACTCTACGGCCCGACGGGCTCCGGCAAGACCGAGGTGTATCTGCAGGCGTGTGCGGCGGCGCTCGAGCGCGGGCTCGGCGCGATCATCCTCGTTCCCGAGATCGCACTTGCACCGCAAACGGTCGGCCGTGTGCGTGCACGTTTCGGCGATCGCGTTGCGATTCTGCACTCGGGCCTCACCGATGCGGAGCGGCGCGACGAGCGCGAGCGCATCGCGAGCGGTGAGGCGCGCATCGTCGTCGGGGCCCGCTCTGCGATCTTTGCTCCCGTTCAAGGACTCGGCGTGATCGTCGTCGATGAGGAGCACGACCCTTCCTACAAACAGGACAGCGATCCGCGTTACGACGCGCGCTCGGTTGCTGCGAAGCGCGCGTCGCTCGAAGGCGCCGTTGCGGTGTACGGATCGGCGACGCCGCGGCCGGAGAGTTGGTCGGTACTCGAACGACTGACGCTCGGCGGACGGATCGGCGCTGACCTGCCGCCGGTGCGCGTCGTCGACTTGCGCCGCGAAGCCGGGTATCCACTGTCTGCGCCGCTGCTCGCGGAGCTGCGCGGTGTCGCCGAGCGGGGCGGGAAGGCGATCCTGCTACTGAACCGCCGCGGTATTGCGCCTGCGCTGCACTGCCGGAGCTGCGGTACGACGATCCGCTGTCCGAATTGCGATGTCGCACTCGTGCTGCACGGCGAGACGTCGCTGCGGTGTCACCACTGCGGCTATGAGCAAGGCGCGCCCGAAGCGTGTCCGGCATGCGGTTCGCCTGACCTCGCGCGCATCGGCGCAGGAACCCAACGGCTCGAACGCGAGCTGGCGCGTGAGCTGCCGGAGCTGGAGCTGATCCGCCTCGACGCGGACACAGCTGCCAAACCCGAGCTGCTCGCCGCAGCGCTCCAGCGCTTCGCGAACGCCAAGAGCGCAGTGCTGCTCGGCACGCAGATGGTGGCGAAAGGCCATCACTTCTCGGGCGTCGAGCTCGCGGCAGTCGTCGACGCAGACGGCGCGCTCGCGCTGCCCGACTTCCGCGCCGAGGAGCGCACGTTCCAGCTGATCACGCAGCTCGCGGGGCGCAGCGGGCGCGACGCGCCGGGCCGCGTGCTTGTACAGACGTTCCAGCCCGATTCGCGTCCGGTCGCGTACGCCGCGCGTCACGACGTCCAGCGCTTTCTGGCGGAAGAGCTCGATCGCCGGCAGGCGCTCGACTATCCGCCGTACACGCATCTGGTGCGCATCGTTGTGTCCGGCCCCGCGCTCGAGCCGGTGCTGCGTGCGCTCGAGGAACTGAAGGCGGGCGTTCGCGGCGCGGAGCTTCTCGGTCCTGCGCCGCTACTGCGGCTACGCAGCAAGTATCGCGCGCAACTTGTCGCCAAGACGAAGCATCCGCGCCGCATCGCCGCGCAGGCGGCGCATCTGCTTTCGGCTGCTGCGCCCGCGATGCGCAAGGCCGGGCTCACTGCGGTCGTCGACGTCGACCCGCAATCGCTGTAGGCACCATGTCCGCTGTGACGAGCGACGACAATCCATTTGCAGGCAAGCGCCTGCGGCGCCGCTACCGCAACTTCACCGTCGATGTCTCGGGTTACGTCTCGTCGCTTGCGGGACCGCCGGCCCACATGCGACGGCTGCGGGACGTCGAGTCTGCACTGGACGACCATCTGGCACGCCTCGCCGACGCGTATGAACTGCATCGCGGTGACCCGGCCGGCTGGCGCGCAGCGGCCAACGCCTGGAACTTCGACCGCGTCAACCAGTTGATCGCGACCCACAACCGCTGGTACCCAGCCGAAGCTCGCCTCGCAATGGATCCCCGGACGCGCGACTTCGTCGGCGTCGGCGGCAGGTCGTACGTGCGCGAGCCGCTCGATGCGGCCTGGATCCTCAGCCGTTTCCCTGCCGACGCGCTCTAGACTGCCGCGGATGTCTGAGCACGACCACGACCACGAGCATGAGCACGACGAGCCCGTCGACGATGCCGAGGCGCAGGCCGACGCCGAAGCCGAGGTTCGCCGCCAGTTCGCGCTTGCGCAAATTCGCCAGTACGGCGACGTCGCGCTGCGCATGCACGCCGAGGAGGTCACCGACTTCGACGACGACCTGCGCCGGTTGGTCGAACGGATGACCGCCCTGATGCATGACGCGCAGGGAGTGGGCCTCGCCGCGACACAGGTCGGTGTGCTTCGCCGCCTGTTCGTCTTCGAGCCCGACGAAGAAGGGCCGCGCGCGCTCGCTAACCCCATTGTTGTCGAACGTGCGACAGAGATCGAGACCGACGAAGAAGGCTGCTTGTCGCTGCAGGGTGTGCGCGTGCCCGTCGAGCGCGCGACATCGCTCACGCTCGAGGGCAAAGATGAGACGGGCAAGGACGTTCGGTACGAGCTCGAGGGATACGGCGCGCGCGTCGCGCAGCACGAGCTCGACCATCTCGACGGCGTGCTGATCATCGACCGCACGGACGACGAGCACCGCAAGGCCGCGCTCGCGGCGCTGCGTCCCCGCGCAGTGTTGCGCTAATGAAGCGCGCCGTTGCGGCGACGGCGCCGTTCGGCGCCTACGTGCTCGAGCTGCTAGCCGCGTCGAACGACATCGCGTACCTCATCACGCGTCCGGATGCCCCCGCGGGGCGCGGCCGCAAGCTTGCGCCGCCGCCTGCGAAGGAGACGGCTCTACGCCTCGGCATCACGGTGCACCAGCCCGAGAAGCCGGCCCTCGCGGAAGACGTCGACGTGGTCGTCGTGTGTGCGTACGGCCTCTACATCCCGCCGCGTCTGCTCGAGCTCGCGCTTTGGCTGAACGTGCACCCTTCGCTGCTGCCGCGCTGGCGCGGCGCGGCACCGGTCGAGCGCGCGATCCTCGCAGGCGACGAGCAGACGGGCGTGACGATTCACCGGACGATTGCCGAGCTCGACGCCGGGCCGATCGCGGCGCAGGAGGCATTCGCGCTGGGCGATCTCGATGCCGGCACCGTCTACACGCGCAGTGCCGAGATTGCCGCGCGCCTCGTCAACGACGTGCTTCCCGAGCCACAGTTCACGCCGCAGCCTGAAGAAGGCGCGACGTATGCGGAGAAGATCGGCCCTGCGGATCGTGTCCTCGACCTGACGGATCCGCTTGATGCCTGGCGGCGCGTGCGTGCCCTGTCGCCGCACATCGGCGCGCGGGCGGAACTCGACGGCAAGTCGGTGACGATCTGGGAAGCACATCTCGACAACGGCGAATTCGTGCCCGATCTCGTACAACCCGACGGCAAGCGCGCGATGTCGTACGAAGAGTTCTTGCGCGGTTTGCGTTGATCGCCCCCGCGCGCCGTGCTGCGTTCGAGGTCGTGCGTCGCGTGTTCGAGGAGGACGCGTACGCAGACCGCACACTTGCCTCTGCGGTGGCGGGTCTCGACGATCGCGACCGGGCACTTGCGCAGCGATTGGCATATGGGACGGTGCAGCTGCGGCGTCCGATCGACCTCGGGATCGAACAGCTCGGCAAGCGTCCCGTGCGGAAGCTCGACCCTCCCGTTCGCACGGCTCTGCGACTCGGTGCGTATCAGCTCGGCTGGACCGATCAACCTGCGCACGCCGTGGTCGACGACGCGGTGGAGTTGGTGCGCGCGGCCGGCCGCGAGCGAGCCGTGCCGTTCACGAACGCAGTGTTGCGGCGCCTCGCGCAAAGCTTCCGCGGGCTCCTCGCGTCACTGCCAGACGGTGCTGAGAAATTGTCGTATCCGGACTGGATCGCAGACGTGTGGGCCCGCGACTTCGGTCACGAAACGGCGCTCGCGCTGATGCGTGCGCAGAACGAGCCGCCCGCGCTCGAGGTGCACGCCGACGAACCGGTTGCCGCCGCGACCGACGTTCCAGGTGCCTACATCGTCGACCGCGTCGATCCGACCCGGATGCGCGCGATGAGCCGCGCGTCGCAACTCGCTGCACTGGTCGTCGGCTCGCAGGACGGAGAACGCATCCTCGACGCGTGCGCCGCACCCGGCGGCAAGACGCGACTGCTGCACGGCGACGTCACGGCGGTCGAGGTGCACGAGGGTCGCGCACAGGCTCTAGCCAAAGACGCGCCGTCGAACGTCCGGGTCGTCAACGCGGATCTGCGTGAGTTCGACGAGCGCGGCTTCGACCGGGCGCTGGTCGACGCACCGTGCTCGGGGCTAGGCGTGCTCGCTCGGCGGCCCGACCTGCGGTGGCGCGCGCGACCGCTGCCCGAGCTGCAGCTGGAGCTGCTTCGCGCCGCCGCCGAACGCACCAACGGCCCGGTCGTCTACAGCGTTTGCACGCTCAACGCCGACGAGAACGAGGCAGTCGTCGACGCATCAGGGTTGGCCCCGGAGCCGCTTGGTGAGGAATGGCCGCAGTACGCGCACCCGACCCGGCCCGAGTTCCTGCTGACGATGCCCCACCGCGATAACACGTCGGGTTTCTTCATCGCCCGCCTGCATTCGTCGTAACATCGGTTGGTGCCCTGGCGGGACTGGATCCGGACCGTTGAGGTCGAGCCGTCGCTCTATGCGGCGAACTTCGCGATCCTCGGCGAGCAGGTCGAGGATCTCTGTCGCGCCGGCTGCCGCGTCTTCCACTTCGACGTCGGTGACGGTCATTTCATCGAGCCCGTGACGATGGGGCCGATCGTGCTCGAGTCGATCTCGCCGATCGTGCACAAGTTCGGCGGTGCGATGGACGTGCACCTGATGGTCGAGAGCCCGGCGAAGTACTTCGCAGCGGTTGCGGCTGCGGGCGGCGACAGCGTGACATTCCATTACGAAGCGGTGGACGACGTTGCGGCGACCGTGCGCGCAGCGCGCGAGCAGGAGCTGCAGGCAGGTGTCGCCTTCAATCCGGAGTCCGAGCCCGAGGAGGTCGCGGCCGTTTCGGGTGACGCCGACCTCGTGCTCTGCATGGGCATCCATCCGGGGTATTCGGGCCAGCCGTTCCGCGAGGACACCGTCGAGCGCGTCGCACGGCTGCGCGCAGCCCTGCCAGAGCAGATCTACATCCAGGTCGATGGCGGGGTCGGCCCGGACAACACGCGGCAGTTGTACGACGAAGGCGTGCGGTTGCTGGTCGCGGGCAGTGCGATCTTCGGCCGCGAGGATCTGCCGCGCGCGTATCGCCGCCTCGTGCAGACGCTCGCTTGACGCTCGCACGCGCAATCGAAATCGCGCGCGCGGCAGATGGGCGCGGCTATCCGAAGCCGACCGTCGGCGCGGTGATCGTCAGCGATGGAGAGATCGTCGGCGAAGGCGTGACGGAGGAAAACGGCCGGCGCCACGGGGAGGTTGTCGCTCTCGAGGCGGCAGGTGAGCGTGCACGCGGCGCGACGATGTACGTGACGCTTGAGCCGTGCGCACATCACGGCTCGACGCCGCCGTGTGCCGACGCGATCGTGGCTGCGGGCATCGAGCGTGTCGTCGTGGGCGCGCTCGACCCGAATCCGGTCGCGGCGGGCGGTGCCGAGCGGCTGCGCGCAGGGAGCGTCGACGTCGAGCTTGCAGATTCGTTCGAGGCGCGGCAGCTGAACGAAGCGTGGCGCACCTGGGTTACGAAGCAACGGCCGTTTGTGACCTACAAGGCGGCGCTGACGCTCGACGGCCGTGTCACTCTGCCCGGCTCGCGCTGGGTGAGTGGGGAGCAGAGCCGGAAGCTCGTGCATGAGCTGCGTGCAAGGGTGGACGCGGTCGCGGTCGGCGGCGGCACTGCGCGCGCAGACCGTCCGCGGCTCGACGCGAGGGATGTCGAGACTCCGCGCGGCCAGCCGCGCCGGCTTGTCTTCTCGCGCGGGCCGCTCGACCTCGAGCTCGAGTTGCGTTCAGGCCCGCTCGAGGACGAACTGCGTGCGCTAGCAGCAGAGGGCGTCCAGTCGTTGCTGCTCGAGGGCGGGCCGGCGCTCGCTGGCTCATTCTTCGCGGCCGACCTCGTCGACAAGGTGCTGTTCTTCGTCGCGCCGCACATTTCGGGGGATGGCCCCGGCGTCGTCTCTGCGCTACCGTCCCCGCGCACGCTCAGCCGGCTCACTGCCAAACAGGTCGGCGAGGACGTGCTCCTTGAAGCGTATGTCCACGAGCCCTAGCTACCACCAACGCGCAGACGATCGGATCGTGACACTGCTCTCGCAGTGGCTGGTCGGCACGCTCGGTAACGACGACCTTCGTCAGGCTGTGGAATTGATCGGCACGACCGAGCTCGCGCCGGGTCAAAGGCTTGCCGTGGACGAGCTAACTGCCGAGTTGCGCACGGCACTTCCCGGCGGGCGCGCCGATCTGCAGATGGTCGTGCGCGAGACGCTCGAGTCGCTCGCCTACGGCGACTAGACTTCGGTCGTGGCGAAGACCGGGAAGTTCTTGGGCGTTCCGTACGACTGGCGCCGGCCGACGAGGGCGCGCTACAAGGAACGCCTGTGGAACCCCGACGACCCGCGCATCTTCACGCCGCGGGCTTTCGGCTGGGGCTGCGACATCAACTTCGCCCGCCTGCTCGGCCGCCGGCCGCCGTCGTCCTAATCAGACACGGCCGTCACGTAGGGGTCTGACCCCTATCTGTGGGACATGGGTTGAGCGGCACGCACTCAGGGGTCTGTCCCCTCTAGCGCCACACTCAGGGGTCTGACCCCTCTAGCGAGGCGCTCAGATAGGCACGATGTCACCGTGTTCACGGGGCTCGTGCGCGAGGTGGGTGAGGTTGTGTCCGTCGACGGCGGACGGATCACGATCGCCGCGCAGACGACCGGCGAGCTCGGCGACTCGGTTGCGGTTGCCGGGGTGTGCCTCACTGTCGTCGCCGTGCAGGACGGGACGCTTGCCTTCGACGCCGTGCCGGAGACGCTCGCGCGCACGAACCTCGGCTCGCTGAGCGCAGGCGCGCGCGTGAACCTCGAGCCTGCACTGCGCGCCGGCGATCCGCTCGGCGGCCACATGGTGCAGGGTCACGTCGACGGGGTCGGCACGGTGCGCAGCGTCGAGCCCGAGGGCGACGGGAAGCGCATCTGGCTCGACATGCCGGACGAGCTGCGCCGCTACACGGTGGAGAAGGGTTCGATCACCGTCGACGGCGTCAGCCTCACCGTTGCTGCGACGGACGGCACCGGCTTCGCGGTCGCCCTGATCCCGCACACGCTCGCCGTCACCACGCTCGGCGCGCTGCAACCTAAGGACGCCGTAAATCTCGAGGTCGATGTCCTCGCGAAATACGTCGAGCAGCTCCTGCCCCGCTAGCCTTTACGCATGGCAACAACGAGCCTGTTCGCATCCGTTGAGGAAGCGATCGACGAGATTCGCGAAGGCCGCATGGTGATCGTCGTCGACGATCCCGGCCGCGAGAACGAAGGCGACCTCGTGATCGCCGCGCAGTACGCGACGCCCGAAGCGATCAACTTCATGGCAACGCACGCGCGCGGGCTCATCTGCCTCTGTCTCACCGAGGAGCGCGCCGACGATCTCGGTTTGCGCCCGATGACCGACCATAACGAGGCACCGCTCGGCACGGCTTTCACCGTTTCCATCGAGGCGCGCGAAGGTGTCACGACCGGCATCTCCGCCGCCGATCGCAGCCACACGATCCAGGTCGCGATCAATCCCGACTCGACGCCGCACGAGCTCGTGCAGCCCGGTCACGTCTTCCCGCTGCGCGCGAAGCCCGGCGGCGTGCTCGAGCGCATGGGGCAGACCGAAGCGGCGATCGACCTCGCGCGCCTCGCGGGGCTCAACCCGTCCGGCGTCGTCTGCGAGATCATGAACGACGACGGGACGATGGCGCGCGTGCCGGATCTCGTTCCCTACGGCGAGTGGCACGAGCTGAAGATGATCACCGTCGCCGACCTCGTCGAGTATCGCCGCCGTCACGAGAAGCTCGTCGAGCGGGGGCCGACAGTGAGGCTGCCGACCGAGTACGGCGAATTCGAGGCGATCGCGTTCCGCGAGAAGCTAACCGGCAAGACACACGTCGCACTCGTCAAAGGCGACATCGAGGACGCAGCCAACGTGCTTGTGCGCGTGCACTCCGAATGCCTCACCGGCGATGTCTTCCATTCGCTGCGCTGCGACTGCGGCGAACAACTCGAGCAGGCGCTGCAGATGATCGACGCAGAAGGGACGGGCGTTTTGCTGTACATGGCGCAGGAGGGCCGCGGAATTGGGCTGCTCAACAAGTTGCGCGCGTACGAGTTGCAGGAGCGCGGCCTCGACACCGTCGAGGCGAACCTCGAACTCGGCTTCCCCGCGGACGCGCGCGACTGGGGCATCGGCAACCAGATCCTCGCCGACCTCGGCCTGACGACGATCCGCATCCTCACGAACAACCCGAAGAAACTGACCGGACTCGATGGGTTCGGTCTGACCGTGGTCGAGCAGGTGCCGATCGAAGTCCCGCCGAACTCAGAGAACGTCCGCTATCTCGCCGCGAAGCGGGATAAGCTCGGGCATCGCCTGCATCACCAGAACCTGAAGTTCGATTCCCCGGAGGACGAGTGAGCGACTACGACGAGAACGACGGCTGGCCGTTGAGCGAAGAGGACGAGCCAGAGGCAGACTCGCCCAGCGAGCCTGATCTTCAGCTCGAGCCCTTGCTCGGTGCAGACCCCGTGTTCGAGCCGGAGCCCGAGCCTGAGCTCCCGGCTGCCGAGGAGGAGGAGCCCGCCCCGTACGACCCGTTTGCGGGTTGGCCCGAGGCCGAGTCGTCCGCCGGAATCGAAGTTGCCGCCGAGACGGAGTCGGTGGAGCACGTGCGCGGCGAGGTCGACGTGCCCGACGGCTACTCGGTTTTGGAGGGCACGCCGCTCGGCAAGCGCCGCTCAGTGGGCGTCGTCGTCTCGCGCTTCAACGGTGGCGTGACGAATCAGATGCTGCGGCATGCGCTTGAAGCGCTCGCTGCGGCAGGTGTGCCGCAGGATTCGATCACAGTCGTTCCCGTTCCAGGTGCGTTCGAGCTGCCGCTCGCCGCGATGGCGCTTGCCAAGACGCGTCGCTACGCATGCATCGTCGCACTCGGCGCGATCGTGCGCGGCGAGACGGCGCATTTCGACTACGTCGCGTCCGAGTGTGCGTCCGGCCTGCAACTCGCCGGCATCGAGACCGGGGTTCCCGTCGCGTTCGGCGTGTTGACGGTTGATGACGTCGAACAGGCAGAGGCTCGGGTGCACAAGGCGGCCGAAGCGGTTCGCTCGGCGCTCGAAATGGCTGATCTCTTCGCCCGTCTGCGCGCCGCCGAGCGGGCATAAAGACCGTCGCCGCACGTTAGATAGCCCATGCTTGGGGTGACGCGTGGTGCTGCGCTCTACGTCGGTGCGCTGATCGGGCCGGGCGTGTTGCTCGTGCCGTCGCTCGCGGCGCAGTCGGCGGGCCCGGCGTCGATCGTTGCGTGGGCAGCGCTGCTCGTGCTGTCTGTCCCGCTCGTCGTCACCTTCGGCGTCCTCGGCGTGCGGCATCCCGTCGCGGGCGGAGTCACCGCGTATGTGAGAGAAGGGTTCGGCGACGCGGCCGCTGCGGTGACCGGCAGCACGTTCCTGACCGCCGGCCTCTTCGGAGCACCCGCCGTTGCGCTGATCGGCGGCTACTACGTCTCGACACTCGCAGGCGGCGGGAAGACGGTGGCGGTCTCTGTCGCGATCGTGACGATCACCGTCGTCCTCGGCGCGAACGCGCTCGGCCTGCGTGTGTCCTCGGGATTTCAGCTCGCACTGTCCGCGGTGCTCGTCGGCGTGATCGCCGTTGCGGTCGCTGTGGCGCTCCCCTCACGCGCGACGCACAACTGGACGCCGTTCGCACCGCACGGGTGGTGGGCGGTCGGTACGTCGGCGAGCATCCTCGTGTGGCTGTTCGTCGGGTGGGAGGCGATGGCCCAGCTCGCTGGCGATTTCCGCGACCCGGCACGCGACCTGCCGCGCGCGATCGGGCTCGCGTTCGTGATCGTGACGATTCTCTACATCGGGCTCGGCGTCGCGACGATCGCCGTCACCGCCGGCAGCGGCTCGCGCGTGCCGCTTGCGGATCTCGTCTCTGTCGGCTTCGGGCGCGCGGGACGCGACGCAACCGCGGTGCTCGCCGTCGCGCTCACCGCCGGGACGATGAACGTCTACATCGGCGGCATGTCGAAGCTCGCGGCCGCACTCGCACAGGCCGGCAGCCTGCCCGCCTGGCTCGGCCGCGGCGCCGAGCGCAGCGTCCCGCGGCGGCCGCTGCTCGCGTTCTACGTCGCGTACGTCGTGATGCTCGCCGGCCTGGCGGGCGGCGTCGGCTCGACCAGCGTATTCGTCCGCGCCACCTCGGCCTGCTTCGTGCTCGTCTACGTGCTCTCACTCGCATCCGCGGTCCGGTTCACCGACGGCATTGTGCAGGCGTGCGCCGCGGTGGCAACGGTCAGCATGTGCGTGGTCGGCGGCTTCTCGACCTGGTACCTCTTCGTGCCCGCTGCGGCCACGCTCGTGACTTTGGCGCTCCGCTACTATGGCGCCCGGCATGTCCAAGGTCTGCGCAATCTGCGGGAAGAAGCCGGCATTCGGCAACAACAGGTCCCACTCGATGGTGGCGACCAAGCGCCGCTTTGACCCGAATTTGCAGCGCGTTCGCATCCTGCTGAACGGCTCGCCGACCCGTGCCTACGTGTGCACCCGGTGCCTCAAGGCCGGCAAGGTCACCAAGGCCGTCTAGCTTTTCTCGCCGCCGTGGCGTTGCTCGCTGCCGGTTGCGGCGGGCACTCCGGGGTCTCTGTCTCGCCGCGCGCGTCACTCGACACGGCGAAAGTCGACATCCGCGTCACCGGCCTCGCACCGCTCGAGAACGCGACGATCACGCTCACATCGCGCGACGTCACGGGGCGCGCGTGGTCGTCGCACGCGGTTTTCGAGGCGAACAAGCACGGCAACATCGACGTCGCGCAGGCGCCATCGCAGTCGGGTAGCTACAAGGGCATCTGGAAGATGGGGCTGATCGCCGCGATGCAGCCCGTCCAAAAGGTGAACGGCGACGCTGCGTATCTCTGGGGTCAGAAGCAAACGTTCGACGTCGACGTGCGCCAGGGCCTGCGCACCTTCACCAGCTCGTTCGAGCGCGGCGTGCCGTCAGTGCTTGCGGCGAAGCTGTCGCTGGTGCAGAACGGCTTCATCGGCGAGTACTACGCGCCAGTGCACGCGACGCACAAGCCGGCACTGCTCGTGTTCGGCGGGTCGGAAGGCGGTCTGCGCAGCAGGTACATCGCTGCGAATCTCGCCGCGAACGGTTACCCGGCGCTCGCGATCGCGTACTTCGGCTTGCCCGGCCTGCCGCCGATCCTCGCCGACGTTCCGCTCGAGTACTTCGAACGCGCACTGAGGTGGCTCGATACGCAGCCAGGGGTTGACCCCAAGCATGTTTTTACGTTGGGCGTGTCGCGTGGCAGCGAGGCGGCGCAGCTGCTCGGCGTGCACTTCCCGAACCTCGTGCACGGGGTCGTCGCCGTCGTTCCAAGCGACATCGTGAACTGCAGCTATCCGAGTTGCGACCGCTCCGCGTGGACGCTTGAGGCCGTGCCACTTCCGTTCGAACGGTTTTTCGGCAACGTGCTGCCGACCGACGAGCCCACTGCGCAGATCCGAGACACGAAGATCCACGGACCGATTCTCTTTCTCTGCGCGGCACACGACGAGCTGTGGCCGTCGTGCGACTACTCGGGCGTTGCGATGGAGACGCTGAAGGGCTTCGCGTACCCCCACGAGCTGATCGAGGCAAACGGCGGGCACGGCGTTGGCTCGCTTGTGCCGTACGACCCGTCCACGGCTGAGACGAATGCGGCCGAGAAGAGGGACGAACGCGCACGCGCAGCGATCTGGCCGCAGGTGCTGGAGTTCCTCGCCCGTAACGGGTAACCATCCAGGCCATCCTTCGGGTCTAATCCCGGCATGGCGGACGATCTGACTCTTCAGCTTGAGCGCGGGCGGCTGACAATCGCGCGCGAGGCGGTGGCGGAAATCGTCGCCGAGTCCGCACTTGGGTGTTACGGCGTGGTGGGGCTGAGTGCCGGCACGCGCGTGAAGCGCATGTTGCGTCGCGATGGCGTCAGCGTCGACGGTGGTCCCGACGCGCTGCGCATCGAGTTGCACGTCGTCGTCGAGCACGGGCTCAACCTGGCAGAGGTTGCCGCGACGATCCGCTCGCAGGTTGCGTATGAGATTGAGCGCTTGACCGGCCTCACCGTCGCTGCCGTCGAAGTTGTCATCCAGAACGTGAGGGTCGGTTCGTGAGAGCGCGTGTGCGCGAGCTCGTCGGTGGTGCGCTCGCGGCGATCGAAGCGAACCGTCGCCACATCGACGACCTCAACGTCTATCCGGTCCCCGACGGCGACACGGGAACGAACCTCACGCTCACCGTGCGCGCGGTGGCCGAGGCGCTTGCTGCTGACGGTCCCGAGGATCGTCCCGGTCTCGCGCACGAGCTGTCGCGCGCGGCGCTGATGGGCGCACGCGGCAACTCCGGTGTGATCCTTTCGCAGATCCTGCGCGGAGCGACCGACGCGCTCGCGGAATCGCTCGACCTCTCACGCGCGTTCCGCTCGGCGAGCGACGCGGCGTACCGCGCGGTGAAGAAGCCTGTCGAGGGGACGATGTTGACCGCGATTCGCGCAATGGCCGAGGCTGCGGAGAGTGGGGCAGGGCTGCCCGCGATCGTCGCCGCCGGCGATGCCTGCGTCGAGCGAACGCGCGAAATGCTGCCGGTGCTGCGCGAGGCCGGAGTGGTGGACGCCGGTGCTGCAGGCCTGGTCGAGATCGTGCGCGGCATCGCAGCCGTCGTTGCCGGCGAGCCGATCGCCGCTGCGCCCGAGCACGGGGAGTCGCTCTCGCTCGACGCGATTCACCAGGAGCTCTCGCGCTTTCGCTATTGCACCGTGTTCGTCGTCGAAGGCGAGAACCTCGACGCCGATTCCCTCGAGACGGAGCTCGAGCAGCTGGGCGACTCGCTGCTCGTCGTCGGCGACAGCACCGCGCTGAAGGTGCATGTGCACACCGACGAGCCCGGCCGCGCGCTTGCGCTCGGAACCGCGCGCGGTGTCATCGAAGGCGTGGAGATCGCGAACATGCACCAGCAGACCCAGCGCCGCGAGGAACGCCTCTTGCACGCGGTGCCGGAACACGCCCGCTGCGCGGCCGTCGCCGTGTCGATGGGAGGGGGCAACCGTGCACTGTTCGAAAGCCTCGGCGCCAGCGTCGTCGACGGCGGTGGGACGATGAACCCGTCGACCGCCGACCTCGTCGCAGCAGTCGACGCAACGAACGCCGACGAAGCGGTGCTGCTGCCGAACAATTCGAACGTGATCATGGCTGCCGAGCAGGCGGCGCAGAACTCAGGCAAACCGGTGCGCGTGCTGCCGTCTCGCTCCCTGCAGGCGGGGCTCGCTGCGCTCGTCGCGTTCGATCCCGGCTCGAGCAGCGAGGACAATGCGGCGGCCATGGCAGAGGCGGTGGCGGCGGTTGCAACCGGCGCGGTCACGCTCGCGTCGCGCGACGTCCAGCTGAACGGTGTGGCCGTCGAACAAGGGAAATGGCTTGGGTTGGCAGAGGGCGAGCCCGTCGCCGGCGGCGCGTCGTTCGACGAGGTCGCAAGCGCGGTCGCCGGCCGCCTGCTCCTCGAGCATCGCGCGATCCTGACGCTTTTGCTCGGCGACAATCCCCAGCCGGTCGAGCCGCTGCTGGCGGAGTTGGCGTCGAGTCATCCGGAGGTCGAGCTTGAGGTGCACAACGGCGGACAGCCGCATTACGCGCTACTGCTGTCGGCGGAATGACCAGTCCGCTCCCCATCCGGGTTCTCATCGTCGAGGACAACGCGACGTTCCGCGAGACGCTGCACCTGCTGTTCGAGCTGCGCGCCGAGGTGAGTGTCGTTGCGAGCGTTGCGAGCGGGAACGAAGCCGTCGGTGCGTGCCTCGAGCACGAGCCTGACGTTGTGCTCATGGATTACCGCATGCCCGGGATGAACGGAGCCGAGGCGACGCGGGCGGTGCGCGACGCATGCCCCGGTACGAAGGTGGTGTGTCTGACGGCGTCCGTGACGCAGCTCGAAGTCGACCAGCTCGCGGCGGCCGGCGTGTCACGCTGTCTGACGAAGGAAGAGGGCTTTGACGAGATCATCGCGGCGGTTCGCGACGCGGCCGGACGCACGTGACCCTGACACTCGACAACACCGCAGTCGTCCTGGACTCGACCGCCGACTTCCCCGACGCGCCACAGCGCTATCCGAACGTGCGCATCGTGCCGTTGTACGTGCGCTTCGGCGACGAGAGCTTCCGCGACTACGTCGACATGTCGCCCGACCGCTTCTACGAGCGGTTGCAGGTCGCGCCGGAGCTGCCCACGACGTCGCAGCCGACGCCGGCGGATTTCCTCGCCGCCTACAGCGAGCTCGCCGATCGCTATGAGCACATCCTGTCGCTGCAAATCTCATCGACGCTGTCGGGAACGTTCGCGAGTGCTCAAACGGCGGCGGAGGAACTGCCGAGCCGCGTGCGCGTGATCGACACGCGCACCGTGTCGGCGTCGCTCGCGCTGCTTGCGCTTGCTGTGCTACGGCGGCTCGAGCAAGGCACGACGGACGAGGAGATCGACGAGGTCGTTGCTCGCTACGGCCGCGAGCATCACCTGCTCTTCACCGTGAACACGCTCGAGTACCTCGCCAAGGGCGGCCGCATCGGGCGCGCCGCTGCACTGGCCGGAAACCTGCTGAACGTCAAGCCGATCCTCACCATCACCGACGGCGAGGTCGTGCCGCTGAAGCGCGTGCGCGGCAACGCCAAAGCATTCGCGGAATTCGCCGAGACATTCCAGACGACGACCTCGGACACCGAGCGCCTGAAGGTCGGTATCGCCCACGCCGCCGCGCCGGAACGTCTGCAGGCGCTCGAGGAGATGGTCCGCGCTACGCGCCCGCGCGCGCAGGTCGAGATCGCGACCGAGCTCGGCGCCGTCATCGGCACCCATGCCGGACCCGGAACCGTCGGCTTTTTCTGGTGGGAAGACTAAGTCCGTCCGGACCGGGTCCTAGAGTGCTCACTGGTGGCGACAATGACCCGTATGCATCCGGGTTTCACAGGTGTGGTCCAGCACGACTGGCCGCGCCCGCGCGGCTGGCGCCCGCCGCAGCACCTCGACGCACTTGACGTGCAATCGCTGCAGGGAGTGGGGCCGACGCTGGCCCGGCGCCTGCGCGGCTTCGGCATCGGCAGCGTGCGCGAGCTCCTCTCCCATGCACCGCGACGGTACGAGAGCGCCGTCGACACGGTCTCGATTTCGCAACTCGGAACCACCGAGGGCGAAGTCGCGATCGAAGGTCGAATAGCCGGCGTCAAGTCGCGTCCCCTCCGTGGGCGGCGCATGCTCGTGAGCGCTCTCGTCACCGACGACAGCGGCGGCACGATCACGGCGTCGTTCTTCAACCAGCCGTGGCTCGTCGAGAAACTGACGCCCGGCACGCGCGTGCGGCTTCGCGGAAAGCTCGGCTCCCACGGCTTCGAGCCGAAGAGCTACGACATCGGCGAGGCGAAGCGAACCGCCGACTTCGCGCCCGTCTACCCGGCGAGCGAAGAGGTGCCGGCCGCGCGGCTGCGCGAGCTGGTGCGCGGCGCGCTCGCGCAACACGTCGACGCGCTGCAGGATGTGCTCCCGTGCGAGCCGCTGCTCGCGCTGCGGCGAGATGCAGTCGCGGCGCTGCACTTTCCCCGCGATCTTGAGGAGGCGGAAGCGGCGCGCCGACGCCTCGCGCTCGACGAATTGGTGGCGTTGCAACTGGTCGTCGCCCGACTCCGTACCAGCGACGCTGTCGCGTCGCCCTTGGGACGGCCGGGCGAGCTGATCGAGCGTTATCGCGAGACGCTTCCGTTCGTGCTGACCGAGCATCAGGAGCGCGCGATCACCGAAATCGACCTCGACCTGGCGCAGAAGGTTCCCATGCAGCGGCTGCTGCAGGGCGACGTCGGCTCTGGCAAGACGGTCGTCGCGCTCTACGCGTTGCTGCGCGCCGTCGAAAACGGCAAGCAGGGCGCGCTGATGGCGCCGACCGCGACCCTCGCGGAACAACACTTCTTCACGCTGGAGTCCTTGTGCACTCCGCTCGGCGTCGATGTCGCGCTGCTCACCGGGTCGATCAGAGGAAGCGTCGACGCATCGATCGTGGTCGGCACGCATGCACTGATTCAGCCTGAGGTCGAGTTCCGCGACCTCGCCGTTGCCGTGGTCGACGAGCAGCACCGCTTCGGCGTCGCGCAGCGGCAGGCGCTCGCCGAGCAGCGCTCACCGCACGTGCTGCACATGACGGCGACGCCGATCCCGCGGACGCTTGCGCTGACGATCTACGGCGACCTGGCGGTGAGCGAGATCGCGAAGCCGCCTGCGGATCGCAAGCCGATCATCACCGCGTGGGTGGGCGCCGAGCGCTCGTCCGAGGCGTACTCGCGGTTGAAGGTGCATCTCGACGCCGGGCGTCAGGCGTACGTCGTGTGCCCGTTGATCGAGAAGTCCGAGACGCAGATCGCGCGGGCGGCGGAAGCGGAAGCCGAGCGGCTGCGCCGCGCAGAGCTCTCCGGATATCGCGTCGGGCTGTTGCACGGCCGCCTCAAGCCGGCCGAGCGGCGCGAGGTGATGCGCCAGTTCACCGCGGGCGAGCTCGACGTGCTCGTTGCAACCACAGTGATCGAAGTCGGCGTCGACGTGTCGAACGCAACGATCATGATCGTGCAGGAGGCCGACCGCTTCGGGCTCGCGCAGCTGCACCAGCTGCGCGGGCGTGTTGGTCGTGGCGCGGAGCAGAGTTATTGCCTGCTCATCTCACGTCCGAAGGATGAGCTGACCGAGACGGCGGAGGCGCGCCTGCAAGCGCTCGTCGACACGACCGACGGCTTCGAGCTCGCGGAGACCGACCTCGACCTGCGGCGCGAGGGCCAGCTGCTCGGAACGCGGCAGTCGGGCTGGAGCGACCTGCGCTTCACGAAGCTCCGCGCCGACAGAGACCTGGTTGAACTGGCAAGGAACATTGCCGCCGGTCTAGGAGATAGCGCCGGCCCCTGGCAGGACGAAGCGGATCGTTTGGGTGCAGATGCGGATCATCGCGGGCTCGCATAGGGGTCATCGCATCGCTGCGCCGAAAGGCGCGCACACGCGGCCGACGTCCGATCGCGTGCGCGAGAACGCGTTCAATCTGATCGGCCCCGTCGACGGTGCCGAAGTGCTCGACCTGTTCGCCGGCTCGGGTGCGATGGGGATGGAGGCGTTGTCGCGCGGCGCGGCCCGCTGCACCTTCGTCGAGAACGACAGGGATGCGTGTCAGGTGATCAACGCGAACCTCGACAAGCTGAAGCTGCACGCGGCGGTGCTGTGCCAGGACGCATCGCGCGCGCTCGCGCAGGAGCGGAAGCAGTTCGACCTGATCCTCTGCGACCCGCCCTATGACCGGGACGTGACGAAACTCCCGTTCGCGAGGCTCCTCAGCGACACCGGGGTGCTGGTCTACGAGTCGTCCGGCCGCGAGGAACCGCCCCAGATCGAAGGGCTCGCGGAACGAACGTCGCGCAAGTACGGTTCCGCGCGGCTTACGCTGTACTTCAGACCATGATCACCGCGATCTATCCCGGAACGTACGACCCCGTCACGAACGGGCACGTCGACGTGATCGACCGTGCTGCGCGCATCTTCGACCGCGTCGTCATCGGCGTCGTCGACAACCCGCATCACAAGACACCGCTGTTCACGGTCGAGGAGCGCGTCGAGTTCCTGAAGGAAGCGCTCACCGACATGACAAACGTCGAGGTTGCCGTCTTCAGCGAGCTCGTCGTCGACTTCGCGCGCCGCTGGGACGCGAAGGCGATCGTCAAGGGCCTCCGCGTCGTTAGTGACTTCGAGTACGAGTTCCAGATGAACCAGCTGAACCGCACGCTCGCGCCGGAGATCGAGACCGTCTACGTGATGGCCAGCCCGATGGTCAGTTTCGTCTCCTCGAGCGGGGTGAAGGAGATCGCCGCGTTCGGCGGAACTGTCGAGGAGTTGGTGCCGAAGGCCGTAGCCAAGCGGCTGAAGGAGATGTTCCCGAACGGCCGCGGCGGCGCTCCCGTCTCGGACCAGGAGTAGACTGACCCGCCATGGACGTCCTCGTACTCATCGACAAGCTCGACGACCTGGTGCACAACGCCAAGGCCGTCCCCCTCACGGATCAGGTTCGCATCGACCGCGAGGAGATCTACGACATTCTCGATCAGATGCGGGCCACGATCCCCGAGGAGATCAAGCAGGCCCGTTGGATCGTGAAGGAGCGCCAGGAGATGCTCGCCGAGGCGAAGCGCGAGCAGGACAGGCTGCTTCACGAGGCCCGCGAACAAGCGGTGCGCGAGGCGTCCCAGACCGAGATCGTCAAGCTGGCCGAGCGGCAGGCGCAGGAGATCATCGACGAGGCTCGCCGTCAGGCGCGCGAGATGAGACTCGAGATGGAGGACTGGGCCGACGGCATGCTCGCCACGCTCGAGACGAACCTCGACAAGTTTCTCGTCGCGGTGCGTCGCGGTCGCGAGCGGTTGCACGAGCGTTCGCAGGAGTCGGTCGTCGCGGGCATCGGCCCGATCGACCTCTCCGACAACGGCTCGAACTACTAGTGCAACTCACCGGCGCGTCGCCGGTGCTGCTCGTGTCGGACCTCGAGCGGTCGGTCGCGTTCTATCGCGATCTGCTCGGCTTCGACTGCGTGTTGCACGGGGAACCTCCGGACTTCGCAGTTGCGAAGCGCGACGATGCGGTCTTTCTGCTTGCGCTCGCACCTGCCGGTGCGAAGCTCGTGCCGCATTGGCACGTGGTCGAGAAGATGTGGAACGCCTACGTCCGTCTCGACGACGCCGACGCGTACTACACAGAGGTGCAGGAGCGAGGCTGCCCGATCGACTACTCGATCTCGAACAAGCCGCATGGTTTCCGCGAGTTCGGCGTGACCGACCCGGACGGCTACGACATCGCGTTCGGCCAGCCGCTCGACGCTTAGTTCGTGGTCTGACTTGAGTCAGACTGTCGTCTGACCCACAGGACTGTGACGTTTGGTGCACAGTCGCTGCACGTTGCGCGGTTTTGGGGTGGCTGAAAAGGATGACGCGACGCTCGCGTGTGAGGCTCGTTTAGCGCTCCCTTAGAGCGGCGACGAGCCGTCGGCGCGCCAGTGGCCGTACGGCGCGTACGCGTCTTTCCCAGACGTCGTCTCGACGTCGACGCTCTCGGCAAGCTCCGTGGGCGAGTAGCGGAGGTCGTGCGTCACGCGCGCCCCAACTTTCAGCAACAAGCAAGGTGCGTCGTCGGCACCCTCGAACGCGTGACTCGTGCCGGGCGGGCAGTGGACGAAGTCCCATTGTGCGAGCAAACGCTCTTCGCCGTCGATTACCAGCCGGCATTCGCCCTGCAGCACCAGGAAGTCCTCCTGGTTGCCGGGCTCCGCGTGGTAGAGCGTGCTCGGCTGGCCCGGCGTGAGCCAGTGCAGGCCGATGCCGAGCTGTTCGAACGAACGAGGCTCGAGATCCTCTCGTGAGCGCGCGACCGGGCCGCTCAGTTCGAAATTCGTCTGCAGCCCGAAGGTGTCGTTGCGGATCCAGGCGGCGTCACGCGCGTTGAGGACGAACCAGCCATCCGTGACGGGCACCAGGCCGCTGCCAGCGTGCTCGAGCCTCGCTTCTGCCATGCCCGGCACGCTACCGTGGAGAGTGATGACGAGCTTCAGTCTGCGTACGTTGAAGCTCCGTCCGGGCGAGCAGCACCGCGACGAGCTGGAGGTGGAGCTGCCGGCCTTCGAATTCGGCGGGCAACGCTATGTGCCGATCCCGGAGAAGGTCCCGGCGGAGCTCGAGATCACCCGTGCCAACACCGGCACGGTGTTCACGCTCGCGCTGACCGCGCGTTTGTACGGCCCGTGTTACCGCTGCCTCGGTGACGCGATGCTCGACCTGCCGATTCGCGCACGCGAGTACCAGGCCGAAAATCCGCAGGACGAGGAGATGAAGACGCAGTACGTCGTCGGCAACGAGCTCGACGTTTCGCAATGGGCGCGCGATGCGGTTGCGCTGGCGCTGCCCGAGCAGATTCTCTGCCGCCCCGACTGCGCCGGCCTCTGCCCAGTGTGCGGCCTGAACCTGAACGACAATCCGCACGAGCACGAGGAAGAGCACCGCGATCCCCGCTGGGCCGCCCTCGAAGCGCTCCGCGAGCAGACCTAGAGCCCAAAGGGCTCGCCGGAAATCCCCGCTACACTCCTCGGTCGCTATGGCTGTCCCCAAGAGGAAAACGTCGAAGGCACGCCGCGACAAGCGCCGCGCAACGCATCAGATCGACGCGCCGCGCGTCAACACGTGCCCGCAGTGCGGCTCGCCGAAGATCCCGCACCGCGTCTGCCCGACGTGCGGCACCTACAGGGGCCGCGAAGTCGAACCGCTCGACCTGAACGCTCCGTAGCGTGACCCGCGTCGCAGTCGACGCGCTGGGTGGTGACAGAGCACCCGGGGAAGTGATCCTTGGCGCGCGCGAGGCTGCTGACAGCGGCATCGATGTCGTGCTGTACGGCCCGGCGGGGCTCGACACGGCCGGTCTGGAATTGGTCGAGACCGACGGCGCGATCGAGATGGCCGACAAGCCGGCCGAAGCCGTGCGCACGAAGCCGAACTCGAGCCTCGTCGCCGCAGTGCGCGCAGTGGGCGAGGGCCACGCCGACGCGGTCGTCTCCGCCGGGAACACCGGCGCGATGCTGGCGGCGGGCTTGCTCCACATCCGGCGGCTGCCGGGCGTGATGCGCCCTGCGATCGCGGTGCCGCTTCCGGCGAGATCCGGTCCTTCCGTGCTGCTCGATGCGGGGGCCAACGCCGACGCACGCGCCGAACACCTGCTGCAGTTCGCCGCCATGGGCGCGATCTTCAGCGAGGAGATCATCGGCGTGTCGAATCCCGAGGTGCGCCTGCTCTCGATCGGCGAGGAGGACGAGAAAGGCAACTCACTCGTTCTCGATGCTGCCGCGCTCCTGCGCGCGAGCGACCTCAATTTCAAAGGGAATGCCGAAAGCCGCGATCTGCTGCGCGGCGCCGCCGACGTCGTCGTCGCCGACGGTTTCACCGGCAACATCGTGCTCAAGTTGATCGAGGGCACGATCCTCGAGCTGCTCGACGCGTTCCGCGAGGAGATCACTGCGACGCCGGGCGGCAAGCTCGGCGGCCTGTTGATCCGGCCGGCCGCCCGCCGCCTCCGCACCCGCTTCGATCCGGACACCTACGGCGGCGCGTACCTGCTCGGTCTGCGCGGTCTCGCCGTGATCGCCCACGGCAACTCGGGGCGTACGGCGATCGCCAATGCGATCCGCCTCGCGGCCCGCGGCGTGGAGCATCGGGTCGTCGAACGACTCTCGGAGCGGCTCCCTGAACGCGTCCGTGTATGATCGCGCGGATTTTCAAGGCCCCCCTAAATCGAAATTTGAGGAGATATGGCAGCGTCGCGTGAAGAGGTGTTCGAGCGGGTCAAGGAAGTTCTGACGGAGCAGCTCGGCGTTGAGGAAGACCAGATCACCGAGGAGGCGTCGTTCCAGGAGGATCTCGACGCGGACTCGCTCGACCTCGTCGAGTTGATCATGGAGCTCGAGGATCAGTTCGGGATCAAGATCTCGGACGAAGACGCCCAGAAGATCACGACCGTCGGCCAGGCCGTCGACTACGTCACGTCGCACCAGTAACAGCGCGGCGCAAGACGAATTCAAGACTGCCGCCCTGCGGCAGCTGATCGACGACCTCGACCCGAGCCGCCTCGCGCAGGCATTCGCGCATCCGTCCTCCACGGCGGATCGCGCGTCGTCGTACGAGCGGCTCGAGTTTCTCGGCGACGCTGTGCTCGGCTTCGCCGTCGCGACGGCGCTGTACGAGCGGTATCCCGACGTCGACGAGGGCCTGCTCAGCCGCGTGCGCGCGGACGTCGTCTCGCGGCGCAGCTGCGCGGTGGTGGCGAAGCGGCTCGGTCTCGACACGATGCTGGCGGAGCGGTTGCCCGACGACGGGGTGCTGACGGGGAGCACCAACGTCCTCGCCGCGGTGCTCGAGGCAGCGCTCGGCGTGCTCTATCTCGAGCGCGGGATCGAGGCGATCAAGGACGCGGTGGCGACGGCGTTCTGGCCGATCGCGGAGCACTCGCTGGCCACCGGGCCCGATCCGAAGACGCAACTGCAAGAGCTCCTCGCGCGCCGGGGCATCACCGCCACCTACGCGTTGATTGAGACGAAAGGGCCCGCGCACGACCGCCGTTTTCGCTGCGCGGCGATCGTCGACGGCGAGGTGCTGGGAGTCGGCGAGGGCCGCTCGAAGAAGGATGCCGAGCAAATTGCGGCCTCCGAAGCGCTCGTTCAGCTCGACCTGGAGTAGCGTCCTGCTGACCCGATAGCCTCGCCGGGTGCACCTGAAGAGCATCAAGCTGCGCGGGTTCAAGAGCTTCGTCGACCCCGTGGAGATTCGCCTGGAACCGGGTGTCGCGGTTGTCGTGGGGCCGAACGGCTCCGGCAAGTCGAACGTCTCCGACTCGATCCTCTGGGCGACGGGATCGATGAGCCCTGGCGAGCTGCGCGCCGAGAAGCCGGACGACGTTCTGTTCGCCGGTTCGGGCGGAGTCGGCGGCCGAGAGGCGGTCGACCACTGCGAAGTGGAGCTGATCTTCGACAACGCCGACAGCGCGTGGCCGGATCTCCCGTTCAGCGAGGTCTCGATCTCGCGGCGCCTGCACCGCGGCGGCGAAGGGCAATACCTCGTCAATCGCGCGGGTGTGCGCAGGATCGACCTGGTCGAGCTGCTCTCCGACGTCGGCCTCGGCGGCGGTCTGCGTTCGGTCATCTCGCAGGGTCGCGTCGAGACCGTGCTCAACTCGAAGCCGTCGGAACGCCGTGAGTTGATCGAGGAGGCAGCCGGTCTCGGCCGCTTCAAGCGCCGCCGTCATCGCGCTGAGCTGAAGCTCGCACGTGTGAGCGTGCAAGTCGATCGCGCGCGCGACGTCGAAGCAGAAGTGAAGAAGCGGTTGCGGCCGCTTGCGCTGCAGGCGACGGCCGCCGAACGCGCGGAGAAGCTCGGAGTCGAGATCGCAAAGCTCGAAGCCGCCATCGCAACGCTCGACCTGCAGCGGCTCGCTGCGAAGCGCACGGTTGCTGAAGCGCGCCGCAACGAAGCAGCTGCGCAGCGGCGCGAGCTCGAGGCGCGCATCGCGGCGCTGGTCGGCCAGCGCGAGCGTGCAGAAGAAGAATTGACCGACACGGCCGGCGAGCGCGAGCAGGCGACCGCTGCGATGTATCGCCTGCGGTCGAGCGGCGAGCGGCTGGCGATGCGCCGCGAGTCCGCAGCAGCTCTGGCTATGACGCTGCGCACCGAGCTCGACGCTGCGCGCCGTTTCGATCCGTCCGGCTCCGCAGAGCTTGAGGCAATGGCACGCCGTGCGGCGGCTGAGGCGCAGACAGCGGCGGGGGAGCGTGCCCGGCGCCAGGTAGAAGCCGAGCAGCGCTGGGCGCAGGTCGCAGCCGTCGAGCGCGCGTCGCAATCAGCGCTTGCGTCGCAGCTGGATGAGGTTCTGCAGCGGCGCGCAGAAGCTGAGCGACATTTGACCGGTGGTGGCGGCGACGCGCTGTTGGCATTGCGCGGCGCAGCGCAGCACCTTGGGATGCGTCACGAGTCGGCGCAGCGTTTGCTCGGTGAGCTCGAGGCCGATCTTGCGGACGCGCGCAAACAGCCGGCGGGCACGTCTCCGGCCGCTCTCGGCCGCGCGGCGGATGAAGCCGACGCATCGGCGCTAAAAGCAATGCGCGAGCACGAGGATTTGCAGGCGCGACTCGCGATGGCTCGCGATCGGCTGACTGCGCTCGAGCAGTCGCTCGCCGAGCGCGAAGGTCTGCCTCCCGCAGCGCGCGCACTCGCCGAGCAGGGTGAGCGGCTCGTGTTGCAATCGTTTGAAGTTGCCGCCGGCAGCGAACGTGCAGTTGCAGCGGCACTCGGCTACCGCGCGGCCGCGATTCTCGCGGACGACGCCGAAAGTGCCTTGCGTCTCGTCGAGCGTGCGCAGTCGTCGGGTCTCGGCTCCATCACCGTGCTCGTGGGTCACGATCCGGCGTCGCTGGCAGCCCTGCCGGTCGTCTCGCGCGACGAGTTGCTTTCGTCCTCTGTGCCGGCGGTGACGCAGGATGGCATCGGCTGGGATCCGCAGCGCCGCGAGCTCTGGTTCGCCGGCGAGACGGCGGAAGCTGTGTTGCTCGAGCTCGATGCGCGCAGGCGCTCGATGGGCGAGGAAATCGAGCAGATGTCAGCCCAGGTCGAGCGGTCGGAGAGCGCCGTCGCCAACACCGCACGCGTCGCGCAGGAAGCAGCGGCGCGGTTCGCCCCTGTCGCGCACCTGCGCAACACGCGTCGCGCCGACCAGCATTCACTCGAGCGGCTCCATGCGTGCACGTCGCGGCTCGACGAGACGCTGCGCATTGCCGCGGCGACTGCTGCACGGCTCGAGTCGCCGCTCGCAGAGCGCGGCACGCGCTTCGCGGGTGAGCTGCGCGCCGTTGCGTCTCGCGAAGCAGATCTTCGGCGCAGCGTGGCCGAGCATGATGCGCGCGCGCTGGCTGCCGAGCGTCACGCCGGCGGACGGAGCGCAGTTGCGTCTGGCGATGCGACGACGCTCCGCCACGAAGCGGAGTCACTGTGGTCGCTTGCGACCGAGGCAGCCGATGCGGCGGAAGCTGCTGCCGAGCGCGCACGGAGTGCTGCACGCGCGCTGGCCGACGCCGATCCCGCGTCACGCCGCCGTCCGAATGAGCTCATGCTCGAGCGGCTGGCGAACGGCGCTGGTCGGCTGGAGACCGCGCTGGCCGTCGACGCCGACCGGTTCGAGGCGCCGGTGCGCGAACGCGCAGAAGCGCAATCGGCGCGCACCACGGAACTCGGCGCATCGCTCCGCAGTCTGGCGGCGCAAGAGGTCGAGCTGCGCGGTCAGTCGTCGGAAGCGGGCGAGAAGCTCGCGACGGTGGACGTCGAGCTGGCGCGCACCGATGCCGAGCGCGACGAGGCACAGCGGCGTTTGGATGCCGCGGGTGAAGAGCCGGCGGAAGGCGAGAATCGCGACGAGCTTGCGGACCGGCTCGGGCGCCTCGAGAAGCGGCGCGAGCAGCTCGGTCAGGTGAACCCGCTCGCGAAAGAGGAGTACGACGCGGAAAAGGAGCGGCTCACCGAACTGTCGACGCAGCGGGCCGACCTGGAAGAGAGCCTCGCCGAGCTCGAGAAGCTGCGTGACGAGTTGACGCGTACGGTCGAGACCCGTTTCGCCGAAACGTTCACGGCGGTGGAAATGCATTTCAAAGATGTCGCGGAGACGCTGTTCCCCGGCGGCGAAGGCCGGCTGCGGCTCGCGGAGCTGGAGGACGAGGAGAGCGAGGAGGCTGGGATCGAAATCGAGTTGCGTCCCGCCGGCAAGAAGGTGACGCGGCTGTCGCTGCTCTCCGGTGGCGAGAAGGCGCTCGGTGCAATCGCCTTCTTGTTTGCGCTGTTCCTCGCGCGCCCGAGCCCGTTCTATCTCCTCGACGAGGTCGAGGCCGCGCTCGACGACACGAACATCGGCCGCTTCACTGCGCTCCTGCGCACGTACGCCGACCGCGCGCAGTTCATCGTGATCACGCACCAGAAGCGCACGATGGAAGCCGCAGACGTGCTCTACGGCGTGACGATGGGCAGCGACGGCGTGTCGCAGATCGTCTCGCGGCGCTTGCCGCGCGACGAAGAAGTCGCCGCGACCGCGTAAACTCGCAGGCGATGACGATGCAGAGCTCTCGGCGAGGTCGGCGCGCAGTTGCTCGCGTCGAGCGCAAGCTCGATCTTGCTTCGGATCAATCAATCGAGGTAGCGCTGCTTGCGCAGCGCTGGCTACCGTTTCTGCAGGTGGCGCTGTTCTTGGGGGCGCTCGGAGATTTGGTCTTTCTGATCGTCGCGCGTCCCTGTTACGTCGCTGCGACTCAGAGCCACCTGTTTGTCTTGAAGGCTGGCCGTTTGTATCCGAGTGTCGGAGACAAGGTTTTTGATGCACCGCTTAACCAGGTGCGCATCGAGCGTGCCCGAAGCGGTCCGATTCGACGGGTCGTTCGTCTCACCAGTCTCGGGAGCGCTGAGCAGCAACTCGCTGTGCATCGCGCGTACTGGAAGGATCTCGACGCCCTTCACTCGTTGATCGACGCTGCCGCGGCCGCGTAGCCTGCGGGCATGCCACGTTCCTGGGCCGAACTGCTCGGCGACACCGACGCGTCCGCGGAAGCTGAAGAGGAGCGGACAGGTTTCTTCTCGCGGCTGCGCGATTCGCTGGGCAAGTCCCGCCGCGCGCTCACGGAGCAGCTTGCAGTCGCGGCGTTCGACCCGGCTGATGACGCGTCCTGGGAGCGGCTCGAAGAGGCGCTGATCTACGCCGATGTCGGCGTACGCGCGACCGCCGAGCTGGTGCAGCGGTTGGAGGCGCGCGGCGATCTCACCGACTTGAACACCGCCCTCGCCGAGGAGATCGCCTCGCTCTTCGGTGAGCCGGCGACCTTCGACGTGCAGCACGAACCGGCGGTCATCCTCGTTGTGGGTGTGAACGGCACGGGCAAGACAACGACCATCGGCAAGCTCGCGCATCAGCTGCGCGCACATGGACGTTCCGTGACGCTCGGCGCCGCCGACACGTTTCGCGCCGCGGCGGAGGAGCAGCTCGAGATCTGGGCGCAGCGCTCGGGAGCGCGATTCGTCGGCGGAGAGCGCGGCGCGGACCCGGCCGCGGTTGCGTACGACGCGATCGGCGCGGGCGGCGACGTCGTGATCGTCGACACCGCTGGTCGCCTCCATACGCAGACGAACCTGATGGATGAACTGTCGAAGGTGCGGCGTGTGATTGCGGGTCGCATCGAAGGCGCGCCGCACGAAACGCTGCTCGTGGTCGATGCGACCACGGGGCAGAACGGGCTGCAGCAGGCGCGCCTTTTCAACGATGCTGTTGGAGTAACCGGTGTGGCGCTGACGAAGCTCGACGGCTCCGCGAAGGGCGGCATCGCCGTCGCGATCGCGTATGAGCTCGGACTGCCGGTGAAGCTCGTGGGCGTGGGCGAGACGCTCGAGGATCTGCGTCCGTTCGACGCTCACGACTTCGCACGCGCACTGGTGGCGGGATGAATATCGTCCCTGCGGATCGCTACTCGTTCGCCGAGCTCGCGGAGCTTTTCACGCGCGGGTACGAGGGCTACAGCATTCCGGTTCACATTGACGAGGCGTCGATGAAATACATCGTCGATGCGTGGAGCATCGACCTGTCGCGCTCGCGCGTCGCGGAAGACGCGGGCATCTGCAACCTCGGCGTGCGCGGCGACCTCGGCTGGATCGGCGGGCTCGGCGTCGTCCCGGAGCAACGGCGGCACGGCATCGGCCGGGCGCTCATGGAAAGCGTGCTTGACAATGCTCCGAGCACGGTCGACCTCGAGGTGATCGAGGGCAACGACGGCGCGAAGCGGCTGTACGACGATCTTGGCTTCAAAGTGACGCGCCTGCTCGAGGTGTGGTCGCTACCTGAGCAGCCGGAAATTGAGGCACGGCTTGTTGATCCGTCGCCGCTCGGTCAGCGCGACCTACCGTGGCAGCGCGCCGACGAGGCTCTCCCCGCCGACTATGACCGATGGGAAGTCGACGGCGGCGCGATGTTGCTGAAGGGCGGCAACGTGCTGCAGCTGCAGGCGGCGGACATCGACGCCGCGACCGCGCTGCTCTCACGCGGCAAAGCGTTGAGCTACGTGAATGTTCCGGAAGGCGACGTGGCGAGTGCGGCGCTTGCTGCGCTCGGCGGGACGATGTCGCTGCGTCAGTTCGAGATGCGGCTAGTTCGCTGACGAGCGCGACCAGAGATTGATGTCCGCCTCCGTGGCGTACTGATCGATCTCCGAAAGCTCTTCGTCCGAGAAGCCGAGGTTGTCGAGTGACCGCAGCGAGTCTTCGAGTTGCGCGATGCTGGAGACGCCGATCAGTGTCGAGGTCACGCGCGAATCGCGCAGCGTCCACGCGAGCGCCATCTGCGCGAGGCTTTGACCGCGACGCCGCGCGATCTCATTGAGCGCGCGGATCTTGGCGAGTGACTGCTCCGTCAAGAGGTCGGGCGAAAGCGACGAGTTTTCGGCCGCACGCGAGTTCTCGGGAATCCCGTTCAGATACTTGTCGGTGAGCATGCCCTGCGCGAGCGGCGAGAAAGTGATGCAGCCGACGCCGAGCTCCCCGAGGGTGTTGAGCAGCCCGCCTTCGATCCAGCGGTTGAACATCGAGTACGACGGCTGATGAATCAGCATCGGCGTCCCGAGCGCGCGCAACAGCTCGTATGCCTCGCGCGTGCGCTCCGGCGAATACGACGAGATGCCGACATAGAGCGCTTTACCCTGACGAACAACAGAGTCGAGCGCGCCCATCGTCTCCTCCAAGGGCGTGTCGGGGTCGAAGCGGTGCGAATAGAAGATGTCGACGTAGTCGAGTCCCATGCGCTTCAGCGACTGGTCGAGCGACGCGAGCAGGTACTTGCGCGAGCCCCACTCGCCATACGGGCCGGGCCACATGTCGTAGCCGGCCTTCGTCGAGATGATCAATTCGTCGCGGTACGGGGCGAGGTCTCGCTTCAGCGTCTTGCCGAACGTCTTTTCGGCTGAGCCGTACGGCGGCCCGTAGTTGTTCGCGAGGTCGAAGTGCGTGACGCCGAGGTCGAACGCGCGTGTGAGGATCGCGCGGCTCTCGCTGGTCGGCCGGTCGCCGCCAAAGTTGTGCCAGAGGCCGAGAGTGATCGCCGGCAGCTGCAGCCCGCTGCGCCCGCAGCGCCGGTACTGCATGTGCTCGTAGCGGTCGGTAGCGGCTGAGTACGACACAACCTCGAAGCTACCATGCGCCCTCGTGTTCGACAGCCTTTCCGACAAGCTGCAAGGCGCGCTCGGCGACCTCCGAAAAAGGGGCGTTCTCGACGAGGAAGCGATCTCAACGGCAATGCGCGAGATTCGGCTCGCGCTGCTGGAGGCCGACGTCAACTTCACGGTCGTCCGTGACTTCGTCGCTCGCGTGCGCGAGCGCGCCGTCGGCGAGGAGGTGCTGAAGAGCCTCACGCCCGGCCAGCAAGTCGTGAAGATCGTCCACGAGCAACTCACCGAGCTGATGGGCGAGGGCGAGTCGGGGCTCGCGTTCGGCAAGTTCACCGTCATCCTGCTCGCCGGCTTGCAGGGCGCCGGCAAGACGACGGTCGCAGCGAAGCTCGCGCGCCATCTCAAGTCCCAGGGACGGAAGCCTGGCCTGGTGGCCGCCGACCTACAGCGCCCGGCTGCGATCGACCAGCTCGAGCAGCTCGGCAAGCAGATCGACGTTCCCGTCTATCGCACGGATTTTCAAGAACATCTCACGAAGGACGCGGTTGAAGCGACGCGCAGCGGCATTGAACGTGCGCGCGCGGACCACCTCGACACGGTGATCGTCGACACCGCCGGCCGTTTGCAAATCGACGACGACCTGATGGCCGAGCTCGAACGCGTGCGCGACGAGGCGAAGCCGCACAACATCTTGCTCGTCGTCGATGCGATGACGGGTCAGGAAGCCGTCAACGTCGCGCAGGCGTTCGACGAACGGATTGCGTTCGACGGTGTGATTCTCACCAAGCTCGACGGCGACGCGCGAGGTGGCGCCGCGCTCAGCGTGAAAGCGGTCACCGGCAAGCCGATCAAGTTTGCGTCGACCGGCGAGAAGCTCGATGCGCTCGAAGTGTTCCATCCGGATCGCATGGCGTCGCGCATCCTCGGCATGGGCGATGTGCTCACGCTGATCGAACGCGCGGAAGCCGCGGTTGAAGAGGACGAGCAGGCCGAGATGGAGAAGCGGCTGCGCGCCGGCCGCTTCACGTTCGACGACTTCTTGAGCGCCTACAAGATGCTGCGCCGGATGGGGCCGCTCCAAGGAGTGCTGAAGATGCTGCCCGGCGTGGGCCAGCAGCTTGGCGATGTCGACATCGACGATCGCCGGCTGGGACGCGTCGAGGCCATCGTGCTCTCCATGACGCCTGACGAGCGGCGCTCGCCGCCGCTGATCGACGGCAAGCGCCGCGTGCGGATCGCAAACGGCTCGGGGACGTCCGTGGAGGAGGTCAATCAGCTCCTCCAGGCACGAAAACAGATGGAATCCATGATGAAGCAGCTCGGGCGTGGCAAGATGCCGGGGCTCCCGCAGGCGCCGGGTGCGCCGTCGGCCACTCGGAAGGCGTCGTCGAAGCGGAAAAAGCGCAAATCAAAGCGATAGGAGACAGATGTCGGTCAAGCTGAGGCTCACGCGTGTGGGCTCGAAAAAGAACCCGATCTACCGCGTGATTGCGGCGGACACCCGCTCCCCGCGCGACGGGAAGTTCCTCGACATCGTCGGCCGCTACAACCCGCAGACCGACCCGTCGACGATCGAACTTGACGAGGCCAAGGTCAAGGATTGGCTGGGCAAGGGTGCACAGCCGACCGAAGCCGTCGCGAAGATCCTGAAAATTCAGGGCATTTCGAAATAACGAATGGCAGAGCTGCTCGCCTATTTGGCGCGCGAGCTCGTCGACGATCCGGAGGCGGTTCGCGTGGAAGAGGAAGAGCGTGAGGGTGCGCTCGTCCTCGTCCTCCACGTTGCCGCCGACGACGTCGGCAAGGTGATCGGCCGCGGCGGCCGCATCGCCCGCTCGCTGCGCACGCTCGTGCGCGCGAGCTCGGCGCGCGAAGGTCGGCGCGTGATCGTCGAGATCGCCGACCCGGAATGAGGGTTGCAGCTCTGTACGACGTTCACGGCATGCCGTGGGCGCTCGAAGCAGTGCTGGCAGACCTCGGTGACGTCGATGCGATCGTGTTCGGCGGCGATGTCACGGGGCCGTGCACCGACGAGACCCTCGCGCTCGCGCGCTCGGTCGACGCAACCTGGATCCGCGGCAACGGCGAAGAGCTCTACGACTGGGGGCGAGAGCTTCCGCTCGTGGCAGAGCTCGACGGCGTCACGTACTGCCACGCAACGCCGCAAGACAACACCACGATGACGACGGCGATCACGCCGGACGAGGACTTCGTTCGCCTGTTCGGTGAACACGGGACGTTTGTCATCGGCCACACGCACCACCAGTTCGATCGCCGCATTGGAGATCTGCGCGTGGTCAACGCCGGGTCGGTCGGCATGCCGTACGAAGGAGAGGTCGCAGCGTTCTGGGCGCTCGTCGTCGACGGCGATCCGCAGTTCCGCAAGACGTCGATTGATGTCGAGCGCGCCGTAGCGGGCATTCGCGTGAGCGGCTGGGACACCGGCGAGGAGTTCATTGCAGAGAACCTGCTCGTGGCGGTCGACCGCGACGAGACAATCGCGCACTTCGAAGGACAGCGATGAAAGTCCACATCGGGCGGGTCGGACGCCCCCATGGCATCGACGGGGCGTTCTTCGTCGAGCAGCCGAGCGAGGACGGCCGCTGGTGGCAGGTCGGTGCGACCTTCTTCGCTGACGGCCAGCCGGTCGAAGTGATTCTCAAGCGCATGTCGTCCGGCCGTCCTGTGGTGAAGCTCGACCGTCCGGTTGAGCGCGGCGCCTGGCTCGAGGTAGAGCAGGACGCGCTGCCCGAGACGAACGACGACGAGTACTACGTGTTCCAACTGGTGGGTCTCGAGGTGGTGGAGGCGAGCGGCCGCGTGCTCGGGGCGGTGCAGACCGTCACACCAGGCATCGCCAACGATGTGCTCGAGCTCGACAGCGGCATCCTGCTGCCGATGATCGAGGACTGCGTGCAGAGTGTTGACCTCACTGCCGGACGGATCACCGTCGCAGAGGGATTCACGTTATGAGGTTCGAAAGACAGTGAAGCTCGATGTCTTCACGTTTGTGCCGCACGCATTCTCGTGGCTCACCGAGCAACGGCCGCTCGCGACGGTGCTCGGCAATTCCCTTGAGCTAAGTCTCTTCGCGTACCGCGACTACACGCCGCTCAAAGCGGGGCAGATCGATGACGAGCCGTACGGCGGTGGCGCCGGGATGGTGCTTCGTGTCGACGTCGTCGACGCTGCGCTAAAGGCGGTGTACGGCGAGCAACGCCCGACGCGCGTCGTCGCGTTGACGCCGCAGGGTCGCCAGCTGACGCAGTCGATCGTCGAAGAACTCGCGGTCGAGGAGCACGTCACGCTGCTCACCGCGCGCTTCGAAGGGTTCGACGAGCGCATCGTGGAACATCTCGCGACGGACGCAATCTCGGTCGGGCCGTACGTCCTTTCGAACGGCGATCTGCCGGCGATGGTGCTGGTCGATACGATCGCCCGCCGCCTGCCCGGCGCATTGAGCGAGGGTTCCGGCGAGATCGAATCGTTCTCGGAGGAACTCGGCGGAGCGCTCGAGTATCCCCACTACACTCGTCCAGCAGAGTTCAAGGGGTGGCGCGTCCCGGACGTGCTGCTGTCAGGCGATCACGCTCGCATCGACCGCTGGCGGAGGGAGCACGTCCGTTGAGAAATCCAATCGATCACCTCACCCACGGGCTGCCGCGCGGCTGGCGGCTGCTGATCGATTGGCTCGTCACGATCGCGGGCGCGATCCTGATCGTGATCGCGATCAAGATGTGGGTGGTCAACCCGTATCGCATCCCGTCGAGCTCGATGGAGCCGACATTGCATTGCGCGCGTCCCGGTTCGGGTTGCGAGGCGAGCTTCTCCGACCGCGTGCTCGCGTGTCGCATCTGCTTCGATCTCTTCGGCCCGAAGCGCGGCGACATCGTGGTCTTCAAGACACCGCCGCTCGCGAAGATCCGTTGCGGTGAGGGCGGCACGTTCGTAAAGCGCCTGATCGGCCTGCCCGGCGAGACGTGGAAAGAGGTCGACGGTGACATCTTCATCGACGGCAAGAAGTTGAACGAGCCGTACATCAAGCCAGGATGGCGAGACGTTTCAAGCTATCCCGCCCACAAGATCCCAGCGGGGCACTACTTCTTTATGGGCGACAACCGTGCCTCATCTTGCGATTCGCGGCAGTGGGGCACCGTGCCCAGGCACGACCTGATCGGCAAGGTCGTCGCGACCTACTGGCCGCCGAACCGGATCAAGATCTGGTGAAAAACCACTGCTACCATGGCCCCGGCTGATTCTTTTGAGCACGACGATCCAAGACATCGAGCGGCGGCAGCTGCGTGAAGTTCCCCGCTTCAAGGCGGGGGATACGGTGCGCGTGCACTTTAAGGTCATCGAAGGCCAGCGCCAGCGCATCCAGGTGTTCGAAGGCATCGTGTTGAAGCGGCAGGGCGCCGGCGCCCGCGAGACGTTCACCGTCCGCAAGAACTCGTTCGGTGTCGGCGTCGAGCGCACGTTCCCGCTGCACTCGCCGAAGATCGACAAGATCGAGGTCGGCGCGATCGGCGACGTCAACCGCGCGAAGCTGTACTACCTGCGCGGCAAGATCGGTAAGAAGGCTCGCATCCGCGAGCTTCGCGAAAACTGAACCGACTCTTCGCGCTTGCAGCTCTTGCGTTCGTGCTGACCGCGTGCGGCACGCCCGCGCACGACCATGCTGTCAGCATTGCGAAACAGTACGCGCGCACGCATGGGTACACCACCAAGGTCGCCTGCACGAGCGGTTTCGGATTCTTCCGGGTCCGCTCGGCGGACTACGTCTGCACGGTGCACCACACATCGACCGTGTGCGACCAGATCGAGGTGAAGCGGTCCGGGGCGCCGGCGGCGTGGCATGTGCGCGTCTTCCGCCAGAACGTCGACTGCGTGTTACCGGTGTGACGTTTTTGCAAAGAGCGTGTGCCGCCTCGGCTTGAAGGCTTGGGGCAGGTCTATGCTCGGCGCATGCCGGTAAAGCGGCCAGGCCAGAAGCTCCTGCGGTTCGACCGCAACTTGGGCGGGCGCTTCATCGCGGGCGCGGATGAGGCAGGACGCGGGCCGCTCGCCGGACCGCTTGTGGTCGCGGGCGTGTTGTTCGACTACGAGACGCTGCACGATCATCGCGTGCGGCCGCTCGCGCTGCTCAACGACTCGAAGCAAGTCGACAAGGAAACACGCAACGAGCTGTACCGGGCGGTGCTCGCGTGCGCAGCGCGCGTATCGGTTCATGTGTTTCCTGCCGCGGTGATCGACCGCGACGGGGTCCACAACGTGAATATGCGTGGATTGAGCGCCGCGCTGTGGGCTTGTCAGCCTGCCGATGTTTGCCTGGTCGACGGTTGGGACCTCGGAGCGATTGCGCCACCTCACAAGAGAATCGTGCGTGGCGACGCGAAGAGCGCGGTAATCGCAGCGGCGTCGATCGTCGCCAAGGTGACCCGCGACCGCTACATGAGGAACGCCGCCGACGCTCTGTATCCGGCGTACGGCTTCCATTCTCATGTCGGCTACATCACGCCTTCACACACACGCGCGGTGCAGGAGCGCGGCCCGTGCGAGCTTCACCGTCGCTCCTGGAATTCGAAGGCCTTCCTCGTACAGGCATGAGTCCGAGCGCCGTGCGGTGCGGTGGTACCGGCTGCGCGGCTGGCGCATCCTCGGCACCAACGTCTGGCTCGGCGGCGCGGAGCTCGACATCATCGCGCGCCGCGGACGCGTTCTCGTCTTCTGCGAGGTGAAGTCGAAGGCGGGCGATCGTTTCGGCGATCCGCTCGAGATGGTGACGCCGGAGAAGGAGCGGCGCATCCGCCGGGCGGCAGAGCTCTGGCTTGCGACGCACCCAGAGGCGCGCGGTCTCGGGGTGCGCTTCGACGTGATTGCCGATCGCGCGGGCCGTCTCCAGCATGTAGCGCAGGCGTTCGGGTAGGGCCGTCGAACGACGGTGTGTGAGCGCCTCGCAGGACGAGCTGTACGCGCGCCTCGACGTCGATCTCTCCTGGTCGGAACGCGAGCTGCCGGAGCGCGTGCGGACGAAGCATGTCCATCGCCTGCATCCGTACCTCGGGAAGTACATCCCTCAGCTCGTCGAAGAGCTCTTTCGCCGTCATGTTCCGCGCGGCGGCCGCGTGCTCGATCCCTTTGCCGGTTCGGGGACGACCCTCGTGCAAGCGCTCGAAGGCGGCTTCGACTCGACGGGCGTCGATATCGCCGCGTTCAACTGCCTGCTCATGCGGGTCAAGACCAGCGAGTACAACCCGTTCGTGCTCGAGCACGAGCTGCGCGACGTCCTTGCGCGCTTCGAGCGCGGCGATGGGTCGGCGCGCGGGGGGACCACATATCTACGCACGTGGTTCGCACCGCAGACGCGTTCCGACCTGCTGCGCTTCCGGTCGTTGCTCGGCGACTACGAGCACGCCGACGTGCTGCGAATCGTCCTCGCACGCGCCGCGCGCTCGGCGCGCGCGACTACCCACTTTGATCTTGACTTCCCGAAGTTGCCTCAGCTCGAGCCGTACTGGTGCTACAAGCACCGCCGCGAGTGTCGCCCCATCGATCGCGCTGATCACTTCCTGCGCCGCTACACGATCGACACGCTCGCGCGGCTCAAGGAGTTCTCGCGCGTGCGCAAGTCGCGTGACGTTTCGGTGTTGCACGGCGACACGCGCGAGCTAAAACTGGGCGGCGCGTTCGATGCGGTTGTCACGTCGCCGCCGTACCCGGGGCTGATCGACTATCACGAGCAACACCGCTACGCATACGAGCTGCTCGGCCTGGACGACTTGCGCGCGCACGAGATCGGTGCTGCCGCTGTCGGGACGTCGAAGGCATCGCTCGCTGCGTACGTCGTCGGAATCGCCGACGTTTTTGCCGTCTGCGCCGCGTCGCTCAAGCCGCGCGGCCGGGTCGTGATCGTCATCAACGATCGTCGCGAGCTCTACCCGGAGATCCTCGAGCGTTCCGGCCTCGCGGTCGAGCGACGCTACAGCCGTCATGTCAACCGGCGCACCGGCCGGCGTGCGGGTGAGTACTTCGAAGACGTGATCGTCGCGCGGCGCGCGTAACTCTCTTCGAATCCGTCACAGACACGTCACTGTCTGCTCCCTAGCGTGGGAGCGTGCTCGCACGAACCATCACGCATGCTCTCGTCGGTCTCGATCCTCGTCGCGTCGAGGTCGAAGCACACCTGCAGCTCGGAACGCCGTCGTTCGCGATCGTCGGCCTCGCGGATCGCGCGTGCCAGGAGGCGAAGCATCGCGTGCGCTCGGGCATCACCTCTGCCGAGTTGGAGTGGCCGGTGCGGCGCATCACCGTCAACCTCGCGCCTGCCGGACTGCGTAAGGAGGGTTCGGGGTTCGACCTGCCGATCGCGCTCGCCGTGTTGGCGGCGTCGCATCAGCTGCCGCCCGATGCGCTCGAAGGACATGCGGCGTTTGGTGAGCTCGCGCTTGACGGGCGGTTGCGTCCCGTGGCGGGTGCGTTGGTTGCGGCAGAGGGCGCGCGCCGTGCGGGGCTGAGGTGGCTTGTGTGTGCGGCCGAGTCGGCGCCGGAGGTCGCGCTCGCAGGTGTCGAACCGGTGGGTGCGCATCACCTCGCCGACGCGGTGGCGTACCTGCGCGGGGAACGGGCGCCGCCGCGCGTGGAGGTGCAGCTCGAGGAGCCACTCGGCCACGAAGCTGCCCTCGAGCCCGATCTCGCCGATGTCCGCGGCCAGGAGCGCGCTCGCCGCGCCCTCGAGGTCGCCGCCGCTGGTTCGCACAATCTGTTGCTGGTCGGTCCGCCGGGCACCGGCAAGACGATGTTGGCCCGCAGGTTGCCGGGCGTCCTGCCGCTGCTCGACGACGAGGCCGCGCTCGAGGTGACACGCATCCACTCGGTCGCCGGGGTACTGCCCGCCGGCGGTGGTCTCATTCGCGTGCCGCCGTTTCGCGCGCCGCATCACTCTGCGTCCACGGCGGCGGTCATCGGCGGCGGCTCCGGCCCGCGCCCGGGCGAAGCGAGCCTCGCCCACCGCGGCGTGCTGTACCTCGACGAGCTGCCCGAGTTCCAGCGACCCGTGCTCGAGGCGTTGCGACAGCCGTTGGAGGACGGCGTTGTCTTTGTCGTGCGTGTGCTCGGGCGAGCTGTGTTTCCGGCGCGGTTCCAACTCGTGGGAACCATGAATCTGTGCCCGTGTGGCGCGCGCGGCGATCCGGCGGTCGCCTGCATCTGCACGCCGCAACGAATTCAGCGCTATCGCGAGCGCCTGTCGCGCGCGCTCCTCGATCGTTTCGATCTTGTGCTCGCGGTTCCGCGTGCTCGCGGAGAAGAGCTCGCCGGCCCGCCGGGAGAGCGTTCGTCACGGGTGCGAGCACGTGTCCTCGATGCTCGAGCCCGGCTCAGCGTCGAACCACCGGCGCTCTCGCCGGCCGCTGCAGTGCTGCTCACCTCCGCCGTTGAGCGGCTCGCTCTGTCTGGTCGCGGGCGCGCGCGTGTCGCTCGCGTGGCCACCACGATCGCCGCGCTCGCCGGCGCCGAGTCCATCGCACCCGAGCATCTCGCCGAAGCGCTTTCGTACCGCCCGCCGACGGAGCTCTCGACATGAGCGATCTCGCCGTCGTTGCGTTCGCCGCCGAGTCGGGTTCGCACTTGCTGCGTGCTCCGCGCGACCAGCGCTTTGCGGCGTTCGCGCGCACGTTCGACGAGAGCGCATACCGCGCGCGCCTCGCCGAGCAAGGTTTCCGCTGGATTGCGCGTGCCGACCCGGCATTTCCGGCGCGACTCGCCGCGATTCACGACCCGCCGCTCGGGCTCTTCGTGCGCGGCAACGGCAGGCCCGACCTCCTGCAGCAGCTGTCCGTCGCCATTGTCGGAGCGCGTGCGTGCTCGCCCTACGGGGAGGAGGTCGCCACTTCGTTTGCGCGTGCCGCCGCGCGCGCCGGTGTCGTCGTCGTGTCGGGTCTCGCGCGCGGCGTCGACGGAGCCGCGCACCGCGGTGCGCTCGACGAAGGGCTCACGGTGGCCGTCCTCGGCTGCGGCATCGATCGCGACTACCCGAGTGCCCACGCAGCGCTCGCTGCGCGCATCGCGGAGCGGGGTCTCGTCGTCTCCGAGTATCCGCCTGGTGTCGAGCCTGCGCCGTGGCGATTCCCCGCGAGAAACCGAATCGTCGCCGGGCTCGCAGCGGTGACGCTCGTCGTCGAGGCGCGCGAGCGGAGTGGAGCGTTGATCACCGCCGACCTGGCGCTCGAGGAGGGGAGAGAGGTGCTTGCGGTTCCGGGCGAGATCACGTCGCAGCTCTCTCAAGGCACCAATGGGCTGCTGCGCCTCGGCGCGACTCCGGCGACGTCGGTCGCCGACCTGCTCGAGGCGCTCGGGGTCGATCCCGACGAGGCAGCTGCCGTGACGGAGCTCGAGCCGCCCCTGGCCGCAGTCCACGCCGCGGTCGTCGATGCCGCGGCCACGGTCGACGAGCTCGTGCGCCGCACTGGTCTCGACGCTGCGTGGGTTGCGGCGTCGCTCGCCGAGCTCGAGCTGCTCGGCCTCGTTGCGCAGGCCGAGGGCCGGTTCCGGGGGGTGATGAGCTAGCGACCGAAACCTTTCGCGGCGCGTGACTACGATCGCGCGCAATGACCACAACTTCATATTGGCTCGACGAGCCTGCCGAGCCGCTGCGGACGCAGCCGTTCGAGGCGCGCGCTGACGTCGCGGTGATCGGCGGCGGCGTCACCGGGTGCTCGTGCGCGCTCACGCTCGCGCGGCGCGGCGTGCGCGTGCGGTTGCACGAGGCACGCACGGTCGCGGGCGGCGCAAGCGGGCGCAACGGTGGCTTCGCGCTGCGCGGTGCAGCCGTGCCGTACGACGTCGCCCGTGAGCAGCACGGCGATGCTGCCGCGCGCTGGCTGATGGAGCTGAGCGAGGGCGCGCTCGATCGCATGGGCGAGCTCGCCGGCGACGCGCTGCGGCGCGTCGGCAGCCTGCGGCTTGCCGCCGACGACGCCGAGCTCGAGGCGCTACGCCGCGAGCACGATGCGCTGCGGGCGGACGGCTTCGCCGTCGAGTGGGTCGACCGGCTCGAGTCCCCGCTCGACCGTCTCTACCTGGGTGCGATTATCCATCCGCGCGACGGGGCGCTCACCCCTGCGCGCTGGGTGCGGCGCCTTGCCGCGCACGCTGCCGACGCGGGCGCCGACATTCGCGAGCACGACGCTGTCGACGTGGCGACGGTTGACGCCGATGTTGTCGTGGTCGCAGGCGACGGGTTCACCGCGGCGCTGCTTCCCGAACTCGCGGCGTTGGTTCGTCCGACGCGCGGTCAGGTCCTCGCGACAGAGCCGCTCGACGTGATGCGCTACGCACAGCCGCACTACGCACGCGACGGCTACGACTACTGGCACCAACTCCCCGACGGGCGGCTTGTCATCGGCGGCAGCCGCGACGCCGCCCTGGACGACGAGAACACCGCGGTCGAAGACGTCACCGATGTCGTGCAGCGGCGCATCGAGTCGCTGGCCGAGCAACTCATCGGCGCGCGGGTGCCGGTGGCCAAGCGCTGGGCCGGCATCTGGGGAACGACCCCCGACCAGTTGCCGCTCGTCGGCCGCGTGCCTGGGCGTGAGAACGTCTGGGTCGCGGGCGGGTACTCAGGTCATGGCAACGCGCTCGGGTTTGCCTGCGGCGACCTCGTCGCTCGCGCAGTGCTCGGCGAAGCGCAACCCGAGCTCGGGCTGTTCGCTCCCGCGCGCTTCGGCTAGCGCGTCTGGAAGGCGCGCAGGCCGAACGCCTGCGGCGGAATCGCCGAGCCGTCCGGAGTGCCGAGCACCGAGCGGCCGCTGAGGCGCACGAGCAGCAATGCGAGCGCGACCCACGGCACCGGGATCAGAAGAAGCAACACGTCCATGCCTCCATGATGCCGACGCAGTAAACGCTCGCGTCGGATCTGCCCCGGATCGTTGCAAACCTCTTACACGTTTGTAGCCGGCGTCAGCCTGAGCTCGTGGTCGTGGTTGTCGACGTTCCCGGCGTCGGCAGGAGTGAGCGGCACGCTGCTTGGGCTTTGGCGAAGGCAGACGAACCGGCGCTCTGCTGGCCGAACTTGACACCGTGCTTCGCGAGGCACTGTGTGTACTTCGCGAACGCACCATTGCTCGCGCCACCCCCGGTGCGGGCGCGGCCGAAGAAGCCGCCGCCCTGACCGTTGTTCGGCAGGAGCTTCTGACACGCGGTCAACGCTGCGCGCTGCTTCGCCGTGAGGTTGCCGAAGCCGCCGAACCCGGCGCCGGTGCGCCGGGGCGTCGTGCCTGTGCCCGGGCGCGGGCCGGTAAACGTGCGGTTCGTCCCGGTGAACGTGCGGTTCGTGCCGGTTGGGCGCCGGAAGGCGGGAATGGTGACGCCCTTCGACTGCAAGCAGCTCTGGAACTTCTGGAAGTTGGCGCTGGCTGCTCCGGTTCCTGTCGTCGTCGTGGCGGCCTGTGTTGTCGCGCTCGCGGCTGCCGACGACCCGCCGCAGCCTGCCGCAACGAAGCCGAGTGCTCCGAGTGCGAGTGCGCTCGACGCGGCGAGCGCGATCTGCCGCCTATCCATTGCCGTTCACCGTGATCGAGCGTGCAGTTGTGCTGCCGTTCGAGCCCTGTGTTCCGACCACCGTCACGGTGTCGCCGGGCGCAATCGACTTCACGGAGCCGGCGACCGATTTCGTGACACTCGCGTTCGCTGTGTGGACGATCGTCGTCGTGCCCGAGCTGTCGGTGACGTAGATGTCGTTGCCCTTGATCAGCGTGACTGTTCCGACGGTCGCGCCTCCGCCGGCGCCGCCACCGAAGAATGCGCCGAAGCCGCCCGTGCCTCCGCTGCTGGTGCGCGTGCCGGTCCCGCCGCTGCGCGCCGCGAAGCGCGATGCGAGTGACGCGAGGTTTGCGCCGCCGCCGCCGCCGCTCGCCGAGCTCGAGCCGTAGTGCTTCTGGATCTCGACACCTCCGACGAACGCAGCGGCAGCTGCGAGTGCGACCGCCAGCACGGCCGTGAGGACGGGAGTGCGCCGGCGTCTGCGCGCCACGAGCTGGGTGAGCAGTTCGCCGTCGAGGTCTGATTGCGTGATCGCAGTGGTCGTCATGGGCTCCTACTCGTAGCGAAGGGCTTCGATGGGACGGAGGGACGCGGCGCGATTCGCCGGATAGATGCCGAAGAAGAGGCCGACGAAGACGCCGACGCCGAACGCGAGGAACACGGCGTATGCCTGGACGACGGGCTGGACGCCGACGATCTTGAAGCGGCTGCCGACGAGGCCGGCGGCGACGCCGACGACGCCGCCGAGGATCGACAGCAGCACCGCCTCGGTGAGGAACTGTCCGAGCACGTCGGATTTGCGGGCGCCGATCGCCTTGCGGATTCCGATCTCGCGCGTGCGCTCGGTAACGGTGACGAGCATGATGTTCATCACGCCGATCCCGCCGACGAGCAACGAGATCGCAGCCACTGCAGCGAGCAGCACGGTGAACGTGTGGTTGCTCGAGCTCGTCGCAGAGAGCAGCGATGCCTGATTGAGGATCGAGAACGCCGCGGTGCCGTCCGTGTTGTGATGCGCGGGAGTGAGGATGTTCGTCGCCTCGGTCTCGGCATCGTTGACATCTGAAGAGCTCTTCGCCTCGAGGATGATCTGGCTGAGCTGGCCGCTCTCACCGACGAGCAAGTCCTGCGCAGTTGTGATTGGCAGGATCACGAGGTCGTCCTGGTCCTGAAGGCCGTTCGAGCCCTTCGACTTGAGGACGCCTTCGACACGGAAGTTCGCGCCGTTGATCAAGATCGATTGGCCAAGCGGGTTCGCGCTCCCGAACATGTTCGCCGCGGTCGTCGGGCCGAGGATCGCGATGCGGTTGTGGTTCGCCACGTCGGCGGAGGTGATGAACGACCCCGCTGCGACGGTTTCCTTCCGTGCCTCGGCGTAGGACGGCGTCGTCGAGAGGACTTGCGCGCTCGTCTCCGACGCGGAGCCGTGCGAGATCGTTGCGGAGTTGACATTGATCACCGGTGAGACCGACTTGATGTCGGGCGCGTCAGCTTTGCTCTGGAGCGCCGTGACGTCTTTCATCGTCAGGAACGTGAACGACGTGGAGCGTCCGGCCGCGCGACCGAAGAATCCGCCGCCGGACTGCACGGTGAGCATGTTCGTGCCGAGGTTCTCGATCTGACTTTCGATCGAGGCTGATGAGCCGCGGCCGACCGCGACGAGGATGATCACCGACGCGACGCCGATCGTGATCCCGAGCAGGGTGAGGAGCGAACGCAACCGGTTCGCGAGTACGCCCTGAACGGCCATCCGGGCGGATTCGAGAACGCTCACGCCAGCACCAGCTTTGACTCGTCAGAGACGACCTTGCCGTCCGCGAGGCGGATGATCCGCTTCGCGCGCGCGGCGACGTCGTTCTCGTGCGTGATCACGATGATCGTGCGGCCGGCGCGATTTAACGCGTCGAAGATGTCGAGCACCTCGGCCGTCGAACCGCTGTCGAGGTTCCCCGTGGGCTCGTCGGCCAGCACGATTGCCGGATCGGTGACGATCGCCCGAGCGATCGCTGCCCGCTGTTGCTGGCCGCCCGAAAGCTCCGATGGGATGTGGTGCAGCCGGTCGCCGAGGCCGACCTGCTCGGCGGCGCGCGTCGCGCGTTCGCGCCGTTCGCCCGCCTTGATGCGTTGATACACGAGCGGCAACTCGACATTCCGCTGCACCGTCGTCCGCGGGATCAGGTTGAAGCTCTGGAACACCAGACCGATCTTGCGGTTGCGGATGAACGACAGTTCCCAGTCGTCGAGCAGCGTGACGTCGATGCCCGACAGCAGGTAGCTGCCCTCCGTCGGGATGTCGAGACAGCCGAGGATGTTCATCAGCGTCGACTTGCCGCTGCCCGAGCTGCCCATGATCGCGACGTAGTCGCCCTGCTCGACCGAGATGTCGACTTCGCGCAGTGCGTGCACAGCGATCTCGCCGGCGCCGTACACCTTCGAGACGCCCTGCAGGTCGAGCATCGCCACGCTTAGCCGCCGACCCGCACCGAATTGAAGAACGCTCCGCCACCGCCGCCGAACCGGCCGTTGCCGGCCGTCGAATTGGTGGACGTGAGCGACGAGGCACTCACAGACGTCACGACGATCTTTTGGCCGGCCTTCACACCGCTCTTGATCTCCGTGTTCGTGTCGCCCTGCAGGCCGACGACGACGCGCGTGATCGTCTGGTTGCCCTTGGCGTCGACGACGGTGACGCTCGCGGTCGCTCCGCTGCCGTTCACCGCTGCGGATGGAACGGTCAGGACGTTGTCGCGCTCCGCGGTGACGATGCTGACGTTCGCCGTCATACCCGGCTTGAGGCTCGTGTTCTGGCGGTCAAGCGCGACTGTCACGTTGTATTCGACAACGCCGGAAGACGACGTGCCGACCGCGTCGACAGACACGACGTGCGCCGGTAGCTCGACGCTCTTGAGCGCAGGCACGGTCACGGTTGAGGCCTGCCCGACCTGGATCTTGGCCGCGTCGCTTTCCGCGTACGCCGCGGTCGCCTCCATCGTGCTGACGCCGATCAGCGTGACGAACGCCGATGTGCCAGAGCTGCCGCTCGAGCTCGACGAGGAAGACGCAGCCGAGATGCCGCCCGCCGTCATCTGCTGCCCGATCACGCCGGTGACAGCTGCCACCGTGCCGGCGACCGGCGCACGGAGCTCCGTCTGCGCGACCGTGCGCTCCGCGTCCGTGAGCGCTGCCTGTGCCTGGAGCACCGACGCCTCCTGCTGCGTGAGCGTGCTCGCCGTGGCCGGCGCTTCCTTGACCACGTTGCCGACAGCGGTCGACTTGATGGACATCTTCGCCGAGGAAACGCTCTGCGTGTCCTTCAGCGTCGCGCTTTGCTGGGCAAGCGTTGCACTTGCGATCGCCTGCTTGTCGGACACGATCTTCACCTCGTAGGAGGTGACCGACTGCTGGTGGGAGGCGAGCGTCGCCTTGTCGCTGTTCAGCGTCGACTCTGCGGTCGACTGTGTCTGCTGGTCGGTCGTCAGCTGCGCTTCGTCGAGCGACTGCTGGTAGCTGAGCGAGGATGTCTGCGCCGAGTTCTGCTGCAGCGAGATCGCGTCGCCGTTCACCCGACTCTGATCTGCGTTGACGATCGCCTGCCAGTGCGCCTTGCCGGAGTTCGTTGTCTGCGCGTCGAGCGTCTTCTGGTCGCCGCTCAGCTGCTGCTGGTCCTGCGTTTGCTGCAACGTCAGCGAATTGCGCGTGTTCGTCAGGTCCTGAGTGCTCGCCTTGTCGGCAGTGACCTTCGCCTGGTCGGCGTTCACGGTGGTCGTCGCGGTGTTGTAGGCGGTCTCGTCGGTCGCGACGGTCGCGTTGTCCGTTTTCACTGCGGCGACGTACGCCGCCTCGTTCCCGCGGTCCGTGCGCAACTGGCGCTGCGCGTCGGTAACAGAGGCCACCTGTGATTTCTTGTCCATCACCGCCGACTGCTGTGCCTGGGTCAGCGCAGACTTCGCCTGCTGCAGCGAAATCGCATCCTGCTGCTTCGTCGCAGCGGTCACGCCCGCCTTCGTCGAGGCCAGGTTCGCCTCGGCAGTCGCCAGGTTCGCGCGTGCCTCTGCGAGCGCTTCGTTCGCTTGGGTGTCGTCGATCGTCCCGAGCAGTTGCCCCGTCGCCACGTTCTCACCCTGCCGAACGGAGATGCCGGTGAGCGTTCCCGTCGTCTCGAAGTTCACGTTGAGGTCCTGCGGCGCGACGATGCTGCCCGTCGCGGACGCGGACGAGAGGACCACGCCGCGACTGACCGTTGCGGTACGCACGGTGGCCTTCGCCTTCGCGGGTGAGGCGTTGACGGTCAGGTAGGCCGCGACACCGACGCCGGTGACTGCCAGCACGAGTGCCACGTTGACGAGCCGAAAAGCGCCCCCAGGGAGGGGCGGGAACTTGATGCGCATCGTGTTCTCCAGGCGAGGGGGTGAGTGCGATCAACACTCACCGCGCCTGCTAAGGGCGGCCTAGGAGCGGACCTCGGAATTCCCTTAGAGCTGCAGCGTCTGCAAATCCAGCTCGCCGCTCGCTTCGAAGGCGGCGAGCGCGATCGCGAGGTCCTGAATCGCAAGCCCGGTCGAATCGAACATCGTGATCTCGTCGTCGCTGCGGCGACCGTCGGCAGCGCCGGCAAGGACGTCGCCGATGGCGGTCACGTCTGCCTGTGAAACCGCGACGTGCGCAAGCTCGCCTCCGTGAGAAGCCTGCTCCCAGTCGTCGCAGAAGAGTTGCGCGCGCAGGAGCTCTGCGTCGGCGGCCTCTGCCTTGCCGGGCCCGTCCGCACCCATCAGCGACACGTGCTGGCCAGGATGCAACGTCCCTTCGGTGAGCACTACCTCGTGGCCCGGCGTCACCGTGACGACGAGATCGGCGGCGAGTGCCTCCTCGCGCGAGCCGACCGATGCGCCGAGCTCGTCGGCGACACGTTGTGCGCGCTCGGGATCGACGTCCCACACCATCACGTCTCGTCCGCGCGCGACGAAGGTACGCGCCGCGGCACTGCCGTTCACACCGGCGCCGATCACTGCCGCAGTCTTCGCATCGGCGCGCCCGAGCGTCTCCGCCGCGAGCACCGCAGCTGCACCTGTGCGGAGCGCGGTCACAGCCGCCGCGTCGAGCACAGCGAGTAGTTCGCCGGTCTCTGCGTCGGACATCAGTACGAGGCCGGTCACCGTCGGCAAACCGCGCGCCGGGTTGCCCGGGAACGACGTCACCCACTTGAGGATCGCGTGACCGCCGCCGAGTGCCGGCATCGCGCGGAAGTCACCCGCTGGATAGTTGGTGACGTAGACCTTCGGGGGCATCGTCCACTCGCCCCGTGCATGCGCAATGAATGCGTCGCGCACCGCGTCGACGGCGCGTTGCGGCGACACGGCCGCTTCCACGTCCGCGCCTCTGAAGACAAGAACGCTCAAAGCGCCTTGACGGCGGCGGTCAGCTTCGCGACCGACTCCTTCGCGTCGCCGAAGAGCATCATCGTCTTCGGATCGAGGAAGAGCGGGTTGTCGATGCCCGCGAAGCCTGGGTTCATCGACCGCTTCAGCACCACGACGGCCTGCGATTGGTCGACGTTCAAGATCGGCATGCCGTAGATCGGGCTACCCGAGTTGTTGCGCGCGTCCGGGTTGACGACGTCGTTGGCGCCGATCACGAGCGACACGTCGGTGCGCGGGAACTCGGCATTCGCTTCGTCCATCTCCTTCAACGCGGGATACGGAACGTTCGCCTCCGCGAGCAGCACGTTCATATGGCCCGGCATGCGGCCGGCGACCGGGTGGATCGCGTACGTCACTTCGACCCCGCGCGACTCGAGCAGGTCGGCGAGTGCCCGCACGTCGTGCTGCGCCTGCGCAACCGCCATGCCGTAGCCGGGGACGACGACGACCTTGTGCGCGTAGGCGAGCATCACCGCGACGTCGTCGGCGGTGGTGGGGCGCACCGTGCCGTCAGTCGTGCTGCTCGTGCCGGTGCCGGCCACGATCTGCCCGAACGCACCGAAGAGCACGTTCGCGATCGAGCGGTTCATCGCCCGCGCCATCATCAGAGTGAGCAACGTGCCCGACGCGCCGACGAGCATGCCGGCGACGATCAAGACGTTGTTCTGCAACTCGAAGCCGCCGGCCGCGACCGCGAGACCGGTGAACGCGTTCAGCATCGAGATCACGACCGGCATGTCCGCGCCGCCGATCGGCAGCACGAAGAGCACGCCGAAGATGAGCGCGCCGGCGGTCAGCCCCCAGAGGAGCCACTCGTCCTGCACACCAGCGACCAGCGCGAGACCGAGCGCGGCAGTGCCGAGGAACAGCGCCGCGTTGACGAGCTTCTGCCCTGGGTACGTGATCGGCCTGCCGCCGATCAGCTCCTGCAGCTTCGCGAACGCAATCAGCGAGCCGGAGAACGAGATCGCGCCGATCAGCCCCGAGAGCACGATCGCGATCGAAATGTCGACTGTCGGCTTGCCGGGCTCCGGCAGGATGCGGTGGACCTCGGCAAGCGCGATCAGTGATGCCGCTCCGCCGCCGACGCCGTTGAAGAGCGCCACCATCTGCGGCATCGCCGTCATCTTCACCTTGCGCGCGCCTACCGCTCCGAAGCCGCCGCCGACGACCATGCCGAGCGCGATCGCCCACCAGTTCGTCGACCCAACCTTGATCCACGTGACCACGATCGCGAGCAGCATCCCGGCGGCGCCGAGCTGGTTGCCGCGCCGCGCGTGCGCCGGGTTGGAGAGGAAGCGCAGCGCGAGGATGAACGTGACGATCGTGATCAGGTACAGCAGCCTGGTCAGGTCTGTACTCACGCGTCGTCCTTCTTCGTCGGCTTCTTCTTGAACATCTCGAGCATGCGGTCGGTGACGACGAATCCACCGACGACGTTCGCGGAGCCGAGGATCACCGCGGCGACGCCGACGATCCACATGAACGCGCTTTTGTGCGGCTGCGCGAGCACGATCATCGAACCGACGATGACGATGCCGTGAATCGCATTCGTCCCCGACATCAGCGGCGTGTGCAGGAGCGCGGGAACCTTCGAGATCACTTCGAAGCCCAGAAAGATCGCTAGCACCAGAATCGTCAACTCAAAGACGAGCAGCGCGTTGTGGCTCACGCGTCCTCCTTTCGCGTCACGCACGCGCCGGCGACGATCTCGTCGTCCCAGTCGAGCGTGAGCGCGCCGTCCTTCACGAGCAGTCCGACGATCGCGACGATGTTGCGCGACAGCAACTGGCTCGCGTGTGTCGGCATCGTCGACGGAAGATTGGTCGTGCCGACGATCGTGACGCCGTCGACGGTGATCTCCTCGCCTGGCTTGGTCAACTCGCAGTTGCCGCCTGTCTCGGCGGCGAGGTCGACAATCACCGAGCCGGGGCGCATGCCGCGCACAGCTCCGGCGGAGATCAGCTTCGGCGCGGGACGCCCCGGAATCGCGGCGGTGGTGATGACGGCGTCGAACTGCGGGATGCGCTCCTGCAGCGCCGCCTGCTGCTCGGCCTGCTGCTCCGGCGTGAGCTCGCGCGCGTAGCCGCCTTCCGTCTCCTCGCCCTGCACGCCGAGATCGAGGAACGTGGCGCCGAGCGACTCCACTTGCTCTTTCACCGCTGGGCGCACGTCGAACGCGGAAATGACACCGCCCAGCCGGCGCGTCGTTGCGATCGCCTGCAACCCCGCGACGCCTGCGCCGAGCACGAGGATCTTCGCGGGCGGCACCGTTCCCGCTGCGGTCATCAGCATCGGCAGAAAGCGGGGGAGACGGTCGGATGCGATGAGCGCCGCCTTGTAGCCGCTTACCGTCGCCTGTGACGAGAGCGCGTCCATCGGCTGCGCGCGCGTGATGCGCGGAATCGACTCCAGCGCGAATCCGTAGACACCGGCGGCGCGCAGGCGAGCGATCCCGTCGCCGTCGGTGAGTGGCTGCAGGAACGCAACCAGCGCCTGTCCATCATGCAAGCGCGCTGCTTCCTCGGCCGTCGGCCGCGCGACCTTCGCGACCACATCCGCCTGCCAAGGGTCTCCGATCGATGCCCCGGCATCGGTGTAGAGCTCGTCGGGGAAGTACGCCGCTGCGCCGGCCCCGGCTTCGACGACGACCTCGACGCCTTCGGCGAGTCTGCCGATCGATTCCGGAACGAGCGCGACGCGGTGCTCGCCGCTTGCGTATTCCTTCGGGACCCCGAGGCGCATTCCGGTGGCGAACCTATCGCATGCGAGACTGCGGCCGTGACGCACTTACTACTGACCTACGGGCTTTGGCTGCTCTTCCTCGCGGTCGCTATCGAGTCGGCCGGAGTCCCGATCCCCGGTGAGGCGGCCCTCGTCACGGCGGCGTACCTCGCCACGCCGAGCCAGGGCCACTACAAGATCGAGTGGGTGATCGTCGTCGCTGCGGCGGGCGCGATCATCGGCGACAACGTCGGCTACTGGCTAGGACGAGAAGGCGGTCGGCGCATCCTCGAACGGTGGAGCCTCATCAAGCATCACGCCGACCGCGTGCTGCCACCGGCCGAGCGCTTCTTCGAGAAACACGGCGGCAAGACGCTGTTCATCGGACGGTTCCTTGCGATCCTGCGTGTCACAGCAGCGTGGCTCGCGGGCATCAGCCGTTACCCGTGGTGGCGCTTCTTCATTTGGAACGCCGCCGGCGGTATCGCCTGGGCGATCTCAATCGGACTGCTCGCGTACTACGCCGGCAAGAGCGTCGCCGACGCGATCTCGCGCTACGGCCTGTATGCGGTACTCGCGCTGATCGCGATCGCGATCCTCGGCGCGGTTGCGATGCGCCTCGCAGGCAAGCGCGTCCTGAAGCTCTAAAGGGTCGCCCAGACATCGAGCTTGGTGCGCGTGCGCGCGATCACCTCGTCGGTGAACTCGCTCGTCGTCGCGTGTCCGCCGAGGTCGGCGGTCTTCACGCCTTGCGCAATCGCCTCGAGTGCTGCTTCGCGAATCGCGCGACCCGCAGCGCTACCAGCGTCGTCATCGGTCTGTGCAAGCAATGCGGCCGCCGCGAGGATCATCGCGAGCGGGTTCGCGACGTTCTTGCCGTAAAGCGACGGGGCGGTGCCATGCGCAGCCTCCGCCATCAACGCGCTCGGCGCGAAGTCGTCGCCGTCGAACGCAACGAGCATCGACTCCGAGCCGGCGATCGAGCCGAACAACGGCAGCACGAGGTCGGACAGGATGTCGCCGTCGCGGTTCAGCGCCGGAATGACGAGGGGGTCTCCCGCCGACGCAATCAGGAGCGCGAACGTCGCATCGATCAGCTGCGGCTCATAACCGACATCCGGGTGACGCTCGGCCGCCGCGTCCATCTCCTCTTTCAGCATGCCTTCGTACGTGGGCGACACCGTGTATTTAGGGCCGCCGAAGACCTTTGCACCGCTGCGCTCCGCGAGCCGGAACGAAAACTCCGCGACCGCGTGGCACACCGAACGCTCAATGCGCTCCGTGCGGAACGCAACCTCATCGTCGCCGCTGCCTTCACGCCACTCTTTCGCGCCGTAGGCATCGCCAACGGCCATCCGCACGACCGAGATGGGCGCATGAACCCCACCCAGGGGAACGACTCCTGGGATGCGGCGACCTGTCCTCACGATCACCTTGCCGCCGATCTCCTCGCGGAGAATGCGGTTCGGCGAGCCGATGTCGCCGCGACCCTCGGGCGTAACCGTCGCCGCCTTCAGGCCGAGTCCCTGCTCGCGTATGGCTGCGGCCGCCTCGTGCACGACCCCGTTTTTGGTGGTGCGCCGGTTCTCGAGCGAGAGGTCGAAGCGGGGCAGTTCAAGCGGAAGGTTGATTACGTCGGGCTGCAGTACGCGCAGCGATTCCTCCAGAAGTTCCTGGCCGGTCTCATCGCCTTCCAGCACCACGATCGCGCGCAGATCCATCGGCGTCGAAGATTAGCCGCGGGGCGCTTCGGCAACGGTTGGGCGATGGCACCAGGGTGGAGACGTGTTGGCGCGCGAAAGCGCCCGCGCTATGTCGACGACGCAGGCAAGGAACTGGCCGACCCGGATCAGCTCGAGCGCATCCGCGCGCTCGCCATTCCGCCTGCCTGGCGCGATGTGTGGGTGGCGCGTGCCCCGCGCGCGAAGTTGCAGGCCACCGGCTTCGACGCCGCGGGACGGAAGCAGTACCTCTACCACCCGGCGTTTCGCGCGCAGCGCGAGCAGCTGAAGTACGAGAAGCTGATCCGCTTCGCCGAGCGGCTCCCCACCCTGCGCGCGGCGATGGCCGAGCACATGGAGCTTGAAGGCTTGCCGGAGGAGCGGGTCGCGGCGCTTGCGGTCAGTTTGATCAATCTCGGCTGGTTTCGCGTTGGCTCCGATCGCTATGCGCGTGCTCATCGCACGTTCGGCATCACGACGTTGCGAACGAACCACGTCGCGATCCGCGGCGCTCGCGTGACCTTCGCGTACCTCGGCAAACATGGAATTGCGGTGCGTAGCGCGATCGCCGACGCGGAGCTTGCAGACGCGATGCGTGAACTTCGGGCGCTCCCCGGATCGCGGCTCTTCCGTTTCGAGAGCGTCGACGGCGTCTGCGACCTCGGCGCCGCAAGGTTGAACGCCTACATCCGCACCTACCTCGGCGACGAATTCACTGCGAAGGACTTCCGCACATGGGGAGGCACGTTGCTTGCCGCCGTCGCGTTCGCGGAAGGGCCGCTGCCGGAGAGTGAGACGGCGGCCAAGCGCCGGATCGCTGCCGTGATGCGAACGGTCGGGGAGAACCTTGGGAATACGCCCGCAGTCGCTCGCAGTTCGTACGTCAGCCCGGCGGTGGTGGAGCAATATCTGGAAGGCCGAACGATCGCCGATTTCCGGCCGCGGCATTTGCGTGTTGTCACCGCCCGCGCCACCGGGCTGGATCCCGAAGAACAGGCGACCTTGAGCTTGCTCCGTTCTTCGAGAATTCGGGCCGCGCGCGCCGCCGCCTGATTTCCCTCTACCATTCCGGCCGACAATTCCCGAGGAGGACAGCGTGGCGCGGAAAACGATTTTGGTTTGTGACAAGTGCGGTACCGAGGTCGAGGAGCAAAAGGGCGCGACGATGCGCATCACGTATGAGGACGCCCGACGCGGCTCGAAGGTCGCTGACCTCTGCGACAGCTGCGCCGGCAACCTGCCCGGTCGCGCCGCCGCCCGCCGCGGCCGCCGGCCGAAGACCACCGCGTAGGTCCGCTCTTTGCGGCGTTTCCCCGCCGCGGCGCACGTCCGATCCGGCCGATCCCAAGTCTACGATCGGAAGGTTGAGCCTCTCGCTTGTCGCGGGGCCCGCAAACGCGGGGAAAGTCGCGCTCCTGCTCGAGCGCTATCTGGCGCGCCTTGATGACGAACCGACCTTGATCGTGCCGAACCGGTCGGACGTCGACCGCGTGCGGCACGACCTGCTCGAGCGCTGCGGTTGCCTGCTCGGCGGTTTCATCGGAACGTTCGACGATCTCTTCGAGCGGCTCGTTCGGGATGACCCGGCCCAGCGGCCCGTGGCCACCGATGCACAGCGCGCGTTGGTCGTCCGGCGGGCTGTGGCGGCGGTGCCGCTCGCCGGCTTGTCGGGCTCGGCCCGGACCTCCGGCTTCACCGACACGCTCCTGTCGACACTTGCGGAGCTCGAGTCGGGCCTGCTCGACCCGCCCGACCTCGAAGGCGAACTGGCGCTGCTCTATGCCGCGTACCGGAGCGAGCTCGATTCGCTCGGCCGCTGGGATCGCGACACGTTGCGCCGGCGTGCAGCCGACCGGCTCGCCTCGGAGCTCGACGCGTGGGACGGCAGCCCGGTGTTCGCCTACGGGTTCGAAGATCTGACGGGCGCGGAGTGGTCGCTGCTCGAGGCGCTCGCCGGCCGCGCCGATGTGCAGGTGTCGCTGCCGTACGAGCCGGGCCGTGTGGCCTTTGCGTCGCTGTCGCGCACGGCAGAGGACCTCGCTCGTCTCGCCGACGGTCGCGTCGAAGAGCTTCCTGCCCGCTCGAGTGAGTATCAAGCTCCCGCGCTCGCGCACCTCGAGCGTTCGCTCTTCTGCGAGACCTGCGCGGAGCCGCCGCCGCTCGAGGGTGCTGTGCGTTTTCTCGAAGGCGCAGGCATGCGCGGAACGCTCGAGCTCGTCGGCGAGGAGTTGCTGGAACTGCTGCGCTCCGGCGTCGACGCGGAAGAGATTGCAATCGTTTGCGCTTCGCCCGAGCGCTGGCGTGCGCCGCTCGAGACAGTGCTCGGGGCACTTGGAGTCCCATATGCGTTCGAGTCGCGCGTGCGCTTCGGCTCGACGGCGCTCGGTCACGCGGCGGTGCAGGTTCTCCGTTACACGTGGCTCGACGGATCGCGCCGCGAGCTCTTCTCATTCCTGCGTTCGGCGTACTCGGGGCTCGGGCGCTCAGCGGTCGACTTCGTCGAGGGGCGTCTGCGCGGTCGCGCGATCCACACATCGGCGCGTGTGGAGGAGGAGGCGGAGAAACTCCGCGAAGCACCGATCCCGGTGCTCGGCGAGTTGCGCGCCGCCACGTCACCGATCGAAGGAGCACGCACGCTGCTGCGCTCGATGGTGCGCGCCGCGTACGGCGTCGAGGCTCCGCCTGCCGGCGAGACGTCGCGACTCGACCTGCGCAGCTACGACGCCGCCTGGCGTGTGCTCGATGAGCTGGCGTCGCTCGACGAGCAGGTTGCGTACGACGACGTGCTCACAGCGCTCGACCGCGCAGAGGTGCGGCTGGCCGGCGTTCGCGAAGCAGGACGTGTCGCAGTGCTCGATCTTCTGCGCGCACGCACGCGCCGCTTCTCGTATGTCTTCCTGCTCGGGCTGGAGGAGGGGTCGCTGCCTCGGCGCGCTCGGGTGTCGCCATTCCTCGACGACGACGCACGTAAGAAGCTGGGTTCCCGGCTTGAGAAACCGGATGAAGTAAGTCGCGACCGCTACTTCTTCTACACGGCGTGCACGCGCGCAACGAAGCGGCTGTACCTCGCGCGGCAGGCCGCGACCGAGGAGGGCAGTCCGACGGAAGCCAGCCCGTTCTGGCACGAGGTACAGGCCGTGTTCGACAGCGAGGACGTGCAGCGCGCGACCGCATTGCGCCCGCTCTCCGCGCTCACTTGGCCGGTCGATCGTGCCCCGACCGAGCGGGAGCGCCTGCGGGCGCTGGCGCAACTCGGCTCGACGGAGAAGGACGCTGCGAAGGCGCTTGCAGATGCGAACGACTGGCGACGCAAGCTCGACCGTGCGCTGGGCGCGTTCTCTCGACACACACACCTCGTCAATCCGGTCATTCGCGATTGGTTCGGCTCGCGTACGACGTTCGCGGCAACGGAGCTTGAGCGCTTCGCCGACTGCTCGTCTGCGTGGCTGATCGAGCGCATCGTCTCTCCGAAGACGATCGATGCCGTGGTCGACCCGATGCTGCGGGGTCAGGTCGCGCATCAGGCGCTGTACAAGTTCTATTCCGGGTTGCCGAAGGAGCTCGGCACCGACCGCGTCGACGAGACGAATCTCGAGCCCGCGCTCGGCTTTCTGCGGCGCTGTCTCGACGACGCACTACGTGGAGGCGTGCGGCTCGAACTCACGGAGCTGCAAGCGTCGGAGCTCGAGATGACGCTGTGGCGCGACCTCGAGGGCTTCCTGCGCGACGAGGCGGATTCGCCGCTCGGGCTGCTGCCGCGCCGGTTCGAGGTCGCATTCGGTTCCGAACGCTCTGCGCCCGAGTTGCAGCGCGGGCTCGACCTTGGTGACGGCCTCTCGCTCAGCGGCAAGATCGACCGGATCGACGTCGACCCGTTCAGCGCGCGCGGCATCGTGCAGGACTACAAGTCGGGTCGCACTGCGCACACGGCGAAGCAGATCGAAGAGGAGCTGCGTCTGCAGATTCCGCTCTACATGCTCGTGCTGCGCGACATGGTTGGGATCGAGCCGCTCGGCGGCGTGTATCGCGCGCTCGGCGGGCCGCGCCACACGCGTGGTCTGTTGAACAACGTTGCGAAGGAGGATCTGCCCGGTTACTCGCGCTACGACTACCTGGACGAGGATGACTTCTGGCGCGTGATCGACAACGCGCGCGAGCGGGCGCACGACTACGCGCAGCGAATCCGCGCCGGCGACGTGCGTCACGACCCGAAGGGCGGCACGTGCCCAACCTGGTGCGACGTGTGGCCCGTGTGCCGGGTGGAGAGAGCGTGACGAACCCGCAGCAGCAAGCGGCGGTCGAAGCGCGTGGTGAGGTGTTCGTGTCGGCAGGCGCGGGCACCGGCAAGACGACAGTCCTCGTCGAGCGTTTCGTGCGCGCCGTGTGCGACGAAGGCATCGACGTCGAGTCGATGCTCGTGATCACGTACACGCGCAAGGCCGCCGGCGAGCTGCGCTCGCGCATTCGCGCTGCGTTGAACGATCGCGGCCGCGCCGATCTTGCGCGCAGCCTCGACGGCGCATGGATCTCGACCATCCACGGTTTCTGTGCGCGGCTGTTGCGCGCGCATCCGTTTGCGGTCGGCATCGACCCGCGCTTCCGCGAGCTCGACGAGGAACAAGCTGCGGTGCTGCGGGGCGAGTCGTTCGAGCGTGCGTTGGCCGCGTTCTGCGCAGATCGCGACGAACAGCGGCTCAGCTTGCTCGCGACCTACACGGCCGCCGGGCTGCGCCGCATGCTGACGAGCGTCTACGAGACGCTGCGCTCTGCCGGCCGCGAGCTCGTGCTCGATCTCGGAACACCCTCGGGCGTCCCGGAACGGCTTCAGGAGTTGAAAGACACTGCGCAGACGCTCGCCGCCGACCCCGCCGCGACCGCCGGCCAGCTGGCGGCGGCGCACGCCGCCCTCGACCTCGGGAGCAATCCTGAGCGGCTGCTCGACCTGTCGGCAGTCGCGCCCGCAGGCGAGCGGGGCGCGGAACTGCGCGCCGCGCGCGACCGGCTCGTGCAGGCGGCGCTCGATGAGCTCGCCGCTCGGGACAGCGAGCTACTACAGGAGCTGCTGAATCGCTTCGCCGACGAGTACGCCGCTGCGAAGCAGCGCGAGTCGGTGCTCGACTTCGAAGACTTGCAGCTTTTCGTGCGCCGTCTGCTGATCGAGAACGACGATGTGCGCGAACGTGAGCAGCTTCGCTTCCGCGCGATCATGGTCGACGAGTTTCAGGACACGAACAAGCTGCAGACCGAGATCATCGACCTGCTGCAGGGCGGGTTCGAGAACACCGAGGTGTTCTACGTCGGAGACGAGTTCCAGTCGATCTACGGATTCCGGCACGCAGACGTCTCGGTGTTTCGCGAGCGTCGCGAGGCGTCGAGCCAGTCGCTGCCGCTGACGCGCAACTATCGCTCGCGCCCGGAAGTGCTCGCCGCGGTGAACCACCTCTTCACGAGCGCGTTCGGAACCGATTACCAGCCGCTCGCCGCGTCAGGCGACTTCACCGATCCGGTGTTCGGCCATCCTGTCGAGCTGCTCGTCACCGACAAGCGGGGTTACAAGGAGGCCGGTGAGGTTTGGCGCGACGGCGAGGCGCGCGCGATCGCCGCGCGCGTGCGCGAGCTCGTCGACACGAAAGCGGCCGAGCCCGGGGAGATCGTCCTGCTCTTCGCTGCGGGCACCGAAGCTGAGCGCTACGAGAAGGCGCTCCGCGAGGAGGGGCTGCCGACGTACCGCGCGACCGGACGCGGGTCCTTCGGCCAGCAGCAGGTCGTCGACCTGCTTGCCTATTTGCGCCTGCTGCACAACCGCTACGACGACGAGGCGCTCGCCACCGTGCTCGCGTCGCCGTTTGTCGGCGTCTCGAACGACACGCTTGTGCTGATCCGGCGGAACGCCTCGCGCCGCCCGCTCTTCAGCGGCATCGAGCGCTCGCTGCCCGACGCACTTTCGGATGAAGACGCACGGCTGATCCGCGCGTTCAAACAGCGGTACGAGCGGCTCGTCGCAGCCTCTGCGCGGCTTTCGCTCGAACGGCTGTGCGACGAAATCGTCTCGGCGCACGACTACGACTTGGCAGTGCTCGCGCGCTGGGACGGCAAGCGGCGCTACGCGAACCTGCGCAAGCTGATGCGGCTCGCCCGGTCGTACGAAGAGCTGCGCGGGCCCGACATCGAAGGCTTCGTGTCATTCCTGCGCGACCAAGAGGCGGTCGGCGCGGCGCAGCTCGAAGCAGTGTCGGAAGAAGAAGGCTCGGGCGCGGTGCGCCTGCTCACGATTCACGCCGCGAAGGGTCTCGAGTTCAAGGTCGTAATCGTCGCGGACGCTGGGCGCGATACCGGTTTCCGCCAGTCGCCGGACGAGATTCTCGTGCGTTCCGACGGACGTTTCGGTTTCCGGATGATCGATCCGGCATCGGGCACGCGGCGCAGTGTCTTCGACTACGACGCCGTGCGCGACGCGGAAACAGCGGATGCCGAGGAGGAGCGGCTACGCCTCTATTACGTCGCGATGACGCGCGCGATCGACCGGCTGATCGTGTCCGGTGCAATCGACCCGAAACAGCAGCGCGACCGCGATACGCCGATCGGCTGGGTGCTGGAGCGGCTCGGCGCGCTGGACGATGTCGAAGCTGCCGACGGTGTTGTCGAACTGGAGCGCGAGGACGCCCGCTTCCTATTGCGCGTCGACCGTCATTCGCCGGCTGAGGTCGTGCTCGAAGATGTTCACCTCTCCGGGGACGGCCAACTGGCGCTGTTCGGGGAGGTGCCGGCCGGCGAGATCGCGCGCGGCTACCAGCTGCCGGAGCTCGTGCCGCCGGCAGCGCCGCCGCTGTACAAGGTTCGGCGCCTGTCGTATTCCGCACTCGCGTTGTTCGAGCGCTGCGGCTACCGGTACTACGCCGAGCGCGTCGTCGGGCTGCAAGAGGAGCCGGTCGAAGGGCACGGCGGCAGCGGCCTTGCCGCGACGGAGATCGGGAACGCGGTGCACAAGCTGCTCGAGCTCGGCTCCGACGAGATCTCACTCGTTCGCACCTGGTATCCGGAGGTCACTGACGACGAGGTGGAGAGAATCGCCGGCCTCGTACAGGCGTACCGCCAGTCGGACCTCGCCAAGCGTGTGGCCGCGCTTGAGAACGTGAAGTCCGAGCGGCCATTCGCGTTCGAACATGACGACGTGCTGATCCACGGCTTTCTCGACCTGTTGTGGCTCGACAAGCCGCGCGCCCTGGTCGTCGACTACAAGACGAACCTGCTCGGCGATTCGACGCCGGAGGAGGTGGTCGAGAGCGACTACACGCTGCAGCGACTCGTCTACGCGATTGCGTGTTTCCGCGCGGGTGCCGACGAGGTGGAGGTCGCGTACGCGTTCCTCGAGCGCCCCGACGCGCCGGTAATCACCGTGTTCGAGCGTTCGCAGCTGCCTGCATTGGAGGCGACGCTGTCGGAGGCGATCGCGCGCATCGACGCCGGCGAGTTCACGCCGACGCCGAGCGAGTTCGCGTGCGCCGGCTGTCCGGCGCTCGACCTCGTGTGCGCGGGGCCGCGGCTGCGCATGCCGCCGGCGGAGCTCGTCGGCGTGACATAGAGCTCCGAAAGAGTTATTGTGCAATGAGTGTTGGCGAAGTCTTCAAGAGCTGAGATTGCGGCGCTTCGGGCGCTTGCCCACCCGTTGCGGCTCCGTCTCCTCGAGCTTGCTGCCGCTGAGGACACCGTTACAACGGCCCTGGCGAGCGCGCGCACCGGTGAAAGCTCAGGCAACTGCTCCTTTCATCTCCGGCTACTCGCGCGGCATGGCTTTCTGACGAGCGTCGACGGGCGTGATAGGCGCGAGCATCCGTGGCGCCTCGCGGAGCGCCCACCTCTCGCTGACCTCTGGTCGCGCCTCGCGGTCTCGTCGCCGGTAGATGACGGCCTCGCGGAGCTGATGAGGAACCAGTTGCGGATCTTCGATCCAAACGACCTCGATGTCGCCGCATGAAGTGCGTCTGTGACCGCGCTGCTCTCGTAGACGCACTCACACTGGTTTCGCGCGTAACAGCCACGCGGCCGAGCGTCCAGGTGCTCGCCGGTGTTCGCCTGGAGTCCGCCGCGGGCCACCTGCGCCTCGCGGCGACCGATCTCGAAGTCTCGATCGCGACGTCGGTGCCCGCAGCGGTCGACGAGGACGGAGTTCACGTTGTGTGGGCCCGGACACTCTTGGCGATCATTCGCGCGTTGGACTCGGAAGACATCGAGCTGGTGTCCGACGGCACGGCGCTGGCGATCCATTCCGGCGAATCGCGCTACCGCCTCACGGCGCTGCCCTCTGACGACTTTCCGGATCTCCCATCGCTCCGTGGCGCCACGCGCATCGAGCTCGACTCAGCGGAGTTCGTTGCGAACGTCGAGCGCGTACGGCCCGCGGCCTCGACGGATCAGTCACGACCGGTCTACACCGGCGTCCGCCTGACGATTGAGGCAGGTGAGTTGACGGCGACCGCAACCGACGGCTACCGGCTCGCGACGACGCGTTGCGCGCTCGACGGAGCCGATGTATCCATCGATGTCCTCGTTCCCGCTCGAGCGCTTGGAGAGCTAGCTCGCGTCCCGGCGGCCGGCGGTTCGCTGATGCTCGGTGTGACGGAAAACCTCGTGTCATTCACCATCGGGGAGTGGCAACTGACCGCGCGTCTGCTGAACGGGCGTCCGCAAGGACACGAGCGGATTCTCGCGGGGACCTTCGTCTATCGCATGCCCGTCCCGCGGATCCCTCTGATACGCGCGGTTGATCGCGCAACGCTTCTTGCCGACCGTGGACGCCGTGTCGAGCTCGCGTTCGCGGGCGACTCACTTCGAGTGCAAGCGCGGTCGGCCGAAACCGGCGACGCAGACGAACACATCGCGCTGGGTGGACCTTCCCCGGAACTCCGGATCGGCTTCGATGCACGCTTCCTCCGCGAGGGTCTCGAGTTAGTCGAGGGTGAAGATGCGCAATTCGACATGAACGACGGACTGCTTCCCGTCGTCTTACGAGGCAGGCGCGACAACTTCGCGTATATCGTCGCCCCGTTGAGGGTGTCGAGCTGAGCCTGCCGATCAGTGCCGCGTAGTTTCGTTTCGGAGGCGCGGAAACGCGTTGGGCCGAAGAAGGAGCGCATCGGCCCGATCATTGAGCGGCTGGCGGTCGAGCATGCCGACGCTCGCATTGCTTTGACGTTTCGCAATCCGCTCGAGCTGCTCGTGTCGGTGATGCTCTCGGCGCAGACGACGGATGTGAGCGTCAACCGCGTCACCGCGAAACTCTTCGAGAAGTACAAGCGGCCCGAGGATTATCTTGCGGTCCCCGTCGAGGAGCTCGAGCGCGACGTCTATGCGACCGGTTTCTATCGGCAGAAGGCCAAGTCACTGCGCGGCACGATGACGATGCTGATCGAGCGTTTCGACGGCGAGGTGCCCGATGCGTTCGATGACCTGCTCAGCCTGCCCGGCGTCGCGCGCAAGACGGCGAACGTCGTCTCGGCAGAGCGTGGCAATGCACAAGGCATCGTCGTCGATACGCATGTGCGGCGCATTTCGCAGCGACTCGGGCTGACGAAGCAGGAAGACCCGGTGAAGATCGAGCGCGACCTGGTGAAGCTCGTGCCGCGCGCGGACTGGGCGCGCTTCCCGCATCTGCTGATCTGGCACGGCCGTCGCATCTGCGATGCGCGTCGCCCGCGTTGCGAGGACTGCCCGCTCGCGCCGGACATGTGCCCATCAAGCCGGATCTAGGGCGCTGCGCTGAGAGCTAGCGGCAGTCGCCGCAGGAACCGTGCAGAACGACGTCGTGAAGTGAGATGTCGTAGCCGGAGGTCTGTTCGACGCGACCGAGTGCACGCTCGAGCGCGGTGTCTTCGAAGGGCTCGACCTTGCCGCAACTGTCGCAGACGAGATGGTGATGGTGATCCCCGTGCGCCTGGATCGGCTCGTAACGGCAGATGCCCGAGCCGAGCTCGATCTTTTGGACGTAGCCCTCGGTGGTGAGCAGGTCGAGGACGCGGTAGACCGAGGCGATCCCGACCGTGCGGTCGGAAGTGCGCAACCTGTCCTGGATTTCCTGCGCGGTCAGGCAGCAGTTCTGGTCGCCGAGCAGCTCGACGACCGCGCGGCGGGCGCCGCCCTGCCGGAGGCCCTTCGCAAGCAGGGCGCTCAGCGTTGCCTCAGCCCACGAGCGTTCGGGTGCCTTCGCCATGTCTCAAAATGATAGCGGATCTCATTTCTGCCGAAGCGAGGAACGCCGCCAGATAGATCGCGACCGCCGCGCCGATGATCGCCGTGCTCGGTGGCAGCGAGGCGATCAGATAGGCGGCGGCGATGCCAATCCAGACGGAGCCGACTGCAAAGACGCAGGAGAGTGCGAGCGCGGCATAAGGCCGTGCGGTGAGCTTGTGCGCAGCCCCGGCCGGGGCTGCAACCAGTCCAAGCAGCAGAAGCGCGCCGACCGCCTGAGTGGCCTCGGCCGCAACGGCGCCGACGACGATCAAGAAGGCCGCCCCGAGCAGGGCCACCGGCACACCCCGCGCTGCGGCCACCAGTGGGTCGACGGTGGCGAAGAGGAGCGGTCGCGCGATCACCGCGATCGCGACGGCCGCGGCGGCACCGATCAGCGCGGCGAGCCGAGCCTCGCTCGAGGTGAGGCTGAAGATCGAGCCGAACAGAGTGCGTGATGCGACGCTGCCGTTGCCGCCGTTGACGCCCCGGTTGAACAGATCGAGGAAGAAGACGCCGAGCCCGAGTATCCAGACGAAGACGACACCGATCATTACGTCGTCGGCGCGCGCACGATCGCCGACTGCTGCGAGCAGCGCTGCCACGAGAATCGTCGCTGCGAACAGTCCGACGCGCAGGTCGATTCCCGCGGCGGCCGCGGCGAGGGCGCCGGTGAATGCGACGTGGCTCAACGTGTCGCCGGCGAACACCTGGCTGCGCAACACCACGAAGTAGCCGACCGCGCCGCAGGCAAGTGCGATCGGCGTGCCGGCGAGCAGCGCGTTTCGGATGAATTCATGCGCGAACAAGGTCGCCGAAACTGAGTCGGGGAGCAAGAGCACGAGCGGTTCTGCAGACGAGGTAGAGGCCGAACGCAATCGTGGCGACGTAGAACCCAACCGAGTAGTCGCTGAAGTACGCGAGCGTCAGCCCGACCCAGATGATCCCGAGCGCGAACGCAACGGAAAGCAGCAGGCTGAGGCCGATGCGCGCGGTGAGCTGCTGCGCCGCTGCGGCGGGCGCGACGAGCAGCGCGAACACCAAGAGCACGCCGGTGATCTGGGCGGTCGCGGCGACGGCCAATCCGAGCACGACGAGGAACGCCATGTGCAGCAAGCGCACCGGGACGCCGCGCGCGGAGGCGGCCGCCTCGTCCACCGAAGCGAAGAACAACGGCCGTCCTGCAATCAGAAAGAAGAGGAGAACGCCGAGCGTGATCGCACCGAGTGTGTGCACCTGCGTCGTCGTGATTCCGAGAAACGAGCCGAAGAGGAGCGCCTCGAGGTTTTCGAGAATGCCGCCGTAGAGGCTGAGGAAAAGAAAGCCGAGGGCGAAGCCGGATGCCTGAACTGCGCCGATGACCGCGGACTCCTGCGTCAGGTTACGACGGCCTTCGGTGCGGGAGCTGACCGCGATCACGAGAGCGCCCAGGACGCAGAAGCAGAAGTAGCCGGCCGATAGCGGCAGCCCCGCGAGCGCTGCGCCGCTTGCTCCGGGAAACGACATCACGGAGAGGGTGTGTCCCGCGAACGTCTCGCGGCGGAGCACCATGAACCAGCCGGCGAAAGCAGCCATCAGCGCGACGATCGTCCCGGCCTCGAGCGCGTTGACCATGAACGGGTACACCGTCATCTGATGCAGATCCGTGAGCGGGTTGAGTGAGAGGTGCGGGTTCACGGGTGCGCGTGTCGGTCGGAGTGATGCGCCGGCGCATCCGGTTGCCCGACGACGACGAGCCGCCCGTCGGAGGTGCGCAACACCTCGATCGGCGATTGGTAGAGGTCGCTCAGCGTGTCGCTGGCTATGACCTGCTCGGGCCGCCCCGACAGCACTTTGCCGCCGGCGATGTAGACGACGCGGTCGAGGTGCGCGAGCAGTGGGTTCACGTCGTGAGCGACGAGCAGGATCGTGATCTGCTCGCTGCGGCAGATCTGTTCGAGCAGCGCGGCGACTGCGGTCTGGTTCGGCAGGTCGAGGCTGTCCAGCGGCTCGTCCAGGAAGAGCATCCGCGGCTTCGCGACCAGCGCCTCGGCGATCAGCAGCCGTTGCTGCTCGCCGCCGGAGCACTCGCCGATCGCCCGCCGCGCGTAGGACGTCGCGCCGACGAGATCGATTGCTTCGTCGACGCGCCGCTGTTCGACGCTGCGGCCTGGGCGCGGTAGGCCGAAGCGGTGCCCGTCGAGCCCGAGCCGCACGAGGTCGATGCCCCGGATTCGCGTCGACGCGTCGAAGGCATGCCGCTGTGGGAGGTAGCCGATCTCACGCTTCGCCTGTGTCGGGGAGCGGCCCAGAACGGAGACCGTTCCGTGACTCAGCGGTAGTAGACCGAGTAGGACGCGCAGCAGTGTCGACTTGCCGGAACCGTTCGGGCCGAGCACCGCGACGTATTCGCCGGTGGCGATCTCGAGACTCGCATCGGACCAGATCGCGTTGCCGCCGAGCGTAACCGCAGCATCCGCCAGCTTGACTGCCGCCGTCATTACTTGCCGGTTGCCTGGTGAAGCGCCGTGATCAGCCGGCGCAGCTGCGCAACCTGCCACTGCTCGAAGTTCAGCGTGGCCGGGGACAGCGTCTCGGTCACGGTCGCGATCGGGATGTGCTGCTTCTTCGCGATCGAATTGATGCGCGCGATGTCCGGGGTGGCGTTCTGGCTGTTGTAGACCCACACTTTGATGAGGCGTTTCTGCGCCTGGTTGTCGACCGTCTGCTTGTCCTTCGCGCTGATCTCGGTGCCCTCGGCGACCGCCTTGGCGAAGCGGTACGGCGTGAGCAGCTTCAGGCGCAGGTCGGCGCCGAGCGGCTCGAAGATGCTCTCGCTGTAGCCCACCGGCACGCTGGCGAAGCGCCTGCGGATCTGCGCGCGCAGGCTGTTGTAGGTCTTCAGCGACACGGTGTTGAAGTGCTTCTTCTGCGCCGCGAAGTACGCCTTGTCGCCTGGATCGAGCTTGTCGTAGTCGGCGACGATGGCGTTGATCACCTTCTGAACGGACGCGGGGTTGTACCACTGGTGCGGGTCGTCGCCTTCCTTCAGGCCAAGGAGGTCGCCGACATCGAGCACCGTCCGGCCCGAGACCGGGTTCGCCGCGATCAGCTTCGACGCCCACTGGTCGTAGCCGACGCCGTTCACGATCGCAAGCGTCGCGCTCGCCATGGTCCGCGCGTCGCTTGCACTCGCCTGGTAGTCGTGAGGATCGGTGTCCGGGTTGACGATGATGCTCTTCATCGCGACCTTCGACCCGGCGAGTTGGGCGGCGATGCTGCCCCAGAAGTTCTCCGCCGCCACCACTTGGAACTTGGGCGATGCGCGATGTGCCGTCGTCGCCTTGGACGCCGCCGCGGTGCCTGCGATCGCTAGCGAAGACAGGAGCGCCGCGACCACGATCCCGCGGCGCCAAACAGACCTAGAACCCATGCCACTCCTCCTCGAAACTTGTTGTCTCAGGCCGGTGAGAGTATCAGATACTAAGACTCAATCTCACTTACGAGGCGAGAGAGCGTGTCTTTTGCCTCGGCGCGTGTGAGCTCTAGCTGCCGTTGCCGCGGCGCGGCGTCAACGCTACGAGCAGCCCGCCGTCGTCGTCGTACGCCGGGAAGACGTCGGCGACGACCGGCTTCTCGCTGCCCGCGCGTGTGCGCAGCGAGAGATGCTCGCCGAGGCGGCGCACTCCCCATTCGCGGGCGAGATCGACCGGCTTCGCGTCGGAGAGCGTGAGCGCCTCGACGATGTCGCGGCCCATCAGCTGTTCCTCTTCGAACCCCGTCAGCTCGAATACCCCGCGGCCGATTGCGAGCACGCGACGGTTCTGGTCGGTGACGACCATGCCGGTGTCGGGCGCCGGGTAGTAATCGTCCAACAGTTCGAAGAGGAAGCCGAAGCCGCAGTGCCTGCACGCGGGCGCGTCTTCGGAGAAACCTTCGCGCGCGTCGATGTCGACGGTGCGCTCCTTGCAATGCGGGCAGATGTAATACGGCACGCCGGCCAGGGTAGCTAGCGGGTCAGAACCACTTCTTCAAGCGGAAGAAGACGAGCTGCGCGATCGTCGTTCCGACGATCAGGCCCCACGACCACCAGTAGCCCCATGCCCAGCCGAGCTCGGGGATGTGGTGGAAGTTCTGTCCGTAGAGGCCGACGATGAAGGTGGGGAGCAGGAGCAGCGAAGCGATGACAGTGAGGCGCTTCATCACCTCGTTCTGGTCGTTCGCGATCTTGCCTTGCAGGTAGTCGCGGATGCCGGCGAGCGAGTCGCGCGAAGCGTCGAGCCCTTCCGACGCGCGCAGGAACTTGTCGAACGCGCTGCCGAACGCGATCTCGACATTGCGCGGGAACAGCTCTCCTTGCTCGAGCTCGACGCGGTTGTCGACGATCTTGCGCACGGCGTCGCGCGTGGGGCCAAGTGTGCGCCGGATACCGAGCAGGCTGTGGCGCAGGCCGCGCAGCCGCTTTCCGATTTCAGTCGGCTGCGACTCCGCGACCATGTCCTCGAGCTCGTCGATCTTGTCGTCGAGCACGTCGATGATGTCGAGGAAGCCTTCGCCGACTTCGTCGACGAGGTGGTAGACGTACATCCCGACGTCCTCGTGCGCGCGGCACGCGTCCTTCGCCGGCGCCGGGTCGAAGGCTTTCTCGCCCGGCGGCGTCTTCGACACCGTCACCAGCATGTCCATCGTCGCGACGAAGTCGATCTCTTGGTAGTAGAGCCGGTTCTCCGTCGGCACCTCGATCGGCAGCAGCAGGATTCCCAGCACGTAGTCGTCGTGCGAGTCGATTCGCGGACGCGGCTCGTCGCTGTGCTCGTGCGGCGCGAGGAGTGCCTCCATCGCCGTGCTGTGCACGTGCGCAGGCAGGGCGGCCTTCAGCTGGTCGGCCGTCGGGTCGACCAAGTCAATCCACTCCGGCACGTCCTTGAGGCTATGGCCGCCTCCGGACGGTGCTTAGGTCTCGAGCCCGACGATCTGCGCAGTGCCGGGGTGGCCCTCGAGCGCTGCGAGGAACCGCTCCGCGTCGAGTGCCGCCATACAGCCGGATCCCGCCGCGGTCACTGCCTGCCGATAGGTGTGGTCCTGCACGTCGCCGGCCGCGAACACGCCCGGGATGTTCGTCTCGGTCGAGTGCGGCTTCGTAACGAGGTAGCCGTTTGCGTCGTGGTCGAGTTGGTCGCGGAAGAGTGACGTGTTCGGATCGTGACCGATCGCAACGAACAGGCCGTCGGCCGGAACATCCCGCGTCTCACCCGTCTCGGTGCTGCGCAGGCGCAGAGCCTCGAGCTTGGTGTCGCCGAGCACTTCGTCGACGACAGCGCTCAACACGTAGTCGAGCTTGTCGTTCGCTGACGCGCGGTCGACCATGATCTTCGACGCGCGAAACTCGTCGCGACGGTGGAGGAGGTGCACCTTCGTCGCGAATTTTGTGAGGAACAGCGCCTCCTCGAACGCGGAGTCGCCACCGCCGACGACGTAGACTTCTTTGTTGCGGAAGAACGACGCGTCGCAGGTTGCGCACGCGGATACGCCGCGCCCCTTCAGCTTGTCTTCCGACTCGAGTCCGAGCCAGCGTGCGCTCGCGCCGGTCGCGACGATCACCGCGCGTGCGGCGTATTCGTCGTCACCGACCCAGACACGCAGGGGCTGCGAAGAGAAGTCGACCTTCGTGACGTCGTCGGTGAGGAACTCCGCGCCAAAGCGCTCGGCCTGGCGGCGGAAGTCGGCCATCATCTCCGGCCCCATCACGCCGTCGGCGTAGCCGGGGTAGTTCTCGACGTCGCTGGTGATCATCAGCTGGCCACCCCAGGCGAAGCCCTCGATGACGAGCGGTTCCAGGTCGGCGCGCGCTGCGTAGAGCGCAGCCGTATAGCCTGCGGGGCCGCCGCCGATGATGATCAATTCACGGGTATCCGTGCTCAAAGCCTCAGTTCTCCTTCGAATTCTGGTCTCGCTCTATTAAACGCTGAACGGCGGCCAGACGTTCCCGAAGGACGTTCCGTGGCTAGCCGCTGTTGGCAGTTCACGCGCTTGTTGCGGCTGCCAACATCTCAAGGCGTACGACGTGGGCGCCGATCGAGGAAGCGATCTCGACGACGCGCTCGTCCTCCGTGAAGAGGACAACCTGCCGCTCCTCGGCGATGTCGCTGAGGACCGAGATTGCCAACGCCAGGCGAGTCGCATCCAGATGGGCGAGCGGGTCGTCAAGCAGAAGCGGCGCGGCGCCAGCTGTGTCGTCGAGTAGGTTCGCCATAGCGAGTCTCTGGGCTAGGAGTATCTGGTCGCGGGTACCGCGGCTCAGTTCCTCTACTTGAACTCGCTCGCTCGTTTCGGGAGCAGTTACGAGGATGGAGAGATCGTCGCGAACGATCGCCTCCGTGTAGCGACCGCCGGTGATGAGTGGGAGTCGCTCGGCGAGAGCCGAGTTTAGATGCGGTGCGTACAGGCGGAATGTCTCCGTAGCGGCGACGTCGAGGGTTTCGTGCGCGATCTTCAAGGCGTCTCGATACCGCTCGACTTCGCCAATCTTCCCTTTTGTCTGAGCGAGTTCGACCTCGATCTCGACTGGATCGGGTGCTGCTTGCTCTTGCGTCGCGAGCGCGGTCGTAAGGTGTTCGGCGCGGATCTCCTCCTGTCGGCGACGTCCTGCCGCCCTTGCGAGGTCGGCTTCGACGGTTGGTACATCACGTCCAGCAGACGGTTGATGCGAATGGCCGGAAAGCGCGGTTTCCGCGATGGCCGCTTCGGCCCGGAGTTCTTCGAGCGTACGACCAGCGAGGATGACGCCGAGTTGCTCTTTGGCCGATTCGATTTTCCGCTGGCCATCGAGCGCCTTCTGCCTTCGTGATTCGATCTCGCTAAGCGCCAGCTCGATTGCTTCGGGCGCGTCGGACTCAATTCCCAGCTGCGCGCGTGAAGACGCGATTGTTCCTCGAAGCTGCGCAACAGCACCCGCACGTCTGTCGCGTTCTGGAGCAGGAGATAGGAGTGACTGCTTCTCTCTTTCGAGCTCGCCGAGTCGGACGCGGACATCCATGAGCGTCGCTCGACGCTCGCACGCGGTCACGTACGCCTGTGCTCGGAGCGCAACGCTCTCGGCGAGAGGTGCGCCGACAGCGTCGAGTGACGCGGTGAGTCGTTTCTCACCCTCGTGTCCGGCCTCTCCCTCGATCGACGGATTAGTGGAAACCGACGAACGCTGACGTGCCAAAGCGACGAGCACGCCTGCGATGACGAGGCCTGCTGCAAACGGTCGGACCACGACTGCCCCAGCGACCGACGCAAGTGCGACGATTATCGCCGCGAACAGCATCGTTCGACTCCAAGCCGCCCGCGTTTCTGGCTCTGGGCTGGCGGCCCGCGTATCAAGTGCGTGCCAGATCGACGTCACGTCAGGGAGCCGAGACGCGTCGACACCCTCGTATGGCGTCAAACCTTGTTCTTGAACAGCGAGTTTGGCGGTCTCGCGGTGAAGTTCTGCAATCCGTTCCTGCGAGCCGGAGAGTTGGACGTCAATTTGCCCGAGCGTCGTTAGCTCCGAATCCAGCTTTCCTAGGTCGGTTCTTAGCTTCGTGATCGCAACCTCATCGACGTTCGGAACGTCGACGTTGCTCTCTGCCGTCGTCGCAAGCTTCTCGGCCTGGGCGATGCGTGCTCGTAGGCCGCTCAGCCGCACGGCCTTCTGCTCAAGAAGCAGGCCTGACTCGGCGGTACCTGCATCATCGGCGTCGCGTCGGGCTGCGACGGCCTCCGCAGCTAAGACATCAAGCCTCGACCGCTCTTCTTGCGCGGCTAGCAAGGAGCTTTCGAGCGAACTGCAATGCGTCAAGAGCGAATCGAGGTGGCCGCGCGGGTTGGGGCTCAATGTGCCAGCACGAAGCCCAAGCATCCGACCAGCATCCGTCAGCCGTTCTTTGGTGTCATCGATGCTTCCGCCACCGCGTCGAGCGACCGCGTTCTGCAAGCACTCCTTGAGCGTGGGACTGGCGGAAACCGCTGTGATGTCTGACTGTCGCAGACCGCAGACGTCGATGAAATCGGCCGCGCTTAGGCCAAAAAGTTTTTCGCCGAGCTGCACATCCTGGTTACGTCCAGCCACCGACGAGCTGAAATCTTCGCCGGTGTCTGCGTGTCTGACGGTTACGTGATGGTCATCGAAGTTCCAGGAGACTTCGAGGCGGCCGACGAGTGACTCATCAAGCGATGCGTCAGAGATGATCGCGCGAAGTCCGTACCCATTGGGCCCTTGACGCCAGGGCCTGCAACGATCGAGGTCCGACACGCCATCGGTCTTCCGACGTTCGCTCTTCGTGAAGCCGTAGAGAGCGCGAATGAGAGCGTCGTGAAGTGATGATTTTCCGACCTCGTTGTCGCCCGCGACCACCGTCAGTCTCGGGCCGAGTTCGATCTCTGTATCGACGAGGCGGCGAAAGCCCTGTATGCGTAGCGACTCAAACCTCACGAAGCACCGCAGCCTCTGGATCGAAGGCGCGAAGTCCGAGATCAATCGCCAACTCGATCGGTGCTTGCTCATCAAGCGAGGTTTTCGCGAGACGGTCAAGCAGTTTTTTGACATAGAGGCCGCGGATGGTTGGCTCTGCGGCGAGACGCTCAAGGTCCCAATCTGCATGGGTTTCGTCTACCACTACAAGGTCGGCGAGTGTGTCTTCCGCTCTGCTGCGCAAACCCTCGAGGTCGAGTGACACGGACGCTGGAACTGCGCCCGATAGATGTGCGCGCACATACGTATGGCCATCAAGGCCTGCGAGTGCATTGTTCAAGAGAGACTGCACTTGCGCGCTGCTCGTCGCGCCGTCACAGGGAACCACAACATCTACGTATCGGAAGCGCGCTACGTCGACGAGCTCTACATCCAGTCGAGTTGCGTCCGCATCGACGACGGCAACGCAGTGCCGACCGGTCTCAGCTGATGTCAGCGGCTCGATCGAACCCGGATACACGACTCGGCCAGCCTGTTGGGCTGCGTGAATATGGCCGGCGAGACATAGGTCGAACCCGGCCTCGGATACATCCTGTTCGCTGAACGGGCAGTAAGACGAATCGTCAGCGAACAGAGTGTTCATGAGCGTTCCATGAATCAGGAGGATGTTCCGCTGGCTCGAATCGACCGTCGCAGAGCGGATGACCTCGGGGCTGAGATCCCCTCCAACCCCTCCCATCCAAGACGCGCCCCAGAGCACGACGTCCCCAAACTCATGGCGCTCCAGAGATGCGGCTTGTACGAGCGCGACATTGTCTGGCAACTCCGGGATCGCGCGATACCAATTCCCGCCCGATATCAGCGGATCGTGATTGCCCGCGATCACCAGGACAGGCACTTCAACTTCGGCCAACGCGTGCAACACACTTCGGCGCGTGTCTGGCTTTACGTGTTCCTCTTCCCAGAGGTCTCCGCCGACCGTAACGAGGTCAACCTCACGGTCGCGTGCGAGTTCCAGGCTTCGACAGAACGTTTGCCAAACCTCGGTTCGACGTCGGGCGGCAGCTGCCGTCCGCATACCTACAAACGGACGGTCAAGGTGCACGTCAGCAACGTGAAGGATCCTCATGGGTCGTTTCTAGTCCGTTCCAGTTCCCTTGGGTAGTAGCCATCGAAAGGGGGACAGGACGGTACGCCCGGCGTCGGACAGACAATCTCGGGCGCGAGGCGGATTGACCTCAACAAAAAAATCAGCCCCGGCGAGCCCGAGGGCCTACCGGAGCTGATATGCCGCATCCAGCGACTCCGAAGAGCTACTGGATGCGACGGAGGGGAAGCTATGTGGCGCGCCGACGGTCGTCAAGCGGGATTCCGGCCGTTTTGTCGCAATATGCGAACTTTTTTCGCGCACGGTTTCGGACTGCTGCTGCGGCGGCTCGGAACGTCCGTTCGCATCCGTAGTCTGGTCGGGCGATGGAAACGATCTTCGGCCCGGATGGGCCGCTGGCTCGGACGCTGCCTGGCTACGAGCCGCGGCCCGAGCAGGCGGCACTTGCCGAGGCCGTCGATCGTGCACTGACGCTGGAGGAGCACTTGGTCGCCGAAGCGGGCACCGGTGTGGGGAAGAGCCTCGCCTACCTGATCCCGGCGCTGCGCTCGGGCCGGCACGTCGTGGTCGCGACCGCGACGAAAGCACTGCAAGAGCAGCTGCTCGAGAAGGATGTGCCGGTGGCGCTCGCCGCGGCCGGCCGCGAGGACGCACGCGTCGTGGTGCTGAAGGGTCGCGCCAACTACCTCTGCCGGAGGCAGTTGCAGGGTTTTCAGCCCTTCCTCCTGGAAAACAGCCGTGATGGTCGGGCCTGGGAGGCGATGGCCGGGTGGCTCGACGACACCGAGACGGGCGATCGTGCCGAGCTAGAGCTCGAGCCGTCGGATGCGCTCTGGGCCGAGCTCGCCGTAGGGCCAGACCGTTGCTCCGGCCGTCGCTGTGCGTTCCACTCGACCTGTTTCGCCGAAGCGGCGCGCGAGCGCGCAGCGGAAGCCGATCTCGTGATCGTGAATCACGCGCTCTACTTCGCACACGTCGCGTCGGGTGGCGGCGTTCTGCCCGAGCACGACGCGGTCGTGTTCGACGAAGCGCACCGCCTCGAGGAGTCTGCTGCGTCGTGGCTCGGTGGCCGTGTGTCGCGGCCGGGGTTGCGCCGACTCGCCAACGACATCGAGCGCGCGTGCCGCGACGGTCAGCGTGCATTGCCTGCGCGTCCTGTCGATCGCGTCGAACGGAGCGGCGAGCGACTGTTGCGCGCCGTCGCGCCGCCCTCAGGACGAAAGCGGCTGCGCGAGATACCCGCCGACGCTGCTCTGGTGCTCATCGATGCGCTGAATGAATTGGCGACCGCGCTGCAAGGACAAGGTGAAGAGCTCGACGCAATCGGCCGCCGCGCCATCTCGTTGGCGGGACAGGTCGAGGCGTGCCTCGCGCCCGACGAGCAGGAGCGCGTCGTCTGGGCGGAGCCCGACGCGTTGGCATGGGCGCCGGTCGATGTTGCGCGCGACCTGCGCGAGAAGTTGTGGGAGGACGGGCCGACGGCGATTCTCGTGTCCGCCACGCTCACCACGGGAGAGGACGCGACGTTCGTCCGTCGCCGCCTCGGGCTCGAGCACGCGCGTGAAACGGTCGTCGGATCGCCATATGACTTCCGCGAACAGGCGTTGCTCTACATCCCGCGTGAAATGCCCGATCCGCGCAGCGACGAGTTCACGACGCGTGCAGCCGACGAAATCGTTGCGCTGCTGCAGGCGTCGGAGGGGCGCGCGCTCGTGCTGACGTCGAGCTATCGCGCGCTCGACGCGTATCGCGAGCACGTGCGCGGGCGTGTGCCGTACGACGTGCTCGTGCAGGGAGAGGCGCCGCGCGAGCGGTTGCTCGAGCGCTTCCGCGACGACGTCGCGTCGGTGCTGCTCGCGACGTCGACGTTTTGGCAGGGCGTCGACGTGCCGGGTGAGTCGCTGTCGCTGCTCGTGATCGACAAGCTGCCGTTCTCGGCGCCGGGCGATCCGCTGCACGAGGCACGCTGCGAGGCAGTGGAGCGCGCGGGCGGCGACTGGTTCAGCGGCTACGCGTTGCCGACGGCGGTGCTGCAGTTGCGTCAGGGGTTCGGCCGCTTGATTCGCGGGCACTCCGACCGCGGTGTCGTGGCCGTGCTCGATCCGCGCCTGCGCACGCGCGGTTATGGGCGCGCGTTCGTCGCAGCGTTACCGCAATGCCCTGCGGCCGATGACCTTGCCGCGGTTCGCGCTTTCTTTGCCGAACAGCTCGCTGTTACTGCTTGTTGAGTCGCAGCGTGACCGACGACCTTGGGCGCGGCTACCAGCGCGGCTTGTACCGGGTCGCGGCGGCCGGCGCCGTGGTGCTGATCGCGTTCACGGCCGGCGCGTTGATTCACGGTCGGCATGAGAACAAGGGGCGCGGCGTGCAGTTGCTCCTCAATCAGGCTGCATGTTCGTGGGAGACACCGGGCGCGAACGGGATCCCGACGCCGGCGGGCGTGTGGTGGGGAGGGAACGTGCCGACGGCGACCGTCGAACAACTCCGTGCTTTCGATGCGACGGCGACGAAGGCTGCGGCGCTGGGTGCTCGCATCGCGATCACGGGCGGTGTGCACGCGGGCGTCTGCACGCGCTTCGCCGCACCGCAACGTCGCGCGTTCACGGCGTTCCGAACGCTCTACCGCTAGGGGTTACCCTGTCGCCAGTCTCTGCCGGGGTGGCGGAACTGGTAGACGCAACCGGCTTAAACCCGGCAGTCCGTTCACTCGGACATTGGGGGTTCGACTCCCTCCCCCGGCACTTGTGACAGTCAACGCGTTCGACGCGATGACCGGGACAGCGCGTGCAACCGGCTCGCGAGCGAAGCACTGAGCTCACCGGCGCGGTAGCGCCACTGCCAGTTTCCCGCTTCGGTGCCGGGGAAGTTCATGCGCGCCTCGCCGCCCAGGCTCAGCACGTCCTGCAGTGGCGCGATCGCGAGTGCAGCGCGCGCGGACCACGCACGCTCGATCAGTGACCAGGCAGGGTCAGCTGGGTCGAGCCCGGAGTGCGCGCGCTCGTCGTCGGTGAGTGAAGCGAACCACCCCACCGTCGTGTCGTTGTCGTGCGTGCCGGTGTAGATCACAGAGTTCAGCTCGTGATTGCGAACGTGACCGAGTGAGAACTGCAGCACGACCATGCCCGGGTAGCCGAGCTCGCGTCGGATGCGTTCGACGGGCGGTGTGATCACGCCGAGGTTCTCGGCGACGAGTGGCAGGCGGCCGAGTGCGGCTTGCACGGCGTCGAAGAGATGCCTGCCCGGGCCGCGCCGCCATGTTCCGTGCGCCGCGGTCTTGTTCCGTTCGGGGACGGCCCAGTACGCGACGAAGCCGCGGAAGTGGTCGACGCGCGTGAGGTCGACCAGCTCGAACGCGCGCCGGAAGCGCTCGATCCACCAGCGGTCGCCGTCGGCGCGCATCGCCGGCCAGTCGTAGAGCGGGTTGCCCCACAGTTGCCCGGTTGCCGTGAAGGCATCTGGCGGGACGCCTGCGACCGCACCGCGCTGGAAGAGTTGCGAGTGGGCCCGATGATCGGCGCCGTCGTTCGCGACGTAGATGGGCATGTCGCCGAACATGTGGACGCCTTTCGCTGCGGCATGCGCGCGCAGCCGCCGCCACTCGCGGGCGAAGCGAACCTGATCCTCGGCGTTGCCGCCGAAGTCGACCCAGTCGTCCAACCAATACGCGTGCTGCTCGCGGAACGCCGCCAGTTCGTCGCGGGAAACGCGCGCCCGCGGCTCGGCGAGCAGTGCGGGCGAGCCCGCGAACGCCGACGCCGACATGTACGGAGAGCCGGCGTCATCGGGCGGGCCGAGGGGTAGCACCTGCCACCAGCGCTGGCCCGCTGCCGCCAGCCAGTCGGCGAAGGTGTAGGCGTGCTTGTCTAGCTTCCCGTTCGGGAGCGAGCTCGGATGAAGGAGGATGCCGGAGGAGCGATCGAGCCTCATGCTCGACAATTTCGCAGATGCTCTCTCAAACCATGAATACGGACCGGATTCAGATACAGCACGTCGAACCGCTCGTCGATTGCGGGCGCTACCCCGTGAAGCGGGTCGTCGGCGAGCGCGTCGACGTCTACGCGACCGTGTTCAAGGACGGGCACGACACGCTCGGCGGCGCGGTGCGCGTAACGGCGCCGGACGGGACCACGAGTGAGGCTCCGCTCGTGGCGCTCGGCAACGATCGCTGGCAGGCGACGTTCTTGGTCGACGCGCCGGGTCGCTGGACGTTTGCGGTCGCTGCATGGACCGATCGCATCGCGACGTGGCAGGACGAGATCCGGCGCAAGGTTGCGGGCGGACAGAAGGACCTCGCCGGTGAGCTGGCGGAGGGCGCGGTGCTGCTCGGACGCAAGACGCTGACCGTCGACGAAGGATTGGCGGCACCCGCGGGCGACCGGCACGGAGAGACCGAGTCGAGCGCTCTCGTTGTCGACGTCGACCGCGAGCTTGGCCGGTTCGGTGCGTGGTACGAACTCTTCCCGCGCTCGTGGGGCGGCTTCAAAGGCGTCGAGAAGGTGTTGCCAAAACTCGCGGCGCTCGGCTTCGACGTCGTCTATCTCCCGCCGATCCATCCGATCGGCGTCACGAATCGCAAGGGCAAGAACAACGCCGAGACTGCAGCGCCGGGCGACGTCGGTTCGCCGTGGGCGATCGGCTCCGCGGATGGCGGACACGACGCGCTCAACCCCGAGCTCGGCACGTGGAAGGAGTTCGACTCGATGGTCGCGGCCGGTCGCAAAGCGGGCGTCGAGATCGCACTCGACTTCGCGATCCAGTGCTCGCCCGACCATCCGTGGTTGAAAGAGCATCCCGAATGGTTCAACCGGCGCCCGGACGGCACGCTCAAGTACGCGGAGAACCCGCCGAAGCGCTACCAGGACATCTACAACGTCAACTTCGACTCCGAGGACTGGCGTGCGTTGTGGGATGCGCTGCGCGACGTGCTCCTCGTGTGGGTCGAGCACGGCATTCGTGTGTTCCGCGTCGACAACCCGCACACGAAGCCGGTGCCATTCTGGGAGTGGTTGATCGCGGAGGTGCGGCGCGACCACCCCGAGACGATCTTCCTGTCCGAGGCGTTCACGCGGCCGTCGATGATGACGACGCTTGCGAAGGCGGGCTTCGCGCAGAGCTATACGTACTTCACATGGAAGAACACGAAGCTCGAGCTGCAGGAGTGGCTGGGCGAGCTGATTGCGTGGTCGCCGTTTTACCGGCCGAACGCGTTCGTCAACACGCAGGACATCCTCCACGAGTACCTGCAGCTCGGCGGGCCGCCGGCGTTCGAGGCTCGGCTCGTGCTTGCCGCCACCCTGTCGCCCTCGTACGGCGTGTATTCCGGCTTCGAGTCGTATGAGAACGTGCCGTTGCGGCAGGGCTCCGAGGAGTACCTCGACTCGGAGAAGTACGAAGTGAAGAAGCGCTCACTCGACGGGCCGCTGCTGCCGCTGGTGAAGCAGTTGAACGAGATTCGGCGTGCTGAGCCGGCGTTTCACCGTCTCGACAACACGTACTGGCTGGAGACGGAGAATGACCAGCTTGTCGCGTATGCCAAGGAGGGCGTCATCGTCGTCGTCAACATCGACCCGTTCGCAGATCAGGAAGGCGTCTGCGTGATTCCGGTCGCACTCGGCGCGCCGCCGGTCTTCGCGGCAACGGAGCTACTGTCGGGCACGGCCTTCACCTGGCGCGCCGGCCGTAACTACATTCGCCTCGGCCCCGGCAAGAGCCACATTTTGAAGGTGAAGCCATGAGCGTGACCGAGACCGCAGGCCATTGGTTCGAGCGCAACCCGCTGTGGTTCAAGACCGCGGTCTTTTACGAGATCCACCTGCGCGGGTTCTTCGACGGCAACGACGACGGCTCGGGCGACTTCCGCGGGCTGACCGAGAAGCTCGATTACCTGCAGGAGATCGGCATCGATTGCATCTGGCTGCTGCCGTTCTATCCGAGCCCGTTGCGCGACGGCGGCTACGACATCGCCGACTTCTATTCGATCCATCCCGACTACGGCACCGTCGACGACTTCCAGTTCTTCGTCGACCAGGCTCACCAGCGCGGCATGCGCGTGATCGCCGACCTCGTGATGAACCACACGTCGAGCGACCATCCGTGGTTCCAGGCGAGCCGCAACGATCCGAGCGGGCCGTACGGCGACTTCTACGTGTGGGGCGACGACGACACGCGGTGGGGCGAGGCGCGCATCATCTTCATCGACACCGAGCCGTCGAACTGGACGTGGGATCCCGCGCGAGGACAGTACTACTGGCACCGCTTCTTCAGTCACCAGCCCGACCTCAACTACGACAACCCCGAGGTGCAGGAGCAGATGCTCAACGTCCTGCGCTTCTGGCTCGACCTTGGGCTTGACGGCTTCCGCCTCGACGCCGTTCCGTATCTCTACGAGCGCGATGGGACGAACGGCGAGAACCTGCCCGAGACGCACGAGTTTCTCCGCAAGGTTCGGGCGGAAGTCGACGCGCGCTACGCCGACCGTGTGCTGCTCGCGGAGGCGAACCAGTGGCCGGAGGATGTCGTCGCGTACTTCGGCGAGGGCGACGAGTGCCACATGGCGTTCCACTTCCCCGTGATGCCGCGCCTGTTCATGGCGGTACGGCGTGAAGACGCGCTGCCGATGATCGAGATCCTCGAGCGCACGCCGCCGATCCCCGACGGTGCGCAGTGGGGGCTGTTCCTGCGCAACCACGACGAGCTGACACTCGAGATGGTCACCGACGAGGAACGCGACTACATGTACGAGGAATACGCGCGCGACCCACGGATGAAGATCAACCTCGGCATCCGCCGCCGGCTCGCGCCGCTGCTGGACAACGGCCGCGACGAGATCGAGCTGATGCACGCGATCCTCTTCTCGCTGCCCGGCTCACCGGTTCTCTACTACGGCGACGAGATCGGGATGGGCGACAACATCTACCTCGGCGATCGCGACGGCGTGCGCACGCCGATGCAGTGGACGTCGGATCGCAACGGCGGGTTCTCGCGCGCCGACTTCGCGCGCCTCTACCTGCCGCCGTTGATGGATCCCGTCTACGGCTTCCAGTCGGTGAATGTCGAGGCGCAGCTGCGACAGCCGAACTCGCTGCTGCGCTGGCTGCGTCGGCTGATCGCGCTCCGCAAGCAGCACCCGGTGTTCGGGCTCGGCACCTACGAGGCGCTGCGCACGAGCAACCCGCGCATCTTCGCCCACGTGCGCACGTACGAGGACGACATCATCCTCTGCGTCCACAACCTCGCGCGGTCCGCGCAAGCAGTGGAGCTCGATCTCTCGCGCTGGGTCGGGCTCATCCCCGAGGAGATGTTCGGGCGGACCCGCTTCCCGCGTATCGGCGAACTTCCCTATTTGCTGACGTTCGCTCCACGAGGGTTCTTCTGGTTCCAGTTGCGGAAAGACGAAGCAGAGTGATCGACGAACAGACCCTGATCGGCTTCATTACGGACCAGCGTTGGTTCGCGTCGAAGACGCGCGAGGTGATTCACGCGCACGCGATCGACCGCATACAGCTGCGCGAGGAAGAGCCGCCACTCGAGTTGCAGCTCATTGAGGTCGGTTTCGAGACCGGAACGCACGAGACGTACCAGCTCCTCTCCGACAACGGCGTCGACTCGCTCGACGATCCGCGTCACGCGCGCGAGCTCGTGCACATGATGCGCACCGGCAGCAAGCTCCCCGGCAACGAGGGTGTCGTTGAATTTGCTGCGATCGAAGGCTTCGCATCGCTTGGGCAAGAGCTGCGCGACGCGCGTTTGATTTCGACTGAGCAGAGCAACTCGTCGGTCGTCTTCGACGACGAGCTGATCCTCAAGGTATTCCGCCGGCTCGAGGCCGGCATCAATCCCGAGCTCGAAATGTTGCGCGTACTCACGGAGCGTGGATTCGAGAACATCGCGCAGCTCGCGGGCTGGTACGCGTACTACGGCCGGCCGATGGATGCGACGCTCGGCATCCTGCAGCGCTTCGTCGCGGACGGTGTCGACGGTTGGGAGCTGATGCTCGACCTCGTTGCATCCAATCCTGAGGAAACGCATCGCAGAATTTCGCGGCTCGGCGAGGTGTCAGGACGCATGCACACCGTGCTCGGGCAAGACATCGACGACCCGAGCTTTGCGCCGGAGGAGACGTCGGCTGAAGCGCTCGGACTGCTGATTGCGCGCGTCGACGAGGAGATCGAATCGATGTTCCTCGACCTGCCCGACAGCGACGAGGTCGACGAGATTCGCGGGCGCGGCGATCAGCTGCGTGACCGGTTGCGCATGCTCGGGAGCATCGGCGATGTCGGCAAGGTGATCCGCCTGCACGGCGACTTCCACCTCGGCCAGACACTGTGGGCAAAGGAAGATTGGGTCTTGCTCGATTTCGAAGGCGAGCCGGCGCGTTCGCTTCCGGAGCGCCGCCGCAAGCGCAGTCCGCTGCGCGACGTTGCGGGAATGCTTCGTTCGTTCGCCTACATCGCGTCGGCGCTGCCGATGCTGCGCGACGTCCCGGCTCCTCCGGACTGGGAAGCGGAGGCGCGCGCAGAGTTTCTCGGCGGCTATCGCGCGGCCGTCGATCCGAGGCTCGTGCCGACGGGCACGGCGTTCGACCGGCTGCTCGCCGTGTTCGAGCTGGAGAAGGCGGTGTACGAGCTGCGCTACGAGCTCAACAACCGGCCGGGCTGGTCGCACATCCCGGTCGCCGGTGTCGCGCGGATGCTCGACGAGGAGCTGCCTGCGTGACTAAGAGGCCCTTTCGAAATGAAGCACGGGCTGTCTGGCCGCGCTGATGCGGGGCGAGGCTTCGTCCTCGGTCGCGGCCGTAGCGCTGCTACGTCCGCTCCCTGCGTCCTTGCCTCGCGAACGCCCATCGCGCCCAGCCAGCGCGTGATCACTCCGAAATGACCTCTGAAACCGCATTCGGCGAGCTTGACATCTGGCTCGCGCGCGCGGGGCGGCACGAGCAGCTGTACGAGAAGCTCGGCGCGCACGTCGTCGAAGGCGGAGTGCGGTTCGCCGTCTGGGCACCGAACGCGAAGTACGTCAGCGTCGTCGGTGACTTCAACGAATGGGACAGCGCGGCGTCACCTCTCACCCCCGTTGCTGGGACGGGGATTTGGGAGGGAGTCGTCGAGGGCGCGCGCGTGGGCAATCGCTACAAGTTTCACCTCGACGGTCACCAGAAGGCCGACCCGCTCGCGTTCCAGGCGGAGGTCCCGCCGAAGACTGCGTCGGTCGTCTTCGAATCGGAGTACGAATGGAACGACGACGCGTGGCTCGAGCAACGGCGTGCGCATAAGCCGCTCGAGCGACCGCTTTCGATCTACGAGGTGCATGCGCCGTCGTGGCGCAAGGGGCTCGGCTGGCGCGAGCTCGCGGAGCAACTTGCGGCGTACGTCACCGATCTGGGCTTCACGCACGTCGAGCTGTTGCCGGTGATGCACCACCCGTTCTCGGGGTCGTGGGGCTATCAGGTCACCGGCTTCTACGCGCCGCTCTCGACGATGGGCACGCCGGACGACTTCCGCTACTTCGTCGACCACATGCATCAGGCGGGCATCGGCGTGATCCTCGACTGGGTGCCCGCGCACTTCCCGCGCGACGAGTGGGCGCTCGCGCGTTTCGACGGGACGGCGCTCTATGAGCACGCCGATCCGCGTCGGGGCGCACATCCGGACTGGGGCACGCTCGTTTTCAATCTCGGCCGCGACGAGGTGCGGAACTTTCTGCTCGCGAACGCGCTCTTCTGGCTGCGCGAGTACCACGCCGACGGACTGCGCGTCGATGCCGTCGCGTCGATGCTCTACCTCGACTACTCGCGCAAGGAAGGCGAGTGGGTGCCGAACAAGTTCGGCGGCCGCGAAGACCTCGAAGCTGTCGCGTTCCTGAAAGAGCTGAACGAGCTCGTACACGCACGCGAGCCGGGGATCATCTCGGCCGCGGAGGAATCGACCGCGTGGCCGGCGGTGTCACGCCCGACGTACGTCGGCGGCCTCGGCTTCGGCTTCAAGTGGAACATGGGGTGGATGCACGACACGCTCGCGTACTTCGAGCACGATCCGATCCATCGTCGGTTTCACCACCACGAGCTGACGTTCTCTCTCGTGTATGCGTGGAACGAGAACTTCATCTTGCCGCTGTCGCATGACGAGGTCGTGCACGGTAAGCGGAGCTTGCTCTCGAAGATGCCGGGCGACCGCTGGCAGCAACTCGCCAACCTGCGCGCTCTCTACGCGTGGATGTGGGCGCATCCCGGCAAGAAGCTGCTCTTCATGGGCGCCGAAATGGCGAGCCCATGGGAGTGGGCGCACGACGACGAACTGCCGTGGTGGCTCGTCGAGCACGCCGAGCACGGCGGCGTGCTCAATTTGCTGCGTGACGTGAACGCGGCGTATCGCGCGCAGCCTCCGCTGTGGGAAGTGGACTTCGCGGCTGAGGGCTTCCGCTGGCTCGAACCGAACGACGCAGCGAACAATGCGCTCGCGTTCATGCGTCTATCGACGAACGGTGCGCCGGTCGTCTGCGCAGCGAACCTTTCGCCCGTCCCCCGGGAGGGCTACCGTCTCGGCGTGCCACACGGGGGAGCGTGGAAGGAGCTCGTCAACACCGACTCGAGCTACTACGGCGGCTCGGGTGTCGGCAACCTCGGCGAAGTCGTCGCCGAGAAGCGCGGCTGGCACGACCAACCGTACTCCGTCGACATCGTGCTGCCGCCGCTCGGCGTCCTCTGGCTCGTGCCGGCGGGGAATGTTTAACTGTCGCCGCTCGTGAAGAACGTGGCGATCGCGCCGGCCGAGCCTGCAACAGCACTGACCGCCCAAACCTCGAGGAAGATGTCGATGACGCGCCCCGACGCGGTGAGCGGGTTCTTGATTTGCGACGACACGGTGAGCAGCTGCACCGTGGTGAAGAACGCCGCGTCGCCGAAGCCGTGGATGTCGCCGCCTTTGACGCCGCTCTCGGTGGCCCAGATCAGCACGGTGCAGATCGCGTCGACCACGACCGTGAGCAGCAGCAGGATGAGCAACCGCGCGAGGAGTCGCCGGTGACGCTCTTCCCAGTGCCCGATTCGTTGCAACTCTTCGCGCAGCACGGGCGGAGGATGACATGACACGCACGGTCTGGCCAGGCGAGCCGTTCCCGCTCGGCCCGGTCTGGGACGGCGAGGGAACCAACTTCTCGATCTTCAGCGAGCACGCGGAGCGCGTGGAGCTCTGTTTGTTCGACGGCGGCCACGACGAAGAGCGCATCGAAGTCGCCGAGCGCACCGCATTCAATTGGCACTGTTACCTGCCGGGCGTCGGGCCAGGGCAGCGGTACGGCTATCGGGTCTACGGTCCGTATGACCCGGCAAGCGGTAAGCGCTTCAACCCCGCGAAGCTGCTGATCGACCCCTACGCGAAGGCCATCGAAGGCGCCGTCGACTGGGACGCCGCGAACGCGCTGCCGTACGTCGGCGACGACCTGACGATCGACGAGACCGATTCGGCGCCGGCGATCCCGAAGTCGATCGTGATCGACCCAACGTTCGACTGGCAGGAGGACGAGAGCGTGCGCCCGCACACGCCGTGGCACGAGACCGTGATCTACGAGGCGCACGTGAAGGGATTCACGAAACGGCTGCCCGGCGTGCGTGACGACCTGCGAGGCACGTACGGCGGTCTCGCGAGTGAGCCTGCGATCGCGTACCTGCAGTCGCTAGGTGTGACGGCGGTCGAGCTGCTGCCGGTGCATCACATCGCCGACGAAGGTTTTCTCCACGGGCGCGGGCTGACGAATTACTGGGGCTACTCGACGATCGGCTACCTCGCGCCGCACTCGCTCTACTCGGCAACCGGCGACCAGGTGCGCGAGTTCAAAGGCATGGTCAAGGCGTTGCACGGCGCAGGCATCGAGGTGATCCTCGATGTCGTCTACAACCACACGGCCGAGGGCAACCACCTCGGCCCGATGCTCAGCCTCCGCGGCGTCGACAACGAGGCGTACTACCGGCTCGTCCCCGAGAACCCGCGCTTCTACATGGACTACACGGGCACGGGCAACACGCTCAACCCGGTGCACCCAAGTGTGCTGCGGCTGATCATGGATTCGCTGCGCTACTTCGTCATCGACTGTCACGTCGACGGCTTTCGGTTCGACCTCGCGTCGGCGCTCGCGCGCGAGTTTTACGACGTCGATCGACTCTCGTCGTTCTTCGACATCATCCACCAGGATCCGATCCTCTCCCAGGTGAAGCTGATCGCCGAGCCGTGGGACGTCGGGCCCGGTGGCTATCAGGTCGGGAACTTCCCGATCCTCTGGTCGGAGTGGAACGGCATCTACCGCGACACGGTGCGCGACTTCTGGCGTGGTCAGTCGCCGCTATCGGACTTTGCATCGCGCTTCGGCGGCTCGGCCGACCTGTACCAGCGTGACGGCAGGCGACCGTTCGCGTCGATCAACTTCGTCACGGCGCACGACGGTTTCACGTTGCGCGACCTCGTCTCGTACGACAGCAAGCACAACGACGCGAACGGTGAGTCGAATCAAGACGGCACCGACGACAATCGCAGCTGGAACTGCGGCGTGGAAGGGCCGACGGACGACGATTCGGTGAACGCGCTCCGCGCGCGCCAGCAGCGCAACTTCATCGCGACGCTGCTTCTGTCGCAAGGCGTGCCGATGTTGCTCGCCGGCGACGAGATCGGCAACACGCAGAACGGCAACAACAACGCGTGGTGTCAGGACAACGAGTTGTCATGGCTCGACTGGGAAGCCACCGACCATGACCTGTTGCACTTCACGCGCGAGTTGATCGAGCTACGCAACGCGCATCCCGTCTTCCGCCGCACGCGCTTCCTCTCAGGCCGAGGCGAGTCGCTACCTGACGTGTGGTGGATGCGGCCCGACGGCCGACGCATGACGCGGCGCGACTGGGACAACTCGCAATCGCGCGCGATCGGCGTATTCCTGAACGGCGACGAGATTGCGCAGGAGGCGCGGCATGGCGAGGAGCTGCGCGACGACTCCTTCTTGCTGCTGTTCAACGCGCACTACGAGGACATTGCGTTCCGCCTGCCCGCGCGACGCTTCGGTACGCGCTGGGAGATAGAGCTCGCGACCGGCGGCGTCGTCGCCGAGCGGCTGCAGCCCGGCGCCGACGTGGTCGTCGAGGCGCGGTCGCTGGCAGTTCTGCGCAGGGTCTAAAGAAGCTTCTTGACCCAGGCCGGCTTGCACGCGCAGTGCAGGTGCGGCGTGTCGCAGCTGCGGCACTTCCACTGGGTGAGAACGATCCAGCGCAGGCGCGCCCCGGCGACAGCGAAGCCCATCACGAAGGCGGGAAGCAGTTCGGGGTGACGCACGTCTCCAGCATGCCGCGAATCCGCAGAATCGCAATGGGTCTTGCGGGGCCAACTGCCTGGGACTCTGTGTACCCTCCGGCCCGTGGCCAGCACGGCCGATACCAGAGCGCTCGAGTGGGACACGCCCCTCTTCGCGCAGGCGGTAACTCAGCTCGAGCATGCCCTCGAGCTCGCGTCCATCCCGGATTTCGTCTCGAACCGGCTGCGCTACCCGGAACGCGCCGTGATGTTGTCGCTGCCGGTGCGCATGGACGACGACACGTATCGCACGTTCCCGGCGTATCGCGTGCAGCACTCGTCCGTGCTCGGCCCGACGAAGGGTGGCATCCGTTACGACCCGGGCGTCGACCTTGGCGAATGCGCAGCCCTCGCGATGTGGATGACCTGGAAATGTGCGCTGCTTCGCCTGCCGTACGGTGGTGCGAAGGGTGGCGTGCGTTGCGACGTGCGCGACCTTTCGCAGAACGAGATCATTCGCATCACTCGTCGCTTCATGGCAGAGCTCGCGCCCTACATCGGGCCGCAGCTCGACATTCCCGCACCGGATATGTCGACCAATGAGCAGACGATGGCGTGGATGATGGACACGTACTCGATGCAGAAGGGCTACGCCGTGCCGGAGATCGTCACCGGCAAGCCGATCTCGATCGGCGGTTCGGTGTTCCGGCATGAAGCGACCGGCGCCGGCGTCGTCATGGTCGTCGAACGCGCGTGCCACCGCCTTGGGTGGGATCTCGCCGAACAACGCTGCGTCGTGCAGGGCTTCGGCAACGTCGGTGGGATTGCGTCGACGGAGTTGCACGACAAAGGCGCGAAGGTGATCGGCGTCTCGGATATCTCCGGAGGCGTGTATTGCACGACCGGCCTCGACATTCCGACGCTTCATGCATACGTCGATGAGAACGGTTCGCTCGAGGGCTACACCTCCGGCGTCGAGCGCGTCTCGAACGAGGAACTGCTCGAGCTCGAATGCGACATCCTCGTGCTCGCGGCGCGCGAAGATCAGGTGACGGGGGCGAATGCGGCAGAGCTGCGTTGCAAGCTGCTCGCCGAAGGCGCGAACGGGCCGACATCGGTGGAAGGCGACGCAATCCTCGCCGACCGCGGCATCCCCGTGCTGCCCGACATCCTCACGAACGCCGGGGGCGTCACTGTTTCGTATTTCGAGTGGGTGCAAGACCTCGGCCGTCTCTTCTGGGATCGCGCAGAGATTCGACGCCGGCTGGCCGACAAGATGTCGGATGCGTTCGATCGCGTGTGGGACGTATCGGGCGAGCGCAACATCTCGCTGCGCGACGCGGCCCTGGTCGCCGCGATCCGCGAGGTTTCCGCGGCGCTCGAGGCGCGCGGCGTCTACCCATGAGCCTCGTCAAGGATGCAATGGTCGCCGACCCGGGCACGCTCGGAACGAGCGCCAGCGCGCAGGAGGCGGGGGAGGCATTGCAGCGGCCCGAGGTGCGCGCAGTACTCGTGGTTGGCGACGACGGTTCGTTTGCGGGGGTCGTCACGCGCAAGACGCTCGTGCGTGAGGTGGTCGCCGGCGGTCGCGACCCGGTGCGCACCGCGTTGCGCGACGTGATGGAGCCGCCGAACTTCACCGTCCTCTCAACGATGGAGCTCGATGAGGCTTTCGCGTTTCTCGAAGAGCATGACCTCGACCGCGTCGCCGTCGTCGACGACGGCAAGCTGGTAGGCGTGCTGTCGCGGGCCGTGATCCAGCGGCGGCTCGCGGAGGACGAACCACCGCCGGACCTCGCGGAGGTCTAAGCCGCAGTCGAGAGCTCGGGCTGCGCTGTCTCGACCAAGGTCGTCAGCGCGTCGCGCAGAGCCTCGCGCACGTCGTCGTCGATGACGAAGCCGTTCTCGTCAACTTTCTCGTGTGCGTGCGCGATGGTGACTTCGACGTCGGCGACGCGCGCGCCCATGATGCCGAGCACCTTGCGCGCCTCGGTCTGCGCCCACACGCCACCGAACGCGCCGGTGCTCGCGGAGAGAACTGCCACCGTCTTGTTCCGGAACGCGTTCGTTGCGAACGGGCGCGAGGCCCAGTCGAGGGCGTTCTTCAATGCGCCGGGGATCGATCCGTTGTACTCCGGCGTTGCAATCAGCACCGCGTCGGCTTCGCGCACTGCTTCGCGCAGTGCTTCGACGGCTGGGGGGCCGCCGTCGACATCGTCGTCGGCGTCGTAGGGCGGAATGTCACGCAGACCGTCCCAGAGCGTGATCTCGACGCCTTCCGGCGCCTCCTCGGCGAGCGCCCGGAGGAGCGCCGTCGAGAAGGAGCCGGAGCGGAGCGAGCCGCTGATCGCGAGGATGCGCATCGTTATTGCGCGACCGTGCTTTGCGCGACCAAGGTCAGGTCGGCCTTCAGCGTCACGTCGTTGGCGAGCGCGGGCTCGCCGGTCGGCAGCGGCATGTTCCAGTTCATTCCGAACTGCGAGCGGTCGATCGTCGTCTCCAAAGCGAACCCGATGCGATTCGCGCCGAAGTGGTCGACTGCCGGGCCGGTTGCGGTGCCGGTCAGCGTGACGGGCTTGGTGATGCCCTTGAGGGTGAGGTCGCCGTCGATCTCGACGTTGTCACCGTCGCGGCGAATCGCGGTGGAGACGAAGCGAACCTCGGGATGGCGCTCGGCGTCGAAGAACTCCGGCGACATCAGGTGGCCCTTGAGTTGCTCGTCCTTCACCTGCAGCGTCTCGACGCGGCCGGCGCCCGTGAGCGTGCCATCGGTCAGTGACGCTTCGAAGTCGGTCACGTCGCCACCGAAGGTGGAGACGGCGTACGGCACTTCGAAGCCGAGCTTCGAGTGCACGGTGTCGGCCTGCCATGTGCCGGTGGGAATCGTCTGAGTCGTTTCGATCGTGGTCATCTGCTCTTGCGCTCCTTTGCTCAATCCTTGAGGACACAAGGATCATAGCAAAGAAGATTGCGAGCGCAAGTACTGGGGACAGGCAGGTACCTGTCCCCGTTTGTCCCTGCAAATGGGGCAAATGTGACGCTTTAGCAACAGGTATACGCGCCGGGCGGAGCCTCGCCCTCGACGGGCGCGGGAAGGCTGGCCGCCTCAAGCGCGGCGCCCGTCAGGAGGTCGCGGCCGCAGGGCTCGATCCGCTCCAGGCCGTAGGCGCACAGGACTTCTCGCAGGATTACGACGCCGGCGGCGAGCACCTCGCTGCGGTCGGGCTCGAGCAGTCGCGCCCGCCGATCCGCCTCGGAGGCGGTGCGCAGCCAGTCGAGGACGCCATCCACCGCGGCGGGCGTGATCTCGCCCATGGCGGCAACCTCTGCGGTCGTCCCGTCGACGCCCAGCCCGCGGGTGACGCCCAAGCCCGGGAGCTCGGCGCGAATCGCGGCGGCCGCCGCATCCCAGTCGTCGCCATAGCGCTCCGTCAGCCGAACGCAGCCGAGGTCGAGACTTGTATGAAAGTCCGCTGTGACCAGCTCGGTCGAACCGCCCCCGATGTCGGTGACGAGCGTGTGGGAGTCGAGCGGACCGACGCCGCGCAGCGTGAGCGCAGCCTCCTCGTCGCCTGAGAGCAGCCTCGTCGCGAATCCGTACGACCATTCGACCTCGCCGAGAAAGGCCTCGCCATTCTCAGCGTCGCGCACCGCGCTCGTCGCGACCGCGAGCGTGCGTTCGGCGTCGAGTTCCTCCGCTTCGCGGCGATAGTCCGTGAGCACGTTGCGCACGCGCGCGATCGGCACGGGGAGGAGGCGCCTGCGCGCGTCGACTCCTTCGCCCAGACGCGTGATGCGCGTGCGACGCACGATCTCCTCGACGCTGCCGCTCTCCACGTCCGCAACGAGCAGTCGCGTTGCGTTCGTGCCGAGATCGATTACCGCGACGCGCGTCATTTTCGCGGAGCAAGACCGCGCAGCCGCGCGATCGGCGAGGTTGCTTCACCCCAGGCCGCCCGCAGCGTCGCCAGCGTGGCGAGCGATTCCTGGAGTCGTTCGGCTGCGGCCGCGACGTCGGCACTCTTCGCCGTCACGGCGGTCGCCTTGCGCTCCGTGGTCGCCGCCTTCCGTTCGAGCTCGGCGAGCTTGCGTGCGATCGCGCGCAGCAGCGATCGAAGCGTCCGCCAGGCGCGGAAGGCACGAGCGACCGCGAGCCCGAACATCCCGACAACCGCGAGCACGGCAAAGGCCAGCGCGATCCAGACGACGGTCAGCACGGCGGGAATCGTAGATTGCGGTTGTGAGACGCCGCGCAGTAGGGCAGATCGCGTATGTGCTTGCTGCGGTGGCAGCCTACGAGGCGGCGCGCCGTTCTCTGAGTCCTGCCTGGCCCGTCGCTGCGCAGCACGCGCACGACGTCCTTGCGCTCGAACGCCGGCTCGGGATCGCGTGGGAGGCGCCGCTCCAGCATGCGCTCGCGCCACTCGGGGGGCCGCTTGCGGTCGTGTATCTCGCGGCGCAGTTCGGGCTGACCGGCGTGTTCTTCCTATGGCTCTATCGCGCTGAGCCCGAGCGGTACGCGCGCTTCCGCGATGCGTTCATGCTCGCGACGGCGGTCGCATTGCTTGTGCAGTGGCGGTATCCCGTTGCGCCGCCGCGCCTCACCGGCTTGCACGACACCGTTTTTTCGCTCGTTCCGATCAGTGTTGGCAATGTCACCGATCCGCTCGCCGCAATGCCGTCACTGCACGTCGGCTGGGCGGTCGGCATCGGTGTCGGATTGTGGTCGCGGTCGCGCGCAGCCGCGCTTGCGTATCCGGCGCTTGTCACGCTCGCGACCCTCGCGACGGGCAATCACTTCGTGCTCGATGCAGTTGCCGGAACCGCAGTAATGGCGCTCGGTTTCGCTCTAGCGCGAGGGTTGGAGCGCAGGGGCGCTGCTACAATTGCCGTCGCGACGCGGGGTGGAGCAGTCAGGTAGCTCGCCGGGCTCATAACCCGGAGGTCGCAGGTTCAAATCCTGCCCCCGCTATACCAGCTTTTGAATAGGTTCCTGCGACCGGCCGCCTCGAGCGGCCGTCGTTTCCCGGGATCTCAGTATTTTCTTGCGCCGTCGCGCTCACGTGTTCGGCGCGACCTCAACGAGGTACAGCCCAATCATCGTTAGGAGATCGCGGCACGCGTTGTTCGCGACGTCATCGAGTGTGATGTCGGGAACCGCAACGCCGCCCGGTGTTTTGCGAAAGAACGTGTCGACCGCTTCCGGATCATGCGCAATTGAAAGAACGATTTTTTCGTAGTCGCGCCGGCTCACGCGATATTCGCGTCGCGCCCAGTGGAAGATCTCCTCGTCAACTCGCTCCTCCCGCAGGCCGGAGATAGCGGCGAGTCGGTCACGGACAATCAGTACGAAGTGCTCCGGCCTGAAGTTCAACGCCGGCGGCCCAATCGACCGGTTCTCCTGATGGGGGTCGAACACGTCGCGGAGTTGCCGGAGGATCAGGTCTGGATCAAATGGTCGACCGACGATGGTCTCGGCGATCGTCCTCACGAAGGCCGCGCGCGCCGAGGCTGGCGCATCCGAATGCGCGAACTGATCGGCAACGGCGGTCGCTGCCTCGTGCGCCGCACGCCAAGACCGCCCACGCTCGTTCTTGCCGATCCAGGTGTTGAGGGCGCGGCGCACCTGCCGTGTTGGAATGTACGCGTCACCCCACCACAGCCACACGAAGACCGGGATGTTGCAAAGCGGCGCGATGTGAGGCGTCTCTTGCCGCTTCGACAGAACTGCGAGAAGCAGCTCACGTTGTTGGGCGGGCCACGTAGCTGTGAGTCCACGTCCTCGCCCGCGGCCGCGGCGCGTGGCTTTATCCAGAAGTCCAAGGCTGACCCAGTCAGTTATCAGTCGGTCTGAAACCGAGAAGCCGGCGGCATGGGCTTCCGCGAGCAGCTCGGCCTTTGTGTACTGGGCCTCGGACCGCGGCGACACCACGTTCTTTAGACGTTACACCACATTTATGTGGCGATCGTCGGATAAATCTCCTTAGATTGTGGGACGAATCGATACACGATCCGAAGGGAGGACGTAATGGCCATCAATCAATCCGCGATCGGGCTTCTCCTTATCGCCCTGGCCCTCGCCTGGCTGAGCGTTAGAGCCGCACGTAAGGCCGCTCACGCGATGAACCTGCCGCCCGCGCTGGTTAGCGCCGGCGTTGGTGCAATCGCGAACCGCCTTGCGTAACCGTCTCGGTCGTGCCGGGGTCACCAAGCGTGACCTCGGTACGACGGAGACACGACGCCAGTCGAACAACGCGTCTATCGCCGTTCTACGGGTTCGCGCTTCTCAGCGCGAACGGGACTGAAACGCCACACGCCGTCCTCGTAGATCGCAAGGGCGTTGAGCTCGAGCCAAGGCTGAGGCTTGCCTTCGAATCCTCCACCGATCATTCGCTTCTCGCCGAGACGACCAATGACGAGTGTGCAGTCCAGTTTGTCCAGAACATCTCTCAGCCAGATCTCACGCACGAGCATCGAAGAGTGGCGAATGAACTTGTCTCGTGCGTTCCGGTATTCGGCAACGACCTGGTCGCTCGATCTCCACGCGGTACCGCCCGCCCACGTCAACGTTCCCGCGTTGAAGACTTCGAGTACCGGGACGGCGGCGTGAACGGCCTCCGAGAGCGAGCAGTCAAGAATGTTGCCTTCCCAGATATATCCGGTAGCGAAGGGCAGGACTTCGACCGGCAGGTTGTCGTAATCGCATGTCCACTCCGGCGGGTACTCGCGGCAGGATGCCGCCCACGGGACCTCGCCGAGGTACGCCGTGCTTGTGATGTCGCCGCCCTCAGGCATCCACCTGCCCATCAGCGATCTCTGTTTTAGGAATGCTTCGAACTCGGCTGCGTCGCTGTTGCGAACCAGCCACGGGTAAAGATGCGACCACTGCTCTCGGCGAGGCACTCCGAATGGCTCCTCATCTTCGGGTGCTACTTCCTTCCAGGTGAAGTACGAACGGGTCGCGATCCAGCGATCGCTGGAGTCGTCGACCTTCACCACGAGCTCCTCAGTCGTGGGGACATCTGCGTCGTCGTGAACCCACAGGCGTACATCGTCGACCGCCTCTTGATACTCGGGGCCGGTCGGAACCCACCAGGCGCGCCGGTCGTCTTCTTCGAACGTCAGCGCAGGCTCAGCGAATTCATCGTGCTCGTCTTGAATCGGCGGAGGTGGCAGTGTCGGATCAATGTCGCGTCCGTATATCTGCCACGGACCCTTGTAGTCGCCGGCGGGGTCACCCCAACTGTCCTCAGCCCAGCGGTAGTTGTCGGTGAGTCGCGCAACCAGTTCGCGGAGTGCGATCCACTGGTACTTCTTCCCAAATCGCTCAGGCTTATGCTCATCGCGGCTTCGCCTATCTAGCTGATCATCGAATCTTCCGAAGCGCTCCGGCGTCCATCCAAGGCGAACGCATCGCTGGAAGACCCAGCGCTTCGCACGATCGGCGGGATACTGGTTCTCGTGTCGCCTCGCACCCTCCGCCTTCGCTGGCATTGGTTTGTCGCGACGGTACTTCGTGATGTGAGAAACCTTCGGGGTGATCACGTAGATCGCGAAGTCGTCCTCGAAGATCGACCAGAGGAGGTGTTCGTAGCCTGGCGCTGCCTCCTCGCTTCGATAGGTGCTGTAACGCTGGTCGATGCGGCTCCGTAGTGGCGGATTTGCTGGAGGCTTCGATGTGTACGGCGGACGCGCCTCACCGAGTTCATCCTGCGGAAGTAGCCCTCTCGCGACGCACCATTCGATGGCGCCGCGCGCTGCGTCTCGGGTGAGAAGCTGGGGCGCGGTCGAAGAAGCGCGAAGCACAACGTCCCGAAGTGCCGTCGACAGCTCTGCTGCCTCGCTGGGTGCATCTGCGCCACCGCGGAGAACCGCGCCGTGAATGGCGATTGCGAGGCGCTCCAAGACGTACGGATCGTCGACGTTCTCAAATCGCGCCAACAGACGCCCAAGAATCGGGAGCCGCGTGTGAAGCAGCTGCACGACGGACTTCGTCGTGTAATCGCGGAGCGGGCGGTTGGGTGATGCGAACAACCAGACAAGCGGCAGCGAAGCAAGCTCGAGAACGTCGTCCTCGTATTGAGGGTGAGGGCCGGCTGCGGCCCAGCGAATTAGCCGATCCAGCTGTGAGTGCGTTCCAAGCGACCAGTACGTCGCTGTCGTCCACCACGTGTCGCGGTCGGACATCGGCCAGCGCATCAGGGTCCTGTGAAGCATCTCGGCGTTGAACGGATGCTCTGGGTCGGCCGCCACGGCGATGAGCACGTCTACGGTTTCTTCGAACATCCGATGTTCGTCCAAACCGGCGTTGATGAGCTCTCGTGTTCTGTCGGTGATCGTCGCGCGATCGCGGATGACGATGCTGTCCAAGAGCGCCCGGAAGCGCTGTTCGCGCGTCCAGCCGCCAGGCTCCTCGTCTACGGGGAAGGCGTCCTGCAGTTCGATGCCGAACCGTTCGGGAATCTGGACGGCCAGCGCCTCGAGATAACCCTGGTTCGCGTTATCCACGAACCTTGCGAGCGCGCCTGCCGGCGCGAGCGCTTGGCCGAGATCGGGCTCGGGGCTGACGTAGTTGTCGATTACCGCCCCGACGACGATGTGGTCCGAAAACCGCTGGTATGCGAAGCCAACGGCCTCAGTTCTCTGTTCGTCAAGGTAGACCCGGTCACGCCGAATCAGTCCCTCGCTCAGCATCACTCCGAACAGCGTGCGTGGCCATTCGGTCCGGGCGGGCGCAAGAGCCTCGACGAGCTTCTTCGCCTCATCGTATGCAACGTAGTCGCCGTCGTTGTCCGCTAGGCGCTCGGCGATCAGGCGGATCGCGCGTTCCACCGCGTGGTCATTCGGATCGATGGAAAGCTCCTTGTTGATTGCTGAGGCGCGCGACTCGACGAACCGATCGAACACCGCGGTCAGATGCTGGTGTCCGGGCGGTGGCGTCGTCATCCCGAGGTCTTTGAGACCGACGCAATACAGCTTCAGAAACAGCGGGTTGGTGAACTCGGGGAACAAGAACGGAACCCTCGGTTGTTCGAGTCCGAAGTGGGCGAAGAACTTTGCGATCGCTTGCCCCTCGCGGGCCGCGAATCCAGGATGGTTGACGCAGGCCGTTAGATCGTCGAGGCCGCCTACCGGTGTCACGACGTCGACGTATGACGAGCGACACGAGATTGCGATTGCGATCCACGGGCTTCGCTTAAGTCGGCTCAGCATCGGGCGGAGCTCGTTACGCCACAACGATGGGTCGCCCGATTCGTTGAGGGCGTCGATCATCAGCAAGAAGCGGGCGCCGCGTGCCTCGCCAGCAGCTTCCATCGCGCCGATGAATTCCTCGCGACTGACTGGCGGCAGTCCAAGTTGCGCCGCGATCTGCTGCCAGGGGTCGCCCGCCCCGAAGCGCTCGCCGAGTAACGCGATCGCCGGCACGCCTCGATCGATCGCACTACTCGCGACGTCACAGAAGAGGTGGGTCTTTCCTTGCCCGGCGACACCCGTCATGAAGAGAGACCTGCAGACGAACGCACGCATAGCGAACGAGTCGAGGAATTGATCCAGTCGATTCAACTCGCGCGACCAACGGTAGGCACTTTGAAGAATCGAGCTCAAAACCTCGCGGGCACGCTGCTCCTCCGGGGTCGCGTTCGGCGGCTTCTTCGCAGCGTCGTAGAGCGCGCGTGCGAGACGTCTTAGATCTTCTGCCGCGTCGTCGCACTTCTGCGTCGCCTGTATCAATCTCTCGCAGCTTGCTTCATCGGCAGGGGGGTTTTCTCGGCACACGCCGAGCCAGCCGTGTTGTGCGCCACTCATGACTGCGTATGCGGCTTCCAGCTCCTCGGACGAACCGGCCCATCGGGCGAGATCCCTTGCCGCGCGAACGGCGTCGCCTCGGTACCGCCGATATCGATGAAGGAAGGCGTTCGAGCCAGCAAGCCCCTCAAGGGCGAGCGCGACCGGAAGATCGATGTGCAGCTCAGGTGTGTAGCGCGGTCCGGCGGCCGCGACCGTGTCCGCGAGTTGTGTCTTGCACCAGTCGAGGTCCAATGCCTCGCGCTGCCACCAGAACCAAAGCTTGCCGCGGTTCTCCGGCTGAGTCAGCCGTTCGAGTAGAACACCTGCCGTTTCAACGTCGAATTCGATCCTCTCGGCGCCCGGAATGTCGCGCTGCCACGTCGCGACCGCATGATCGAACTTCTCCCGCGCGGTCTTCCGAGGCCTTTCTAGCCGGATGTCCTCAGGAAGGTCGATCGGGATGCAGAACGACAGTTTCGTTACGCTCGGTCGCTTCGAGGCGACAGCCAGAACCGACTTGCGCATCGAACCAAGCAAGGTGTCGATATCGAAGATGTACTTCGCTTGCCATCCGTGCTGCGAGCCGTCGGGCGTCGTGACGTACCACTCCAGGCCAGCGTCTGGATCTCCTGTTTTGATTTCGACGTCGGCTGACGCCGCCGGCCTCCGTAGCTGGTACGCAAGCTCTTCGAAGGCGCGGTGCTGCGATCCGTCCCAGCTTCGGATCGTCCGAAAGCTCAGCGGGTCAGACATCGCCAGTTAGGACGAAGAAGAAATGTCTCATGCGCTGTCCAGGGTTCTACCGATGTGCGTCGGCTGAACCTCTCTGATCGTCTCTATCTACAACGGCGTTCGCCGACTGTCAACGCGAACGACGTCGCACCACCGCTCGAGGTTCGCCAATCTCTTGGGCTTTCTCGCCCAGCGCTCTAGTCGAGGAGCAGCCAGTCGTCATTGCGTCGCTTCCTGCCCTCCGAGTCCCATTTGTATGGCGTGGCGCCTGCGGATATCGCCGTGAGGTAGGGAAGAAGCGGACGCTCCGGCGGGCTGGTCGACTCGAGGCTGTCGAGGGCGTTGTCGTGCCACTGCGGGAAGTCATCGCGGACGTGCGCGAAGCCGAAGCCGTCGAAGAAGTTTTCGCTGTCGAGGATCGCCATGTACCAACTGCTGGGGATCCCAGTCGGGTTCGTTCGTAGCGGGCCTTCGGCTTCGAGCTGCGCGAGGAGCTCGCCGCCCCTGTCGTCGTCGGCGAGGTGCTCGCGCAACGCGCGCAGCGCCGGCAGTTCGATCGGCGGCGTGACGAAGAGGACGGGCTTTTTCTGCTGTCGGGCGACGACGATCTCGTGCACGGTGCCGACGCTGTAGATGTTGGTCGGACAGAACGCGATCACAACGTCGCTCGTGTCGATCATCCGCAGGTCGATGTGCATCATCGGCCGCGCCTTCTCCCTGCAGTACGCGCGGGCGACGGCGCCGTCGGGCGAGTCGTCGAACGTCCAGCGGTCGCGGTACGGCTGCCCCATGTCGCCTTCTCGGCCGAACTCGCCGACTCCGCGAACGGGTGGTTTCTGCCAGGGGTTGAAGACGGTCGCGCCGTGCGCTTCGAGAAAGTCGGTGACGCGTGCGCGCCAGCCGCTCTCGCCATGCGCTTCGCCGCCGTAGTACATCGGCCCGGAGAGGTACACGCGCGCGCGGTCGAGCAGGCCGGGTTCGGCCATTCCCTATTTGACGGCGAGGATGTCGATCGGGCGAATGTCGGGATCGCTCGCGAGCAGGTCGCCGCCTACTGCAGCGAGTGCCTTCGGGATTTCGCCGTCGATGTGCGCTTGGCGGGCTTCGACGGTCTCGAAGGTGTCGAAGATGCCGTAGGTCGTGTCGCTGACCTTGAAGGCGTACCAGGTCACCGTTCCCTCTTCCTGAAGCGCGAGCTCACGTCCGGCGACGAGAAACGCTGCAAGATCGCCGCCCTTGTCGGGCTTTGCCTCGAGGAGGGCGAGTAGTCCGAACTTCACAGTCATCGTCGTTTCCCTTTCTGATGGAGGTTTGCGCGTGCTGCATCGAGTGCGATGCGGAGCTGCGCAGGGTCGCGGCGTACCTGGGTGAGCAGGAGGCCCCCTTGGATGCTGGCCATTGTCGCGGTGGCAAGTTCGGCGGGGTCGGCGTCTTTGCGGAGCTTGCCGCGGGCTTTCATCCCGACGAGGCCGTCGCGGAGATGGGCCTCCCAGCGCTCGAGGCCGTTGGCGATTGCGATGCGCGCGCCGGCATCCTGTTCTGCGAGCTGACCTGCGAGTGAGCCGATCGGACAGCCGCCGCGCCCCTGGCGCTCGACCTGGAACGCCACCAGCGCGTCGAACCAGCGGTCGATCGCGGCCCAGGAGTCGAGCCGGCCGATCAGATCGCCCTGGACGTCGAGGACGGCATCGGTGGTGACGTCGATGACGGCGCGCACGAGATCGTTGCGGTCCTCGAAGTAGTGGTAGAGCTGGCTTCGGCTCGCACCCGTGCGCGCTCTGACGTCGTCAAGGCTCATCCCGGCCGCACCCTTCTCGGCAACAAGCTCCGCCGCCGCCTGGAGGATGCGCTCCCGCGTTGCGCGTCCCTTCTCTGTAGCTGGCGCCCGCGTCATTAGGAAGAGTTTAGCCGGTTTGGACTTGACAGTCCAGTCCGGTCGTGCTTTCCTTACGCCAACAGTTTGGACTAATTAGTCCAATAGATGACAAGGGGGACGCATGGATGAGCTTGCAGGGAAGCGCGCGCTTGTAACCGGTGGGACGTCAGGGATCGGACGCGCGACGGCAGAGGCTTTGGCCCGTGAGGGCGCCCACGTCGTGATCACCGGCAGGAGTGAGCAGCGTGGTGCGGAGGTTGTCACTGCGATCGAGGAGGCGGGCGGCAGCGCCGAGTTCGTGCGCGCCGATCTCGCCTCGGCCGCCGAGGTGCGTGCGCTCGCCGAGCGCGCCGCCGACGTCGACGTCCTCGTCAACAATGCCGGCGTCTTTCCCGGTGGCCCGACGCACGAGCTTCCCGAGTCGGCCTTCGACGAAGCCTTCGCGGTCAATGTCAAGGCGCCGTTTCTCTTGACGGCGACGATCGCGCCCCGGATGGCGGCCCGCGGGAACGGGAGCATCATCAACGTCACGACGATGGTGGCCGAGTTCGGCATGGCCGGTCTGTCGGCCTACGGCGCCTCGAAGGCCGCCGCCGCGCTGCTGACGAAGGCGTGGGCGGCCGAGTACGGCCCGCAGGGCGTGCGTGTGAACGCCGTCTCGCCCGGCCCCACGCAGACACCGGGGACCGACGCAATGGGCGACGGCTTCGCTGCGATCGTTTCGACGATCCCGCTCGGCCGCGCCGCTGCGCCAGAGGAGATCGCCGAGACGATCCTGTTCCTCGCCTCCGACCGTGCGAGCTATCTGAACGGGGCAGTCATCCCGGTCGACGGCGGCCGCGTTGCAGTTTGAAGGGCCGATTCCCGACGCGGAGCTCCTCGATGTCAACGGGATGCCAACCACGCTTCATGCCACGATCGCCGGGCGCCCGTCTGTCGTCGTTCTGTACCGCGGAGCGTGGTGCCCGTACTGCAACCGGACGCTGCGCACCTACCAGCAGGCGTTGCTCCCGCAACTGCGCGAACGCGGCGCTGCGTTGATTGCGATCAGTCCGCAGAAGCCAGATGGGTCGCTTTCGATGCAGGAGAAGAACGCGCTCGAGTTCCCCGTTCTCTCCGACCCGGGCAACACGATCGCGCGAGCGCTCGGCGCGCTCACCGCACCATCCGCCGAGGCGCTGGCGGTGCAACGCGAGCACGGCCTCGACCTGACCGAGACGAACGCTGATGGCACCGCCGAGCTCCCGATGCCGACCGTCGTCATCGTCGACGCAGTCGGAAACGTTCGCTGGCTCGACATTCACCCCGACTACACGACACGCACTGAACCGGTCGCGGTCCTCAACGCGCTCGATGCGCACGGCATGTAACTCGACAGAAAGGTAAACCGAGAGATGAAGCTTGTGATGATGAAACGAAACTTCGCGGCGGCGTTCCTGGCCGTTGCCGGAGCAGGCGTCGTTGCCGCTGCAGTTAGCGCGAGCGTACAGGCGCACAGCGCAACTTTCCGCTCGACAGTGAAGAGCGCAATCTCGCTCGATGCCGCGAACGAGACGATCACGCTGCCGCTGCACAAAGGGGTGACCGCGAGCGGTCAAACCACCTGGTACGTGATCATCGACTCGTCGAGCAAGACCGACGCGGCCGCACGCGGCGTCAACTACGCACCGCGCCTCGCCAATGTGCTTGCAACGAAGGCCGTGCAACACGTCACCGAGAAGGCGGGCGTGACGAAGTTCGCCGGCACCGTCAACTTCGCGCACAAACGCGTCGTCGTTCCGTCGGCAACCGGCTTCCCCCCGACGAAAGCCGCACCGGGTGCTGTCGGCGACAAGAACTACAGCCCGCTGATCACCGCCGACGGCCGTGTCGTGCTCGACGCTCCGCAGGTCGCAAACGCAACGGGTAAGAGCGGCTCGGTCACCAACCTCGACGTCGCCCACCGCCGCGTGACGCTCAAGCTCTTGCGCGGCTGGTTCAACGGCGCACCGGTGCTCTACGTGCGCACCGACGGATCGGGGAGCCTCGTCACCGCGCTCGAGGCGAGCACGCTCGCCCCGAACCTGAACACCGCTCCCGGCCTGGGCTCGGACGCGGCCTCGTCGGCTCGCTCGGCGATCATCCCGGTCGTCAACGGCGCGCGCTCCGGCGAGAACCGCCAGGGCCTGCAGTCGGCAGTCCTCTCCGGCAAGGATCCGCTGAACATCACGCAGTCGTTCCCCGGCGCAGCCGACTACACGCCGGTGTGGGATCTCAACCCAGCCGTCTGGACGCCGAAAGCGATCAGCGAAGGCAAGCGCGTCGAGCTCACCTCGGCTGCGCAGGTGGCGAGACTCTTCAAGGCCGGCCTCCTCACAAGTGCCGGCACCGGGCCCGCCAACTCGAGCCTCGACGGGCTGAAAGCGCTCGGCATGATCTCGATCTGCTCGACGGTCGCCGTGGCCTGACCGATCGCGACTCGAATCGAGGGAAAGGCCCCGCCGATAGGTGGGGCCTTTCCTGTTCAGGCCGCAATCCGGTTCCGGGTTACCGGCGTAGACCTTTTCTGCTTTCGAGCAGGGTCTTTAAGGCGATCCATTTGGGGCATAGACGTGCCTTGACCCTGGTGATAACAGTAGTAAGGAGTTTTGGCTCGATTCTGCGGTGTGAGAAGGGGGTAGAAGGGTGCAGGCGATCGTTCGGCTGCGGGGAGCGAGGACCGCCCCTCGGTCTCTGGTCCCGAGGCACCGTCGGCTCATCGTGGTCGTGGCCTTGCTGGCGGGGTTGGTCGCGGCATTCAGCTACGTCGTCCTGCATTTTCAGGCGGCGTCACGGCACCAGTCTGAGAGCCAGTTCAAGGAAGAGGTCTCGCTGACCTCGGAGTTCACCGGTGGACTGCTCGGCAGCTCCGCGGCCTCATCGGGGCCGCTCGCCGCGAAGACCTACGGCGGCGCCACGATCGACCCGCGCACCGTGAAAACCGCGGGCGGCATCGCCTACCTAGTGATTCTGAACAGTCACGGCGCCCGCCTCGCAGCGTCACCCGGGACACCTGCCGGAGCTGCGTCAGCGTCGAGCAAGCAGGTTCGGCTCGCGCTCGCCGGCCAGTCGTCGTTCTCCGACCTGATCCCCGCTCCGAAGGCGCGCAATGACCTGCTCGAGTGGGCGCTGCCGTTCTCGACGCAGTACGGCCGACGCGTCGAGGTCGAGGGCCTCCCAGCGTCGTCACTCGCGGCAATCTTCGACAGCCTGCTGACTCAGACGCAGAAGGCGGGGAAGGGCGCCGCGCTGATCCTTGATTCGCAGAACCGCGTGATCGGGACTTCGACTACCAAGCTCGGCATCGGCGAACACCTGATCTCCAAAGGTCTGACCGATGCCATCTCGCAACGCCCTTCCGGTGCATATTCGTACGGAGGCGTTCACCGCTACTTCGCAACAGTGCCGATCGCCGGCACGACTTGGACTGCGCTGATGACGACGACGACGAATCAGCTCTATTCGCCGTTCTCCGGGTCCAAGGCCTGGATTCTGTATCTGATGGTTGCCGGCTTCGCGCTTGCCTGCGCCGCGAGCTCTCTCTTCTTCCGGCGCGCACTGGTCGTGAGCTCGGCGCTTCAATCATCAAACGATGAGCTGAACAGAGTGAACGCGACGCTCGAGGACCGCGTCGCCGAGCGCACCGCATCGGCGGAGGATCGCGCACGGGAGCTCGCACGCTCGAACCAGGAGCTCGAGCTGTTCTCGTCCGTCGCCTCGCATGACCTGCAGGAGCCCCTGCGCAAAGTTCGGATGTTTGGTGACCGCTTGCGCGACCGGCTCGGCGACGCGATCACCGAGGAAGCCCGCGACGACCTCGAACGGATGCGCAACGCGGCCGAACGCATGCAGGGACTGATCAACGACCTGCTCGAGTTCTCGCGCATCAATTATCGGGCCAGCCCGTTCGAAGAGGTCGACCTCGCCGAAGTGGCGGCCGGCGTGCTGAGCGACCTTGAGGCTCGCATCGCCGAGCTCGACGCGACGGTCGACGTGGGCCAACTGCCCGTTGTCCATGCCGATCCCATGCAGATGCGCCAGCTCCTTCAGAACCTGATCTCGAACGCGCTCAAGTTCCATCGCGATGGGGTCGTGCCGGTCGTGCGCGTCCGAGCCGAGGCGATCCCGGCGGTCGAGGCGCGCTTCGCGGCAGAAGCCGGTGCGAGCGAGCGCTACATGCTCACCGTGGAGGACAACGGCATCGGCTTCGACGAGCAGTACGCCGAGCGCATCTTCGGCCCCTTCGAGCGCCTGCACGGTCGTGCTGCGTACGAGGGCACCGGAATCGGCCTCTCGATCGCTCGCAAGATCGTCTGGCGTCACGGCGGTCACATCAGCGCGACCTCGGTGCCCGGCGAAGGCGCCACGTTCACGATCACGATCCCGCTCGTGCCGAACTCGGAGGACAGGAATGACTGAGCCGAAGAACGCAATCACGATCCTGCTTGCGGACGACGACGAAGAAGACCTCCAGATGACCGTCGAGGCATTGCAGGAAAGCCGCCTCGGCAACGACCTGCGCATCACGCGTGACGGCCAGGAGCTGATGGATTATCTGTTGCGCCGAGGCGACTACAGCAACGGAGCCGACGCGCCGCTGCCAGGACTGATCCTGCTCGACCTCAACATGCCGAAGAAGGATGGTCGGGAAGCGCTCGCCGAGATCAAGAGCAACGAAGCGTTGCGCAACATTCCGGTGATCGTCCTCACCACGTCGAAGGCGGAGGAAGACATCTTCCGCAGTTACGACCTCGGCGTGAATTCGTTCATAACAAAGCCGGTCACATTCGCAGGCTTGGCAGAGGCGATGAAGGTCTTGAGCCAGTACTGGTTCGAGATCGTCGAACTGCCCGCGCGCAAAGGGCGATGACCGCAGCGCGCGAAGCGGTACGCACGGCGGTTCTCCTCGTCGAGGATGACGACGAGGACTATCTGCTTACGCGCGACCTGCTCACGGGCTCGGCGGGCGACCGGTACGAGCTGCACCGTGTCTCTGATTTTGAAGACGGCTTGGCGGAGGCACAGAAAGGCACGTACGACGTGTGTCTCGTCGATTATCGGCTCGGCTCGCGCGACGGGATCGAGCTCGTTCGCGAGTTGGCCGCGGCGGGCTGCGACGTCCCCGTGATCCTCCTCACGGGGCAGGGCGACTTCGCCGTCGACCTGGCAGCCGGCGAGGCGGGCGCGCACGACTACCTCGTGAAGGGAGAGATGACTCCCGGGATGCTCGAGCGGGCGTTGCGTTACGCGGTGCAGACGCAAGCGCACGTGCGCGAGCTGCGGAAGCAGGAGGAGGGGTTGCGCCAGGCGCAGCGCATGGAGGCGGTTGGCCGGCTCGCCGGCGGTGTCGCGCACGACTTCAACAACCTGCTGCTCGTCATCCAGGGCTACAACTCGCTGCTGCTGTCCGCCGAGCTCGACGACAGGTTGCGCGAGCACGCCGCCCAGGTCGATCGCGCCGCGACGCAGGCGGCTGACCTCACGCAGCAGCTGCTCGCGTACAGCCGCCAGCAGATTCTGCAGGTCGAGACGACCGATCTGAACCGGATTGTCGAGGACACGCTGCGGATGCTCCAGCGCCTGATCGGCGAGGACGTCGAGGTTCACGCGACGTACGGCGAGGGTCTGCCGCCGGTCGTGGTCGACCGCGGACAGGTCAGCCAGGTCATCCTCAATCTTGCGATCAACGCCCGCGACGCGATGCCGGGCGGCGGTGTGCTCGCGGTTCGCACGTACCACGCCCAACTCGACGAGGCGTATTCCGACGCACATCCCGACGTGGCGCCGGGGCAGTACGTCGTCCTCGAGCTCACGGATACCGGCCAAGGGATGGACGAGTCGACGCGACGCCGCATCTTCGATCCGTACTTCACGACGAAGGAAACGGGCAACGGTCTCGGGCTCGCGACCGTCTACGGCATCGTGCGCCAGAGCAACGGCCATATCTCGCTCTACTCGGAGCTCGGCATCGGCACGACGTTCAAGGTGTATCTACCGTGCGAAACCACGACGGTCGGGCCGCTGCCCACTTCGTACGAGCCCGACTCGCTCGAGGGTCACGAGACGGTGCTCGTCGTCGAGGACGCGGAGGCCGTGCGGAATCTCGTCACGCGCGTGCTCGAGTCATTTGGTTACACGGTGCTCGCCGCGGAGAACGGCGCGAAGGCGCTCGAGCTGGCCAAGAGCACGGAACGCTCGATCGACCTGATCTTCACCGACGTCGTGATGCCGGGGATGAACGGCCGCGAGCTGGTGGAGGAGATCGAAGTGCTGCAGCCGCAGGCGCGGATTCTCTTCAGCTCCGGCTACCCAGCGGACACAATCGTCCGGCAGGGCATCGCGGCGGCGCGCGTCGCATTCATCCAGAAGCCGTACGTCGCGATGGATCTTGCGCAGAAGGTTCGGGCGGTCCTGGACGGGCAGGCCCTGTAGCTGAGCGTCACGCCGCGGGTAGCTGCACTGTCACACGCAACCCGCCCGCAGGTCTCGGAGCAAGACTGAGCGTCCCGTCGTGTGCCTCGGTGATGCGCTTGACGATCGCGAGCCCGAGTCCCACGCCGCCGTGGTCGCCACGCACGCGCTCGGCACCGCGAAGAAACGGCTCCGCATATGTCGATACCGACTGTTGCGTGAGCGCCTTGCCGGTGTTCTCGACCGTGAGCAGTACAGCCTTCGGCTGAGCGCTGGTCGTCACCCACACGGTTCCCTGTGCGGACAGGTTGTGGACGATTGCGTTATGCACCAGGTTCGTCGTCATCTGCAACAGGAGCGCGTGCGAGCCGACGGTCGGGGTCGCGTCGCCGGATGTCTCGATCGTGAGGCCGCGCCGCTCCGCGAGTGGGAGGAGCGTCTCGGCCGCTTCTTCCGCCACGAGAGAGAGGTCGACGTTCTCCGACGTGAAAGAGCGGCGTTCGGCGCGGCTGAGCAGGAGCAGGGCCTCGGTGAGGTCGATCGCGCGAGTGTTCACGTCGCGAAGACGGTCGATGAGCGCTCCGCTGTCGCGATTCGGATCGTTGCGCGCAACATCGAGGAGCGTCTGCGTGACCGCGAGAGGCGTGCGCAATTCATGAGAGGCGTTGGCTGCGAATCGCTGTTGCTCGGCGACGTGCGCTTCGAGCCGCGCAAGCATCGTGTCAAACGCGTCCGCGAGCTCGCGGAACTCGTCTCTGCGGCCCGGCAGTTGTATTCGGTGCGATAGCGATCCGTCACCCGCGAAGCGTGTGGCGTCCGTGATGCGCGTCAGCGGGGCGAGCATGCGGCCCGCGAGGATCCAGCCGCCGAGCAGGCCGAACACGAGTAGGAACGCCAGTACGACAAGTGCCGTGGGAGCGAAATCGCGCCAGAGGTCGGCGTGACTGCGCACCAGGAAGATCACGCCAGGGTGCACACCACGCGAGAGCGAGACATAACCCACGGCGAGCAATACGACGCCGGCAAGCATCAGGAAGCCCGCGTAGCTGAGCGTCAGCTTCAACCGGACGCTTGGGCCCGGCGCCCTATCCATGCCGTTCATCCGTGTCGATGCGGTAGCCGACGCCCGCGACGGTCGCGATCACCCACGGCTCGCCCAGGCGCTTACGCAGCGCCGAGACGGTGATGCGCACGGCGTTCGTGAACGGATCCGCGTTCTCGTCCCACGCACGGGCGAGCAGGTCTTCGGCGCTGACGACGCCGCCTTCGGCTTCGATCAGAACTTCGAGCACCGCGAACTGCTTTCTGGTGAGCGCGACGTAGCGGCCGTCGCGGTAGACCTCTCGACGGAACGGATCGAGCCGCAACCCCGCGATCTCCCGAACCGGCGGCCTGTTGTGCGTGCGCCGGCGGTCGAGCGCTCTCAGTCGAAGCACAAGTTCGCGCAGCTCGAACGGCTTTGTGAGGTAGTCGTCCGCGCCGAGCTCGAAGCCGGTGGCCTTGTCGTCGAGACGGTCGGCCGCGGTGAGCATGAGAATCGGAGTGTCGCCGCCGGAAGCCACGATGCGTTTCGCGATCTCGTCCCCCGACGGCCCCGGAATGTCGCGGTCAAGGACCGCGATGTCGTACGTGTTCAGGCCGAGCAACTCGAGAGCGGCGTGTCCATCGCCCGCAATGTCGGCCGCGATCGCTTCCAATCGCAGGCCGTCGCGAATGGCTTCCGCCATGTACTGCTCGTCTTCGACGATCAACACGCGCATGCCCCGATGCTAGAGCGGCCGTGTTTCGTCCGTGTATCGAAAACCGGAAACGTGGGGGCAACACCGGGATTTCTTGAATGGCGGCATGGCCCACCGCAGGAACCGCCGGCGCCGGATTCGCTGGGTGCGTGTCATCGCGCTGCTGGCCGTCGTCGCTGCGGCGGGCGCCGCCCTGGCGCATCAACTCTCGGGCTCGTCCTCTCCCTCGGCAGCCTCGTTTTCCGACGTCATCCGCACCGAGCGGAGCGGTGTGCTCGGCGCCGCAGTACCAAGCACGGTTTGGCCTGCCTACGGCCAGGCAGCTTTCATCGAGAGCGGGCAGTCGCTCCAGGCCGGTCCGAACCAGCACGAGGCTCCAATCGCGAGCATCGCGAAAGTGATGACCGCCTATCTCGTGCTGCGTGACCATCCGCTGCGAGTCGGGCAGGAAGGCCCGGTAATTACGCTCACGGACGCCGATGTCGACGACGCCGACCGCCGTCGCAGGCGCGACGAGTCAGTCGTTGCCGTCGCCTCAGGTGAGGACTTGAGCGAGCGTCAGGCGCTTGAGGCGTTGCTCTTGCCGTCGGCCAACAACATCGCAGTCGTTCTCGCGCGTTGGGACACCGGCTCGGTGAGTCGGTTCGTCATGAGGATGAATGAGACTGCGACGTCGCTCGGCATGCTCCACACCCGCTACACCGATCCCAGCGGGTACGACGACGCGACGGTGTCCACCGCCGCCGACCAGGTGCAGATCCTCGAACATGCGATGCGACTTTCCGCGTTCGCGAGCATCGTCGCGATGCCGAGCGCGACTCTTCCGGTTGTAGGCACCGTCTACAACACCGACTCGTTGCTTGGGCACAACGGCTTCGTCGGCGTCAAGACCGGCTCTGACCGCGCGGCTGGTGGCTGTTTCGCGTTCCGAGCGATCGCCTGGATCGACGGCAAGCGCACGGCAATCAACGGCGTCGTCCTCGGGCAGCCTGGCCACGAACAGATTGCGGCCGGTCTTGCGGCTGCGGACGCGATGGTCGACCGCATCGCGGGCCACCGAAGCATTCCGGTGTTCCTCACGAAACGGCGCGGAGCACGGCTGCCGTCCCTGCCCCCGCCAGGACGATGACGAGAAACGGTGCACGTCGCCACGCGAGCACGGCGGCAACGGCGAGCGCCGGCACACGCGCATCGAGCACGAGCTGGCGGCCGTTGCTGAACGTCTGCACGACGATCAAAGCAGCGAGGAGCGGAACGGCGACGAGCTCGAGCGTGCGGCGCACTCCAGGGCCGAGCTCACGACCGCCGGCGACGAGTGGGCCGATCGCCTTCAAGGTGTACGAGACGAGACACAGGCCGATGATCGCCGCCCACGTCATCGGCGAACACCTCGCGCCCAGAGGACGCCGGGAACGACGCCGACGATCGCAGCGATGATCGGCACGCCGGTTGGCGTGAATGCGATCAGCGACCCAGCGACGATCGCGCCCGCGATTCCCGCAACAGGCGCGCCGGCACGGCGCAACTGAGGCACGAGCAATGCGAGAAACGCAGCCGGGAACATTGCGTCGAGCCCGTAGGTTCGCGGATCGCCGATGCCGCCGCCGATCAGCACACCGACGAGTGTCCCGGCATTCCAGAAGAGCCACACGCTCACACCAGTCGCGATGAACGCGTGCCGCGCGGCAGCGGGGTCGTCCTGTGCGCGGGCCATCGCCGTCGTCTCGTCGATGATCACGTGCGACAGGAGCACGCGGTCGCGCAGGCGCTTCGGCAGGATCGGAACGAGCGAGATGCCGTATGCCGCATTGCGAAGGGCGAGCAGCACGGCGGGTGCGGCGGCAGCGAGCGCTCCGCCGCCGGCCGCGAGCACGCCGACGAACGCAAACTGCGACGCTCCCGTGAAAATGAACATCGACATCACGCATGCCTGGAGCGGGCTCAGCCCGGCCGCAACGGCGAGCACCCCGAACGAGACGCCGTAGAGACCCACGCCGATCCCAATCCCGGCTGCGCCGCTGACGATTCCGCTCCGCATGGTCGCTGTTTCCGCAGTCATGTCAATAACGTACGCGCCGATGTCACTTGAGAAGCCGATGCCGCTGCGGAACGCAATCTGGCTCGTCGACCACTTGGGGGTGCCGGCTAGCCTCCACGACCGCGACGGCTTCTTCGTGTACACCAATCGCGGCGGCGAAGAGGCGAGCGGCTACACGAACGCGGAGCTACTCGGGCGCACGTACCTCGACCTCGTCTCCGTCAGCGAGCGGCCGAACCTTCGCGCCCAGTTCTTGCGTGCAGTCGAGGGTGAGCCCGCCGATTTCGCGACGTCGTTCGTCGACGCCGAAGGAAGGTTGCGCGGCACGCGTGCTCAGCACCTGCCTGTCATCGACAACGGACAGGTGGTCGGCGTGCTGATCATCGCGTTCGAGTTTTCCGCGCCGCCGCCGATGCTCGGCGGCGTTCCGCGCCTCACCCCGCGCCAACGGGAAGTTCTGGTGCTGATCGCGTCGGGGCTCTCCACCGCGGAAACAGCGAAGCGGCTCGGCTTGTCGGGCGAAACCGTGAGAAACCATTTGCGCGGCGCGTCCCGTGAGCTTGGCGTCCACACACGCGTCGAGGCGATCGCGGCGGCTCAGCGCCACGGCCTGCTTGCGGCACGGCCGCTCGGGCCGGGCCACGGCTCCTCGTAAGACGCTCCGTTTGGGTCAGGCTTGCACCGCGCTTCGGCGGAACACTGGAACCGTGGGCGGAACTGAGACGATCTTGGTCGTCGAAGACATGGACGTGGTCCGGGTGATGATCGGCACCGCGCTGAAATCGCACGGCTACGACGTGCTGACGGCGGCTTCGCCGGACGAGGCGTTCACCGCTGCAGCCGGTCGCGAGGTCGATCTGCTGATGACGGATCTCTCGCTCCCCGGCATTGGCGGGCACGAGCTTGCAGCGCGGCTCATCCAGGAGCAACCGAAGTTGAAGGTGCTGTTCACGTCCGGCTATTCGCTGGACGGTGAGACAGAGCGTGTGCTCACCGAGACGAACGGCGCGTTCCTGCAGAAGCCGTTCGTGCTCGACGACCTTGCGAGCACCGTGCGCGAGCTACTCGCTCAGTGACCGGCGATCGCGTGCGGCACGTACGGCTCTTCGAGCCGCGCGTTCTCATCACCGCTGAGTGACAGCTGCTCGGCGGCGAGCGCATCCTCGAGGTGCTCGAGCTTCGTCGCGCCCACGATCGGCGCTGTCACGCCGGGCTTGTGCAGCAGCCACGCGAGCGCGACCTGTGCCGCGCCGACGCCGCGCTCCCGCGCGACCTCGACCGCGCGGTCTACGACTGCAAAGTCGACCTCGGGTGTGTAGAGCGAGTCCCCGAACGAGTCCGTCTGCGCACGCGTCGTCAGCTTCTCGCCCTCACGCGTGCGATTGCCTGCGAGTAGGCCGCGCGCAAGCGGGCTCCACGGCAGCACGGCGATCCCCTGGTCGATGCATTGCGGGATCATCTCCCGCTCTTCCTCGCGGTACACGAGGTTGTAGTGGTTCTGCATCGATACGAACCGCGTCTTCGCCGTTGCTTGAAGCTTTGCGAATTGCCACGCGTACATGCTGCTCGCGCCGATGTAGCGCGCTTTCCCCGATTGAACGACGCTGTTCAGCGCGTCCATCGTCTCGTCGACCGGCGTGCGTGGGTCGAAGCGGTGGATCTGGTACAGGTCGACGTAGTCGAGCCCAAGCCGTTCGAGCGACGCGTCAATCGACGCGAGGATGTGCTTGCGCGAAAGTCCGGCGCCGTTCTCACCCGGCATGGTGCGCCCGTGCACCTTCGTTGCGACAACGTACTCCTCGCGCATCCCAAAGAGCTGCTTCAGCAACTTCCCGGTGATCACCTCGCTCTGGCCGCCGTTGTAGACGTCGGCAGTGTCGAAGAAGGTGATGCCGCCTTCGACTGCGCGGCGCACGATCGGCAGAGCGGCGCTCTCGTCGATCGCCCACCTGCGCTCGTCGTGCTGCCCGTAACTCATCATCCCGAGGCAGACGCGCGAGACCCGAAGCCCCGTGTTACCGAGGTTCACGTAGTCCATGACGGGACGCTACCGGTCGGCAGGAGGCCGATCGAGCAGTCCACGCGCGGCCGCGAGGCCGCCGGGGTCGCCGCCCGGTCCGCGTAGCGCGTAGGCGGAGCCCACCGCGATGATCGCTCCGGCAAGTGGCGCGACGATGTAGAGCCAGACGTGGGAGAAGTTCCAGATCGCGATCGCCGGCCCAAGCGAGCGTGCGGGGTTCATCGACGCGCCGCTGATCGGGCTCGACCACAAACCGGCGAGGATGATGTAGCCGCCGACGCCGACCGCGGACAACGGGCCGACATTCTGCGCGCGGGACGCGGTGCCAAGGATGGTGCTGACGAGACCGACGGTCAGAACAAGCTCGATCAGAAAGGCGCGCCAGTCCGCGACGCTTGGCACGGTCGCCCCGAGGTTGCCCTGCTTGCCGAGCGCTGCCCAGAGAAAGAGGCACGCGAGCACCGCGCCCGCAAGCTGTGCGATCACGTATCCGGGAACGCGCCGCCAGGGGAAGTCGCCGCGGAGTGTGAACGCGAGCGTGACGACCGGGTTGAGATGCGCGCCAGAGACTGCGCCCATGAAGAGGATGATCGCCATCACCATCAATCCCGGTGCTGCGACCGCGGCACCACGGCTGATCGACCCGCCCGACACGGCGTTGACGACCGGCGCTCCCGCGCCGGCGAGCACGAGCAGAAACGTGCCGAGAGTTTCCGCGAAGAGTCGCCGCGCCGAGACGTTCATCGGTCCGTCAATCGGCAGGGGATGTCCTCGTTCTCGTCGAGATACCAGCTCGCGCAGATCCGGTGGTAGCCGTCGGCGATCAGCAGCGGGCTCGCGTTCCCGCGAACGAGCAGCACGGGGGAGAGAGGCGTGCCTTTCGCG
>DASXKU010000048.1:0-6657 GCA_036496645.1 Gaiellaceae bacterium
ACCCCTAGCTGTCGGCGATCGGGCGACCGACAACCAGCACGCGTCGCAGATCCTCAGGCAGCTCGCGGTACGAAGCGTCGGGCCGGACGTCGAGTGCGTCGAGTGTCGTCGAGAAGAAGCAGCGTGCGGTCGCGGCGAGCACCACGTCCATGATCTCGTCGTCGGAGAGTTCGAGGTCGCGCAGCTTCTGACGGTCGCTGTCGGTGATCGCCCCCGCGTCGTCGACCACTCGTTCCGCCAGCGCCATCACGGCGCGGTCGACGTCCGACAGGTCAGCGCGGTTGCCCGTGAGGGCGAAGAGATCCTCGCCGAAGTCGTCCGCAAGCACTTTGCCGTGCGCGAGTGAGCAGTAGCTCGACCGCAGTCGCTGTGCCGCAGCGAAGGTCGCCAGCTCGTAGCGCCGAAGATCCATGTTCGCCTTGATCGCGCCGTTCAGCGCGCGCCAGGCCGCGTACACGTCGGGGCGGCTCTCGAACGCCCGCTCGAAATTCGTCGTCATCGGGCGATTCTTGCTCAAACCAGGACGCGAAGTGTGGCGTAATGCGAACGTGCATCCCGCGTCCCGGCAGGCGCTCGAGCGGCTCGTCATGGCTGCGTTGTCGTTCTGCGCAGTGATGGGCGTGGTCTACGCCGCGTTCTTCGTCATCCCCGCGAAGGCGTCGCTGCCGCGCAGACAGGCCCGCGTCAACGTGAAGGAGCCGCATGGCTACTTCACGTACGTCTGGCACCTGCTTCGGCACGGCGACCTTGGCAACTCGATCGTCTTCCGCGAACCGGTGACGACGCACGTCATGCGCGCCGCACCGGTGACCTTGTCGCTCGTCGTCGGCGGAATCGTCTGCGCGATCGTGGTCTCGCTCGTGCCGCTGTTACGTCTACCCAACGCACTCGACAAGACAGTGTCGCTCGCGTCGCTCACAGGCATGTCGCTGCATCCGGTGTGGCTGTCGCTGATCGTCGCGTGGTTCTTCGGCGCGCACTGGGGCGTGCTGCCGACCGGCGGCTACTGCGGGATCGCGTCGCTCGGAACCGGTTGCGATGGCCTGTCGCACTGGGCATCGCATCTGCTGTTGCCGTGGCTCGTCTTCGGCCTGATCAACGGCGCGTACTACTCGCTCGCGCTGCGCACGCTGCTTCACACCGAGCTCGCCGAGGACTACGTCCGCGAAGCGCGTGCGCACGGCACCGGCGAGCGGCGCATCGTGCGGGTGCATGTGCTGCGCAACATCGCGCCGTCGCTGCTCATGCTGTTCGTGACGAACCTCGGCGTCGCGATTTCCAGCGTGATCTTCATCGAGTCGATCTTCGGCCTGCCGGGCATGGGGAACATGTTCCGCCGCTCGCTGCTGCAGCACGATCTCCCCGTCTCGGCGGGGATCATGGTCATCCTCGCGTTGTCGACTCTCGCCGCAAGCCTGCTTGCCGATCTCGCGACGATCGCCCTGCCCGTGCAGCGTTCAACGCGAACTTCGTAGCGGCACGGCCGAGCTTCTGCGCGTCCCGCACGACCTGCTCGAGTGCGGACGCGAACCACTCGATGTCGTCCTCGCCGATCGTGAGCGGAGGCAGGCCCTTGACGACGTTGATGTTGTGCCCGGCGACCTGGCTGAGGATGCGGTGGTCGGTGAACAGCGGGACGACGACGAGCTGCGCGAAGATCCCGCGCTGTGCGCGCTCGAGCAGCTTCCACGTCGCAGAGCCCGGGTCGCCGAACTCGATCGCCCACATCAGCCCCAGCCCGCGCACGTCCTTCACTACGGGTTGGTCGAGCAGCGGCACTGTTTTTTCGAGGAGGAGTGTCCCGAGCCGCGCGGAGGCGGCGACGAGGTCGCGGTCGTCGAGCTCGCGCAGCGTCGCGAGCCCCGCGGCACATGCGAGGTCATTTGGCGCGAACGTCGAGCCGTGACTGAACGCATGCTCCAACGAGTCGAACACCGCGTCGTACACCGCGTCGCTCATGAGGAGTGCACCGGCCGGCACGTAGCCGCCGGAGAGCGATTTGGCGACCGGCATCAGATCCGGCTCGAGCTGCCAGTGCTCCGATGCGAACAGTTTTCCCGTGCGTCCGAAGCCCGTTTGTACCTCGTCGACGCAGAAGAGCGTGCCGTAACGGCGACACAGTTCCTGCGCGCCGCGGAGATAGCCGTCGGATGGGATGAAGAGGCCGTGGCCGATCACCGGCTCGGTGATGAACACCGCGACGTCCTCGCGACGGAGCTCGGACTCGAGTGCATCGAGATCGTCGAAGGGAACGCGCGCAACGTCGGGGAGGTACGGCCCGAAGCGGTCGCTGAACGCGGCGTCGCCGTTCACCGACAGCGAGCCGAGCGTCAAACCGTGGAAGCCGTGCTCGACGCAGACGAGGCGGCGGCGCTTCGTCGCTGCGCGCCCGAGCTTGAGCGCGGCCTCGACCGACTCCGTGCCGCTGTTCGTAAGGAGCGCCTTGCCGATCGACGACGGCGCGCGCTCGACCAGACCGCGTGCGAGGAGGGGCGACAGGGGTGAGACCCCCATCTGCGGGGCGCTCGGCGTCTGCAGGTCCATTGCCTCGGCGATCCACGCAGCGACGCGCCGGTTGTTGCGGCCGACGTTGAACATCCCAAAGCCGCCGAGCCAGTCGAGGTACCGGTTGCCGTCCGCGTCGAAGAGATAGGCGCCGTCGCTCGAGGCCCAGTCGCGGTCGAAGCTGATCGTCCGCAGCACCCGAATCATCTGGGGATTCACGTACTCGGCGAACTCGTCGAGCGTCGTCCCATGGTGCTCTGCAAGCAGGTCGGAGAGCTCTCCCGGCATCGTTTTTCAAGGCTACGCTCTGCAAACGCGGGCGTGGCGGAACTGGATATACGCGCCAGGCTTAGGACCTGGTGGGCTTCGGCCCGTGGGGGTTCGACTCCCTCCGCCCGCACCTCCTCAAATTGACGCTGTTGTCAATTGTTGACGGTCCAAGTACGGTTCTGGCCGCGATGGTCTCCGTGCTCCTGATCGAAGACGACTCACTCGTCCGTCACGTCGTGACGACGATGCTCGAGGTCGCCGGACATCAGGTGGTCGGGGCGGGGTCACCTCGGGAGGCCCGCGCTGCGGTGGCGGGTGCCGAGGCGCCCTTCGATCTGATCGTCGCGGACGTACGGCTACCGGAGCTGCCGGGGCCCGAGCTCGTCGCCGAGCTCCGGCTGCTCCAGCCGACCGCGCGCTGCCTCTACATCTCGGGCTATGGCTACGACGAAGCGGCCGAGTACGCCGAGCTCGACGGCCCGTTCTTGCCGAAGCCGTTCACCGGCAACGACCTGAACGACAAGATCGACTTGATGTTCGACTAGTCGAGGAACAAAACGACGTCCGCGAGCGGCGCGCGTTCCTTCACCGGTGGATCACTGACGGGTGATCCGAGATGAATCAGCGACACCACGCGTTCCGCGTCGTCGAGGCCGAGCAGCGCGCGGACCTGCGGCTCCTCGAAGACCTTCGGCGTTCGCCAGTACGACGCGAGCCCGCGTGCAGTCGCTCCGAGCAACACGGCGTACACCGCACACGCGGTCGCGTGCAGGTCCTCCTCGTCGGTGTGCGCGTCGCCGCCGAGCAGCGCGGTGGCGAGCACGAGCGTCGGCGCTCGGCGCAGCTTCAGTGCGTCCACCTCGCCGACGGCCTGGTCGAGCTGCGCGCGCATCTCCGGGCCGAGCACGCGAAAGCGCCACGGCTGCGTCAGATGATGGTTCGGCGCATGGCGCGCAAGGTCGAGCAGCTCGCGCAGAGTGCCCTCGTCGACCGGGTCCGTCCCGAATTGCTTGTGGGTCCGGCGGCTGCGGATGGCGGTTTCCACGTCCACGCCTCGCACGGTAGCCGTCTGCTCTAATGGCTCGACGGTGCAGCCCGTGATCGAGCAGCTCGGCCCGGACAGGGTCCGCCTCACCGTCGACGTTCCGGCGCACGACGTGCATCACGCTGTCGAGCACGCCGCGACCGATCTTGCGCAGTCCGCGCGTATCCCCGGGTTTCGCCGCGGGAAGGTGCCCATGCCTGTGCTCGTGCAGCGCCTTGGTAAAGAGGCGATCTACACCGAAGCAGTCGAGAGTCACATCGGCGGCTGGTTCTGGAACGCGGCGGCGCGCGCGCGTGTGAACCCCGTCGCGCAGCCCGAGTACGAATACGACTTGCCGAGCGGCGACGACGCCGACTGGAAGTTCAGCGCAACGGTCGAGGTGCAGCCGAAGCCCGAGCCCGTCGACTGGACGACGCTCGAAGTTCCGCGCGACGTGGTCGAGCTGCCCGAGGAAGCGGTACAGGCGGAACTGCAGGCGGTGCAGGCCACGGCTGCGGAACTGACACCGCTCGACGGTCGCCCCGCGCAGGACGGCGACGTTGCCGTCGTCGACTTGCTCTCCGAAGACGGATCGGCGCAACGCGACTACGTCGTCGAGCTCGGCTCGAACCGTCTCGTCGAAGAAATTGAAAACGGCTTGCGCGGTTTGAGCGCCGGCGAACAGCGCGAGATCGCGTACGAGCTCGGCGACGGCAGCAGCCGTTCGGCGACGGTCGTGCTGAAGAAGCTGTTCGAGAAGGTTTTGCCCCCGCTTGACGACACGGTCGTTGCGAAAGCGAGCGAGTTCGACACGCTCGAGGAGTTGCGCGGTGACATCGAGACTCGCTTGCGCGCGCAGATCGACGACGAGATCGAAGGACGCTTTCGTGCGGCCGCAGCAGATGAGCTCGTCAAGGCGACGAACTTCACGCCGCGCGGCCCGCTCGTCGAAGCGCGCACGCGTGAGCTGCTCAACGGGCTCGCCCGCCAGCTCGAACAACGCGGCATCGACGCACGCGCGTACTTCCAGCTGACGAGCCAGACACCCGAGGAGCTCGAGCAGCGCCTGCGCGCCGAGGCGACGCAGTCCGTCGCACGTGAGCTGATCCTCGAGGCGGTCGCCGACAAGCTCGGCCTTCAGGTCACCGACGACGAGATCCGCGGGGAGCTCCGCGACGCCGGCGAGACCGAAGAGGACATCGAAGAGTTCATGGCCCAGGGCGGCGCCGACCGCATTCGGGACGACCTCCGGCTCAAGAAGGCGCTGGACAAGGTCGCCGCCGAGGTGACGCCGATCGCCCGCGAGCTGCATGACGCGCGTGAGAGCATTTGGACGCCGGAGCAGGAGCAACCGGCAGTCGAGCAGAAGATCTGGACCCCCGGCAGCACGAAATAGAGGAGAGGCAAGAGATGAGCCCGTTGATTCCGATGGTTGTTGAGCAGACGTCGCGCGGCGAGCGCGCCTTCGACATTTATTCGCGCCTGCTCGCCGAGCGCATCATCTTCCTCGGCACGCCGATCGACGATCAGATCGCGAACCTCGTCATCGCGCAGCTGATCCACCTCGAGTCGGAAGACCCCGACAAGGACATCCACATGTACATCAACTCGCCCGGCGGGTCGGTGTATTCGGGTCTCGCGGTCTACGACACGATGCAGTACGTCAAGCCAGACGTGAACACGACCTGCGTCGGGATCGCGATGAGCATGGGCTCGCTGCTCCTTGCCGGCGGCGCGAAAGGGAAGCGGACGGCGCTGCCGAACTCACGAATCCTGATCCACCAGGTGTCCGGCGGTTTCCAGGGCCAGGGCACCGATATCGAGATCCAGGCCCGCGAGGTGATCGGCCTCAAGCGCCGCCTGGAGGAGATCTACGCGCATCACACCGAAAAGAGTCAGGAAGATATTTCCCGAGATATGGAGCGCGACTTCTTCATGAGCCCCGATGAAGCAGTGGACTACGGCATCATCGATTCCGTCATCACCCACCGCGACACGCCCCGCGTGGAGGCGGCGGCCTAGGCAAACGCCTGGAAACGGGGTAAAAGGAAACGACGATGGCGCGTGCGAGCGAAGGCAACGAGCAGCTTCTCTGCAGCTTCTGCGGCAAGTCGCAGCGCCAGGTCAAGAAGCTCATCGCAGGACCGGGCGTCTACATCTGCGACGAGTGCATCGATCTCTGCAACGAGATCATCGACGAGGAGCTGACGGCTCCCAGCACGCTCGACCTCGAAAACCTGCCGCGCCCGATGGAGATCTACGCGCAGCTGAACGACTACGTCGTGTCGCAGGAAGAAGCGAAGCGCACGCTGTCGGTGGCGGTCTACAACCACTACAAGCGTGTGCAGATGGGCGCCGAAGAAGGTGACGTCGAGCTGCAAAAGTCGAACATCATGCTGCTCGGCCCGACCGGCTGCGGCAAGACGCATCTCGCGCAGACGCTCGCGCGGATTCTCAACGTTCCGTTTGCGATCGCCGACGCAACCGCGCTCACCGAGGCGGGTTACGTGGGCGAGGACGTCGAGAACATTCTCCTCAAGCTGATCCAGGCCGCTGACTTCGACATCAAGAAGGCCGAGACCGGGATCATCTACATCGACGAGGTCGACAAGATTGCGCGCAAGGCGGACAACCCGTCGATCACGCGCGACGTGTCGGGCGAAGGCGTGCAGCAGGCGCTGCTGAAGATCCTCGAAGGCACCGTTGCCTCGGTGCCGCCGCAGGGTGGACGCAAGCATCCGCACCAGGAGTTCCTGTCGATCGACACGACGAACATCCTGTTCATCTGCGGCGGCGCGTTCGCCGGCATCGACAAGATCATCGCCAAGCGCGTGGGCAAGAACGCTGTCGGGTTCGGT
>DASXKU010000049.1:0-8985 GCA_036496645.1 Gaiellaceae bacterium
TCGATCACCTTCGTCTCGCTCGCCCGTGCAACCGGCCGCGCAATTTGTCGGCGTCAACCCGAGTACGCCCAGAACACGCTGATCGTCGGGCTCGGGGAGCTCAGCCAAGGGTTGGCAGAGCGGATTGCGCGTCATCCCGAGTACGGGCTCAACGTCATCGGGTTCGTCGCGGCGGACGAAAGCAGAGAGGGGTTCGTGCTCGGCCGCGTACTCGGTAGCGTCCAGGATCTTCCACAGCTTGTCTCTACGTTCGACGTCGAGCGCGTCGTCGTTGCGTCCGACTCCCACGGCGACGCAGACTTCATCCGCGATCTCAACGACACGGGCGTGCAGGTCGACGTCGTTCCGCGCTTCCACGAGGTGATCAGCGGCGACATCGACATTCACATGGTCGAGGGCATCCCGGTGATCGGCGTCCGCGGATTCGACCTATCGCGCTCGTCTGCGCTCATGAAACGCGGTATGGACATCATCGGCTCGTTCGCCGGCTTGATCATCGTGGCTCCGGTGTTTGCCGTGGTGGCGCTCGCCATCAAGCTGGACTCGGCGGGCCCAATCTTCTTCCGTCAGGTGCGGGCAGGCGCGCGCGGTCAGCAATTCCACATACTCAAGTTCCGGACGATGCGCCCAGACGCGGAGGAACACAAAGGCGGGCTGGCACACCTGAGCAAGCACAGCGCCGACTCCGATCGGACGATGTTCAAGATTCCGGACGACCCGCGCATTACTCGCCTCGGAAAGCTCCTTCGCCGTTCGAGCATCGACGAGCTGCCGCAATTGTGGAATGTGTTCCGCGGCGAGATGAGCCTCGTCGGGCCGCGGCCGTTGATCCTGGAAGAGCATGCGCAGGTGCGCGACTGGGAGACGAAGCGTCTCGGCCTGCGCCCCGGCATGACCGGGCTGTGGCAGGTTCTCGGACGCGATGAGATTCCCTTCGTCGAGATGGTCCGGCTCGACTATGTCTACGTGACTAGCTGGTCGCTCGGCGGCGACTTGCGGCTCTTGCTTCGTACGCTGCCCGTTCTCATCCGCGGCGTTTGACGCCAGACACGAGAAAAGGCCGGGAGCTCCGGCCCTTCCTCGTTGCGGGTGGTTAGTCGTGCAACGTCAGGGGCCGTCCTCAGCTTTCGCGCTCCGACGGTCCTATCGAGGTAAATACCGCGTCGGAGAGAGTTTCCTTACGGCTTTGAGCCGGAGATCGCGGACGACGTCTCGCGGGCGCCGACCGTAACGAACGGTGGCCAGGACCTCGACGGTTCGGTGAGTGCTGTTGACGGTCAGCCGGGAAAGCTGCCACGGGTCGCGCCCATGATCGGCCAGCCTCTTGTCGGTCGTAAATGCCCCTTCGTAGGAGTCGCGTGTTGTGGCGGCCACGCGAGCGTCGTGGCTGCCGTACGGATAGGCGAAGACCTTCGGCGGCGCTCCGAGAATCTCGGCGAGGTCGTCACGGCTCCCGCGAACTTCTGCATGGAGAGTCGTATCGTCAACCAGCGTCAAGCGCGGGTGCGTGCGCGAGTGCGCCCCAAACTCGACACCGCGAGTCGCCCATGCACGTATGTCGTCCGCGTCCATCAGGGGCCCGGTGTACGGCGGTGGGTCCCAGGTGGGATAACCGCCGAGAAAGCCTGTGACGACGAAAACTGTCGCTCCAAACCCGCGCCGTATGAGGTGCGGTAGCGCGGTTGTCATCAGCTCGGCGTAGCCGTCATCAAGGGTGATGACGACTGGACGTCTCGGCAACGGGTTGCCTGTTCGCATGGCGTCAATCCAGGTCCCGGCCGCGATGCCGGTGTAGCCACTGCGCGCCAACCAGTCGACCTGCCGTGCGAATCGGTCGGCGCTCACCGCGAGCGGCAGGAGCGGTCGCTGAGTTGTGACGGCGTGGTAGAGCAGCACCGGCACGCGACAAGAGGCACGGGCTGCCATCAGCGCGACCTTACAGCGTGAACGACCGTTCAACGAGTGGTCGTTTGGATGAGTCGTGGATCGCGATCCGCACGCTCAGCGGTCTCCGACCGCCGACGTAGCGGAGGTCGAACACGCCACGCGCGCGAGGCAGCAGTTCCCTGGCCGCCGGATGGAAGCGGGCGAGCAGCTTCTGACCGCGCCAGAGGGTCACCGTCACCAGGGCGGGCGGCAGCACCTCGGTCACGTTGCCGCGATTGATCAGCGAGACCCGCACGACTCGTCCGGCGACACTCACGCCGCTGACGACCAGCCGATGGACGACCCGCCCTGGCACGCGCAGCGACACGACCACGCCGATCCGTGTTCGCACCGCGAGCCCGCCAGTCGCCAGCGGGTGCTGCGTCAACAGAAGCAGCCCCGGATGGTCGCCGGGCGCAAGTCCGCGCGGCACGCGCGTGCGCACCGTCAGCATCGCGGAGTGGCCAGCCGCAACTGACAGCCGCCGCGGCGTGAACGCAAGCCACGCCGCCGACGCCTTCACGATTCGCGGCCGCCCGTGCAGGTCGAGCGCAAACCCCGCACGCGTCACGTCGAGCACCGCCGCAACAGTGCCCGTATTGGTGACGCGAACCATCTGTGTTCCGGCGCCGACGAGATCGACGCGCGCCGGCGAAACGGTCAACGCGACCGCCGCGACCAGCGCGGTAATCACCGACCGATCACCGTGAACGTGACCGTCGCCGTGTAGTGGCCCGGCGGGACGACGGGCAGCGCCGTCGCGAACCCGAAGCTCGCGTTCCAGAGATCGCCGCCCGACCCACTCGGCGCCGACGTCGAGCCGAGCAACAGATCCGTCGCGGGCGCGATCGGGATCCGTGTGAGTGCACCGGTGCCAACAGCAGCCGCCAGCGGCAGATCGGCCGGCGTGAACACCGAGCGATGCACCGTCAGCGAATAGCCGGTCGCGCCGTTCGACACGACGGTGAGCTTGTCGCCGAGCGGCGCCGGCGTTTGACCTGCTGCAGCGGTGCCGAACGACAAGCTCGCGTGCTCAAGCGTCAGCGACAACGCCGACGCGACATCCACGTCGACGGACGCCGACTGCGTCAACGGTCCTCCGGAGCCACCCGAGCATGACGTCGCGGGCGAGTCGGTGTCGCGCGGAGCCGGCGCGTCCGTTGCGAAGTCGTCGTCGTTCGAGTCGGTGTCGGTGCAACCTGCGCCCGTGCGGACGTCGGCGAGCGTCGCCGACAACGCCGGTGCAGCGCCCGACCCTTCGTGGTCGGTTGCCGTGCCCCAGCCGACGAAGTCCACCGCCGAGCACGAGCCCGCCGACGCGCCACACGTCAACGCCGTTGTGCCGTTGACGAGCGCGACCTTGCCGCCGGAGACTGCCATGTTCGTGGTGCCGGTCGAGTCAACCGCCGGCAGAGCGATGCCGCCCGTGCCGCCCGAGGCGAGCGCGACCAAGAAGTAATGCTTCGCCGGGACGGATCCCGCGAGCGGCGTCACCGCCCAGGACGTCGACGAGGCCGACGCGTACTGCAGGCTCCAGCCGCTCATGTCGATCGCGCTGGAGCTGCGGTTCAGCAGCTCGACGTAGTCGTTGACGTACGACGCGCCGGAATTGCCGCCGCCTGCGTACACCTGCGAGATGACAAGTCCCGAGGATGTTGCGTTCAGAGATGCGGTGCCGTGCGCGAGCGGCACGAACACGAGCGCAAACAGTGCGAGAAGAACGAGGATGCGATGCATGCCTCCGGTGTACCGGCGGCGTGCGCGATCCGAAAGTGTCCGTGCGCCTTTCGGCGCACAAGCGTCACTCTATTTCCAGTAACCCCACGCGACGAGTGACGACTTCAGCTTCCGCAAGTACGAAGCGACCGAGCCGTTCGTTGAATCGCCTGCACCGTTCAGCTGCGGCGCCAACGCCTGCACGCGCTTGTACGCGAACGAGCAATTGTTGACCAGGCAGTTGTCGGCCACCCACGCGGCGAGAATGCCCCGCACTGCGGTTCCCTTCGGAGCGCGAGTCGCGGAGCGCCAGTTGGCGTTCAGGTTCGCCTGGATCAGCTTCGTGTACTTGCGGGTCGTGTCCGTGAACCGCCCGCCGCCGAACGTCCACACCTGCACCGGCAGCACCGAGTCGGCGTAGTTCGAGAACGCGTACGCGAAGCGATCGTCGGCCGAGACCAGCTCGAGCGAGTCCGTATGCGAGAGATCCGCCAGCGTGTACCGCGGGTCGCCCCAGATGTGCGCGGTGCGCGACCACACCTTCTTCTTCGCCACGTAGTGGTACACCCACGTCCAGTTGCAGCAGTGCGCACCGCCCGTATAGAGGTTGACGAGCACCTCGGGGATGCCGTCGCCGTCGAGATCGCCCACCTCGACCGTGTCGGCGCCGCCGGTGTAGCCGAGCGGCCGGCTCGACCCGGTCTGAGCGAACGAGGTCGGCACGGGCTTGTCGTAGGCGGTCTTACCGGAGAGCGCGATCTTCAGCTGCATCGCGTAGCGCGTGGAGCTCACCTTGCGGTAGCCCACGGTCGCCGAGACGTTGGCGCTCGCCGCCGTCTCGTGCCGCAGCGAGGCGGCCGCGTGCGCGCTGCCCGCAAACACGCCGAGGAGCGCAAGAGATAAGGCGATCCGCAGCACGAAACTCACGGTAGCGCCCAGTTTTGACGACTGTGTAACGGGCCGCAGCCGTCACCCGGAACGGGGAGGGCGGCCGCCCGCGACTGGTGATCTGGGAGGTTGCCGTACCGCCGATGATCTTGGCATGAAGAGATTCCTCGCAAACGTCGCAACGATCACCGTGATGGCCGGCTCAGGCTTCGCGGGTCACGCAGTCGCCGCGGCGCAGTCGATCGCAGCGATCCCCGATCCGAGCGGCTTCGGCAGCAACATCACCGAGCACGTCCCGTACGTCTCGCCCGAGTACGTGATGACGAACGCGGGTGCAACGCTCAAGCCGGTTCGCTGCGCGGTTTCGCCCGGCAAGACCCGCTGCTTCATCGTCAAGCGCTAGACAGCCACTGACGAAGCGAGCGTTCGCCGCCTCGCGTCGAGCGCGATCACCGAAACGGCACGAGGTGTGCCCGGCACCGTGATCGCCGTCTCGAAGCCGCTGCGCCGCACCGTCTTCACCAGCCTCTGCGCACCGATTGACGGCCCGGCGTGCACCGCCCAGAACGCCGTCTCGGTGCTGCCGTTCCAGCTCGCGTAGACGGAAGTGCTGTTCCCGTGGCGGCGCACGGCGACCGCGGGTCGCGTCGCCGGCTTGCCGACCCAGGTGTTGCGGAACGTCCGGTAGTTCCAGGCGCCGCCGTCGAACGTCGCATCGAAGCGCACGTCGCCGAGCGGCCCGAACTCCGTCAGCCATGGCTGCGTGCCCCAGCCGACCATGACGCCGCCGTCGGGCAACTGCTGCGCGTTGCCCATCGCCGCTGACGCGAGCGGCGTCGGGTGCGTATATGCCTGCAGCAGGTCGGCGCGCATCGCGCCGAGGTCGAGCCCCAGCCGGATCGCGCGCGACTGCGCCGACGACGATGACGGCCCGTCGTCGTACAGCGTCACCGTGCCGTCCGTGTGCGCCTGTGCGTCGTGCTGGTACATGAAGGCCGCCGCCGGCCCCATCTCGAAGTCGCTCGAGCGGCCGTTTAGCGTCCAGAGAATCTCGCCCGACTTGCGATCGAGCTTGTACACAGCCGACGTGTTGCGCGCCGACACGATCAGGTTGCCGTCCGGGTGCAGGTCGATCGAGTTGACGTGGAAGTAGTCGTACGGGTTGAGAATTGGTGCGTACGAATCCGTCAGAGGAACATGGTCGAGGCTGTGCCACTCGAAGAGCACCGCGCCCGACTTCACGTCGACCTCCTGCACGATCGAGTCGAGCACCGGCGCCGCCGACGGGCCGCCGACGCTCGTCAGGTCGAGCGTCACCTCGTTGTAGATCGTGATCAGCGCGGTGCCCTGCGGCGTCAGCTTGAACTCGTGGACGTCGGCGAAGAAACCGTTGCCGGCGTTCACGTGCGCGACCTCTTTATAGGACTGGTCGACGATCACGCCCTCGCCCTGGCCGGTGCCGATCTGCGAGATCTGCCCCTCCCACCAGGTGAGCACCGGCTTGCCCTGGTAGATCTGCCGCCGGAAGTCGATCGCCACCTCCTGCGTGCGCTTGAACCAGACGACCTGGCCGGCGTTGTCGAAGATGATCGGGCCGCGCTGCCCCGGGCCGGTAAGCGTCGTCACGAAGAGGTAGCCCGGCGACGGGTTCGCGACCGTCTTCACCGCGAGCGTCGGCGGCTGCAGTGACGGCGCGCTGAAGTACGACCACGCTCCGGTGGCGCGTGTTGCGGCGCGGACGAGGCCCGGCAGAGACAGCGCGCCGATGCCCGCAACGGCTGCCGCGAGGAACTCCCGCCGAGTGTGCCCCGCGGTCACCGGCGGCATTCAACCATTCCTACCGAGGTCACACCAAGTCCAACCAGGATGACAACCGGGGGCTGCGAATCTCCTCCGCGTTATGTCGCGCCTCATGCCCGTACTCGTTGTCTGCTGGCTGATCCTGGTCGTCTCCGCCGTCGCGCACGGCTAGACGTGCCTCGGCTCACCGCGCTCCTCGCCGCCGCCTTGCTGACGCTGGTCGGCAGCGCCAGCGCACTGGGATCTTCCACGGCTCGCCTATCGGTCGATGTCACGACCGCGCGGGGCGCGCGCATCTTCCAGAACTTTCTTCGGTCGCATAACGGCCAGGTCGTCCAGTTGAGCGTGCGCTGCGGCTACTACGACACGCTCAAGACCTCCGCGCAGCGCCTGCCGGCGTCGACGCATTGCTACGCCGGGCAGGACAAGGGGCAGATCAACTGGGTCGTGTTCAGCGTTTTCACCGGGAAGGTGAGCGCGCGCACCTGGTGGTCGTCGATGCTTGGGCAAGACGTCGTGGGTGAGACCTGGGCTGGCTTCCCGGCGACAGGTCGTTTCATCACAGCGGGGTCGTCGGTTCGGGCCGTTGGCCGCTTTCGCGTGAAGGTCGGCGCTGCAGGTGTCGGCGCCGGCGGCGACGTCTCGGTCGCGCTGCAGCCCGCTTAGCCAAAAGGGTCACCCCAGGCGGCAGCCAAAAGGGTCACCCCAGGCGGCAGCCGATGTTGGGTGCGCGTCGTATTTTGGACGAGTCCGCTTTGGGCGGGCGGTAACCTCACCGCGTGGCTGTTTCGCTGCCCCGCGTTGTTCGCGCACCCCGTGGCCCTGAGCTCAGCTGCAAGGGCTGGGGGCAGGAAGGCGCGCTGCGCATGCTGATGAACAACCTCGACCCCGAGGTCGGCGAGCGGCCCGAGGAGCTCGTCGTCTACGGCGGCCGCGCCCGCGCCGCGCGCACATGGGAAGCGTTCGACGCCATCGTCCGCACGCTGCGCTCACTCGAGAACGACGAGACGTTGATGGTGCAGTCCGGCAAGCCCGTCGGCGTGCTGCGCACGCACGAGTGGGCGCCGCGCGTGCTGATCGCCAACTCGCTGCTCGTTCCCAACTGGGCCACCGATGACGAGTTCAACCGGCTCGAAGCACTCGGGCTGACGATGTACGGCCAGATGACCGCGGGCTCGTGGATCTACATCGGCACGCAGGGCATCGTGCAAGGCACGTACGAGACATTTGCGGCGGCGGCACGGCGGTTCGGCGACACGCTCGCCGGCACGTTGACGGCCACCGCCGGGCTCGGCGGCATGGGCGGCGCACAGCCGCTCGCCGTGACGATGAACGGCGGCGTCGCGCTCTGCTTCGAAGTCGACGACTCGCGCATCAAGCGCCGCATCGAACACCGCTACCTCGATGTGCAGGCCGACGATCTCGATGCGGCGATCGAACTTGCGTTGGCGGCGAAGGCTGACAAGCGCGCGCTGTCGATCGGTGTTTTGGGCAACGCGGCCGAGCTGCTGCCGGAGCTCGTGCGCCGCGACGTGCCCGTCGACCTCGTCACCGACCAGACCTCTGCGCACGACGCGCTGTCCTATGTGCCTGCGGGTCTTGATTTGGACGAGGCCGCTGCGTTGCGGCGCGACGATCCCGAGGAGTACGTGCGCCGCAGCCTCGCGAGCATGGCGGTGCACTGTGCGGCGATGGTCGACTACCTCGATCGCGGCGCCGAGGTGTTCGACTACGGCAACGCACTGCGCGCCGGTGCGCAGCGAGGCGGCTTCGAGCGCGCGTTCGACTATCCCGGCTTCGTGCTCGCCTACATCCGGCCGCTCTTCACCGAAGGGAAGGGGCCGTTCCGCTGGGCGGCGCTGTCGGGCGACCCTGCCGATATCACCGCGAGCGACGAAGCCGCGCTCGACGAGTTCCCCGACAACGAGCCGCTCGCGCGCTGGCTGCACATGGCGAAGGAGCGCGTCGCGTTCCAGGGGCTGCCCGCGCGCATCTGCTGGCTCGGTGCGGGCGAGCGCGCACGCATGGGCGCGCGCCTCAACGACCTGGTTGCGTCCGGGAAAGTGGGCGCGCCGTATGCGATCGGTCGCGACCATCTCGACACCGGCTCGGTCGCCTCGCCGTATCGCGAGACGGAGGGGATGCGCGACGGCTCCGACGCGATCGCCGACTGGCCGATCCTCAACGCGCTGATGAACACCGCGAGCGGCGCGAGTTGGGTGAGCGTGCACCACGGTGGCGGCACCGGCATCGGCACCTCCATTCATGCCGGTCAGGTTTGCGTTGCGGATGGCTCCGAGCTCGCGGGTGCGAAGCTCGAGCGCGTGTTGACGAACGACCCGGCGACCGGCGTCTTCCGGCACGCCGACGCGGGTTACGAGACGTCATACGACGTCGCGCGGGATCAAGGACTGACGATCCCGATGGCGCCCGAGTAGAGCGCCGCGTGGTCTGACTGCAGTCAGACTCTCGTCTGACACACAGAAGTGGAACGAACGATCCACAGGGTCGCGAAAGCCTGTCTACGAGCCGAGAATGATCGCGCCGGAGTAGAGCGCCGTCCCGACGATCGCCGCTTCCGCGAGACCCTCGAGTGCAGCGAGGTCGTCGTTCGAAGCGATGCCACCGCTCGCGATCAGCGCTGCACCTTTGACG
>DASXKU010000050.1:0-23646 GCA_036496645.1 Gaiellaceae bacterium
GGCGGCGGCACCTTCCCTTTGAGAGCGAGATCAAGAGCAAACCGCGTCTGCTTGATCGCGGCAACGACGCCCTGCGTCTTCGGCACGAGCTCCGTTTCGCGCAGCCAGCCTGTCGTCTTCGCGGAGACGACGAACCACTTGGCGTGCTTCGCGCCCATGTCTCGGTCGATGCCTTCCTTGAACGACTCGGCGCCGAGCTTCGCGATCGCGTCGCGCGGGTCGACGCCTTTCGGGCAGCGCTCGTTGCAGAAATAGCAGCGCGTGCACTCCCAGATGCCGTGCTCGCCGTTCAGCGCCTCGAGGCGCTCGACCTTCTTGCCGTCGCGCGGATCGCCGACGAAACGCATCGCCTTCGCGAGAGCCTGCGGCCCCGTGAACTGCGGATCGGACTCCATCGCGTTGCACTCCGACACGCAGCAGCCGCAGTTGATGCAGAGCGCCTCTTTGTGGATCACGTTCATGCGCTCCTGCTTGATGCGGTGCTCTTTTTGATCCGGCGGCTCGTCGTAGCCAGGCTGCAGGTACGGATCGACGCTGCGGAACTTCTCCCAGAACGGATCCATGTCGACCACGAGGTCGCGGACGATCGGCAGGTTGCCCATCGCCGAGATCACAGGGATCTGACCGGCCTGCGCGATGTCATACATGCGCGTCTTGCACGCGAGCACTGCCACTCCGTCCATGCGCATGCCGCACGAGCCGCAGATCATCATCCGGCAGCTCTTGCGGTACGCGAGCGTCCCATCCTGCTGGTCCTTGACGATGTCGAGGCAGTCGAGAAGCGTCGCCTCGTCGGGTGCGTCGAACTCGTACTCCTGCAGCTTGCGATCGCCGCTGCGCGAGTCAAACCGCCACACCTTCAGAGCTACCTGCACCTCAGCCTCCCAGCTTCGCGATGTCGACTGTCTCTGACGCGCTCGGAACCTTCACATTGACCGACTCGCCGTACTTGGAAAACGTCGTGGTGATCTTCGTGCCTGTGTAGGCCGTAACGACCTTCTCGATCAACCCGTCGGAGTTGACCCAGACGTCCACGGGGATCGCCTTCGCGCTCGCGCCGGCGACCTTCGAGAGGTCGATCGTCGCGCGGTAGTGGCCGTCGCCGATCTTCTTCACGTTCTTCGCGGAGCTGAGGAAGCCAAGTGTCGCGGTCGGCGTCGCGTTCGTGAAGCTGTTGAGGTTGATACCGAAAGCCTTCGTCGCCTTCGTGAGGCTGACGGACGCCCACGTCTTGCCGGCGGGCAGCGCCGCGGCGAGCAGCGGCGACTTGAGGTAGGCCGTCGAGCCGCTCGTGATCTCGTCCATCGAGCCGCTCACGGCTCCCTTGATCGTCAACAGCAATTCGCCGAGCGCCGGGTCGCCCTTGAAGTCGCCGCTGCCGTTGAGCGTGAGCTTCGAGCCGTTGAGCGAGATCGTGCCGGTGACGACGACGTGCTCACCACCTTTGGCGACGGTCGCGTTCGCTGCATTCGTGACTGCCGAGGCGGCGGGCGACGCGTTCGCGGCGGGAGGCGGCGGCGAGGACTTCTTCCCGCCGCAGGCGGCGAGCCCAAGCACGAGCATTGCGAGAACGACGTAACGCATTAGTACTTGCGCTCCTGCGGCTCGTACTTCGTGAAGCGAACCTCGCTGTACGACAGCTCGGGCGACCCATCGGCCCAGCGCGAGATCGAGTGTTTCATGAAGTTTTCGTCGTCGCGCGTCGGGAAGTCGTACGGGCGCGCGTGCGCTCCGCGACTTTCCTTGCGTGCAAGACCGGCCTGCAGCATGCAGCGCGCGAGGTCGATCATGTTGCCGAGCTCGATCGCCGACGTGAGGTCGCTGTTGAACACCTCGCCCTTGTCTTCGATCACGACACCGCGATCGAAGCGCTCCTTCAACTCGTCCAGGATCCCGATTTGCGTCGCCATCTGCTCCTCGCGGCGGAAGACGCCGAAGTTCTCGAGCATCGACGTGCCCAAGTCCTGCCGGATCTGCCAGGGCCGCTCGCCCGTCTTCACCTCGAGCATTTCCTTCAACTCGCGCTCGGCGTCGTCCTGCGCGCTGCGCGGCACGTCGATCGTCGTATTCGACAACGCCCACTCCGCGGCAGCGCGACCGGCGCGCCGGCCAAAGGTGATCGTCTCCATCAATGAGTTACCACCGAGACGGTTCGCGCCGTGCACCGACACGCATGCGACTTCGCCGGCCGCGTAAAGACCCGTGAGCTCCGTGAGCCCGTCGTTGTCGGCTGCGACGCCACCCATGTGGTAATGCGCGCCCGGCCGAACGGGCACCGGGTCGTAGATCGGGTCGACGCCCGCGAACACCATCGACAGTTCGCGCGACCCGGGCAGCCGCTCGATGATCCGTTCCGCGCCGAGATGGCGCATGTCGAGCATCACCGAGCCGTTGATGCCGCGGCCGGCATCGATCTCGGTCTGCTCCGAGCGCGACACGACATCGCGCGACGCAAGCTCCATCGCGTTCGGTGCGTAGCGCTTCATGAAGCGCTCGCCCTCGCTGTTGATCAGATACGCGCCCTCACCGCGGCAGCCCTCCGTCAGCAGGATCCCCGTCGGGTACAGCGTCGTTGGGTGAAACTGCATGAACTCCATGTCCTTCAGCGGGACACCGGTGTACAGCGCCATCGCGGTGCCGTCGCCGGTGCACGCATACGCGTTCGTCGTCGTGCGGTAGATGCGGCCCTGCCCGCCGGTGGCGAGCACGACGGTCTTGCCGCCGAACGTCTTCAGGCCGCCGTTCAGAAGATCCCACGCGATTACGCCTTGGCAGCGGCCTTCGTTCTCGACGAGCTTCCACGCGAAGAACTCCTCGTACACCTTGATGTCGCGCTTCACGAGCTGCTCGTAGAGCACCTGAATCAGCACGTGCCCGGTGATGTCGGCGGCGAAGATCGTGCGCGGTGAGCCCGCGGCGCCGAACGGCCGCTGGGCGAGCCTGCCGTCTTCCATGCGCGAGAAGACCGCACCCCAATTCTCGAGCTGGTAGATGTCGCCGGGCGCTTCGTTCGCCAGGATCTCGATCGCGTCCTGGTCGCCGATGTAGTCGGAGCCCTTGACCGTGTCGAAAGCGTGCGACTCCGCCGAGTCCTCCGCCGCGTTCCCCAGCGAAGCGTTGATGCCGCCCTCGGCCGCGCCGGAGTGGCTGCGGGTCGGGTGGAGCTTCGAGATGACGGCGACATCTGCGCCCGCGTCGTGCGCCTCGATGGCCGCGCGCATACCCGCGCAGCCGGCGCCGACGATCAGCACGTCGTGCGTCGCGTCCACGTGGATGGACGCTAGCGGAATCGGCGGAGGAGCCGGGTGATCAAGCTGGGGTGATTTCGCGCCGCGGCACGTTCGCGTTCCAGGTCGGCCTTCGCGAAGGCGCGCTCGCGCATGACCCTGCTCCCGTACTTCGGCTTCCAGAGGACGGGACGAGGCCCGCGCCGGTTCACGCTTTCGGGCCGGCGGCGCGGATCTTCGGATCCACGTCGGCGAAACGGCGCTCGAAGTTGTCGGCGAACATCGCCGCGAGCTCCTTGGCCTTCCTGTCATACGCCGCCGGGTCGGCCCAGGTCGAGCGCGGATCGAGCAGCGATGCGTCGACGCCCGGCACCGTCTTCGGAACCTTGAAGCGGAACGTGTCGTCGGTGCGGTACTCGACCGTTTCGAGCTGGCCGGAGAGCGCCGAGTTCAACATCGTGCGCGTTGCGTCGATCGGCATGCGGCGTCCGTCGCCGAATGCACCGCCCGTCCAGCCGGTGTTGACGAGCCAGACGTTCGACCCGTGCAGGTCGAGCTTCTCGCCGAGCATGCGTGCGTAGACCGAAGGCGCCTGCGGCAGGAACGGCTGGCCGAAGCAGGTTGAGAACGTCGGCTGCGGCTCGGTCACGCCGATCTCGGTGCCGGCCAGCTTCGCGGTGAAACCGGAGAGGAAGAAGTAGAGCGCCTGCTCGCGCGAAAGCCGCGCGATCGGCGGCAGGATCCCGAACGCGTCGGCGGTGAGGAACACAACCGACTTCGGATGCCCCGCCATCTTTGACGGCAGCGCGTTGCCGATCTGCTCAAGCTTGTACGCAGCACGCGTGTTCTCGGTCTTCGACGCGTCGTCGAGATCGACATTGCCCAGCTCGTCGATGGCGACATTCTCGAGCACCGTGCCGAACGAATGCGCGGCCTTCCAGATCTCCGGCTCCGCCGACGCAGAGAGGCGAATCGTCTTCGCGTAGCAACCGCCTTCGATGTTGAACACACCGTTTGTGCCCCAGCCGTGCTCGTCGTCGCCGATCAGGTGGCGCGACGGGTCGGCGGAGAGCGTCGTTTTCCCCGTGCCGGAGAGACCGAAGAACACCGCGACCGAACCGTCGTCGCCGACGTTCGCGGAGCAGTGCATCGGGAAGACGCCCTCGAGCGGCAGCCGGTCGTTCATGACGGTGAAGATCGACTTCTTGATCTCGCCCGCGTAGTACGTCCCGCCGACGAGCAACTCGGTGCGGCCCGGGTTGAGCACCACGAACGTGGAGCTGCGAACGCCGTCCTCTTCCGGGTCGGCTTCGACATCTGGTGCATGCAGCACGAGCGCGTCCGGCTCGAAGCCTTCGCGCTCGTCCGGCACCGGGTCGATGAACATCGTCTTCGCGAACAGTGCGTGGTACGGGTGCGCGGTGATCACGCGCACGGCGATGCGATGCGCCTGGTCGGCGCCCGCGAAGGCGTCGATCACATAGAGCGCGTCGGCAAGCCCGAGGCGGTCGGTGACTTTTTCGCGCAGGCCGTCGAAGTGCTCTTCCGAAAGAGGTTGGTTGACCTCGCCCCACCAGACGCGCCCCTCCGACGATGGCTCGCGCACGACGAACTTGTCCTTCGGCGAGCGGCCGGTGTGCTTGCCGGTATCGACGGCCAGCGGGCCGCCTTCGGCAAGACGCCCGTCCCCGCGACTCAGCGCGTGCGAGTAGAGGAGAGCAGTTGTCGGATTTCGGTAGATCGCCCCGCCTGCGTCGATCCCGTGAACGCTCAGATCGACGTGGCCGGGCAGCTCGGTCGCAGTCACGATCTAGGATCGTAGCGGCGAAGATCTGCTGCCAGGCGCCTTAGTGCCTGGCACCGTTTAGATCTGCCAGGAACCCGCTCGGAGGACGGGCACCTTGTCGCCCGACTCCGTGATGCCGTCCACCTCGAGCTCGGGCGAGCCGATCATGAAGTCGAGGTGCGTGCCGCTCTCGTTGACGCGTTCGCGGTCGTCTTCCCCGATCGCGAACGGGAAGCCACTGCCGAAGGCGATGTGGCTGGCCGCGTTCTCATCGAGCAGCGTGTCGTAGAAAACCGTGCCGAGCGGCCCGATGCGGCCCTGATTGTCGACGAGTGCCAGCTCGCCGAGCCGCAGCGCGTTGTCGTCGACGGCAAGCGCGGCGCGCAGCACATCGGCGTTTTCGTCGGCAGAGACGTCGACGGCGCGGCCGCCCTCGAACGTAACGCGCAGGCCGCGGATGATCGTGCCGTCGCGCAGCACGAGCGGCTTCGTCGACGTCACGGTGCCGTCGGCGCGCGCGGGATCGGGGCTCGTGAACACTTCTTCCGTCGGCAAGTTGGGAATGTGACGGAGGCCGTCCTTGCGGATGAAGTCGGCGGCCAGCCAACTTCCGCTCTTGAACAAACCGACGCGGAAGTCTGTGCCGGGGCCGCGGTACTCGAGTGCGTCGAAATGGCGATCGGTGAGGCGGCGCGCGGAATCGTTGAGGTCGGACATGCGCGCATCCCACGCTGCGTTCGGATCTGGTTCGTCGAGCCGCAGCACATGCTCGAGCTCCTGCCACAGACGCTCCAACCCTTCGTCGTCACCGAGATCCGGATAGACGAGACGCGACCATTCGACGTGCGGGCAGGGAACGATGCACCAGTTCGTCGAACGGTCGGCAATCAGCTTCGACACTTCCTTGAGCCACGGCAGGCGATCCTTGCCGACGAGCGCGGGGTCGAGACCTGCGAAGAGTCGCGGCGTGCTGAGCCCGGCAAAGCTGATGCGCGCGCCGAGCAGTTCGCCGAGCGCGAGCAGTCGTTCGCCGTACCAGGGCGGCACGAAGCCGAGCGTGTCGGGATCGCCGTAGCGCACGCGCGCGTCCTTGACACGCGCGTCGAACCAGAAGACGTCGACGAACTTCGCACCGCGGCGATACGCAGCGGCGGCAACTTCGCGGGCGAGCCGCGCCTGCCCGTGCTCGGACGTGACCGCCACGATCTGCCCCGGCTGCACGTTGGCACCGTGCACCGCGAGCTCTGCGAGGCGTGTCCAGCGCTGGTCGTCGTCCGCCATGAGCAGGCGATGCTACCCAGAGACCGAACTGGCGAGGGTGAAGATCGACTCCGCCATCGAGCGGTATCTCGCCGCCGCGGGCATCGCCGATGCGACACGGCGCGCCTATGGGCGCGACCTGCGCGACTTCGCGCGCTGGTACGGCGCGCGTCCACTCGAGAAGATCGACGTGCGCGTGCTGTCGGACTGGATTGCGCAGCTCGGCGGCCGGCGGCCGGGCGGCAAGCTGTCGCAGCGGACGATTGCGCGCAAGGTCGCGGCGCTGCGCGCGTTCATTCGCTTCACGCTTGGGCCGGAGCACGTTCCCGACCTACCGTTCCCGACGCGCGGTGCACGCCGGCTTCCTGACGCCCCAAAAGCACGCGAGATCGAAGAGCTCATCGAGTCGTTCGACGGTGACGACCCGTTAGCGATGCGCAACAAGGCGATGGTCGAGCTCGTGTACTCGGCCGGACTGCGCGCATCGGAAGCGGTCGGGCTCGACCTCGGCGACGTCGATTTCGAGCAGGAGCTCGTGCATGTGCGAAACGGCAAGGGCGCGAAGGATCGCGTCGTGCCGCTGGGTGAGCGGGCCGGCGCGCTCGTCGCCACCTACCTGCACGATGCTCGTCCGCAGCTCGTGAGCGGTGCTCAGAACGCACTGTTCGTGTCGACGCGTGGGAAGCGGCTCGACACGTCGACGTTTCGTCGCATCACGCCGCATCCGCATCGTCTTCGCCACTCGTTCGCGACACACCTCGTCGAAGGCGGCGCCGACCTGCGGACGGTCCAGGAATTGCTCGGACACTCGTCGCTCTCGACAACACAGATGTACAGCCACGTCGACGCGAAACGCCTGCGAAAGGTGTACGACCATGCCCACCCGCGATCGTGATCTAGAAGCGTTTCTCGGCCTGCTCGCCGCACGCCGTGCGCCGCGCACGGTCGAGGCGTACCGGCGCGACCTCACCACGCTGGGCGCATACATCGGCAAGCCATTGCTGTCGGCGACGACGGAAGATCTCGAGCGCTACACCGTGCAGCTGCGCGCCGACGGCCTCTCCCCCGCGACGATCGCGCGTCGCACGGCGGCCGCACGCAGCTTCTTCCGCCACCAGCAACTGGTCGGCGCGCGCAAGGACAATCCCGCCGGCGCGATCGAGCTTCCCCGCCGCCCGCGCAAGTTGCCGAAGACGCTTTCCCCGGGCGAAGCCGAACGGTTGATCGAAGCGGCCGTCGGCACGCAACCGCGTGCATGGCGCGACCAGGCACTCGTCGAGCTGCTCTACGGCGCCGGGTTGCGCGTCTCCGAGGCGGTCGGGCTGGACAAGAGCGGCATCGACCTCGACAACCGCACCGTCAGAGTGATCGGCAAGGGCGGCAAGGAGCGCGTCGTGCCCATCGGCCGGCCCGCCGCCGACGCACTGCGCCGCTACCTCTCACGCGGCCGGCCCTACCTCGACGTGCGACACCGACCCGACCTCTTCCTGAACGCGCGCGGCGGTGCGCTGACGCGGGCAGGCGCGTTCCTGATCCTGCGCCGCCTCGCCGAGAAGGCAGGGCTCGAGCCCGAACGGATCCACCCCCACCTGCTCCGCCATTCGTTCGCCACCCACCTACTCGAGGGAGGCGCCGACCTCCGCTCCGTTCAGGAAATGCTCGGCCATGCCGATCTCGCCACAACAGAGCTGTACACGCACGTATCCGACCGGCGGCGGCGGGAGTTGTATTTCCAGGCGCATCCACATGCGCGAGGGAAGGAAACCAGTGGCCGATCCACACATCGAGCTCTTCATGACACTGGCACTGGCAGCGGCGTGGCTGATGATCCGGGCCGGCTTGGCGAAGAACATGCTTGAGCCCAAGCGCCGCCAGTTCGTCTGCCCGTCATGTGGCAAGACCAGCGGCTGTACGTGCGGGAACGTATAAGCGGCCTCTAGTAAAAGCCTAAATACCACGTTATGGTGCTGCTGTCGCGGCTGTGAGTTTGCCGCGTTCTGTGGGTCTAACTCCGAGGAGCTTCATGCGCTTTTCCCCCCGCGCGGCGGCGATGCTTGCGCTCGCCTCCGTGTCAGCTCTCCTGCTCGTCGGCTCTGCTGCGGCGAGCCAACGTCACACGAACCACATCGGCAAGGTCACCGACGCGTGCGCTGCGCCGAGTGATCAGGACATCGCCGACAGCGACTTCTTCTGGTACTGGCCCTGCGCGTCGTTCCTGCACGTCGAAGTCAACCCGGCGGGCCAGAGCCTCGGCTACGTTCAGAGCACGCCATACGCCATCGACTGCCCACACGCGTGCACACGCCCGTTTGCGGCCGGCACGTCGGTCGTCTTGACTGCATATCCAAGTAACGGCGCAGCCTTCACCGGCTGGTCTGGTGACGCTTGCGCAGGCCAGGGCAACCCGTGCACGGTCACAGTGAACGGTGACACCCAGGTCGAAGCCGACTTCGACGGAACGGCAATTCCAGCCGCGACGAACTCGCCGAAGGTCACCCTGACGATCTTCTGGGGTTTCTGGTCCAACTTCGGCGACAACGCGGACACGTCTGTCACGGGATTCACATGTTTCTTGGGCAGCAACTGTTCGCACAGCTACGCCAAAGGCACGTCGCTCCACATGGTTCTTGGCGACGCCAACAGCTGTAACCTCGCGTTCCACGTCAACGGGTCGGGAACATTCGGCGTCACGCGTGCGGCGCCGACGTGGGTCACCGACTACACGGTGACGCTGAACTCGTCGACGGTGCTTGAGCCGTTCATCGCCGGCTCAGGCGATCCCGGCACCTGTCCGTAAGCGCAATGTTCGTTCGCGCGAGGGAGCCGCACACGCGGCTCCCTCGCGCGCTTCTAACGCGTAACGCGCTTCTGCTTCAACTCTTGCGCGACCTTCGCCGCCGCGTCACGCAGTTCTTGGCTTTCTTCGTCCGACTGGGCGATCGACGTGAGCAGTTGCACCGTGTCCGGGCGCCGCGAGCCATTGCGCAATGCGACGACCGCCAGACGGCGAACCGCATCGACGGGGTCTCCGGCTACAAGCCGATGCAATCGTGAACGAAAGTCGTTGACGAGACCAGGGTGATCGCGCGACAGCCGCTCGAGAGAGACGATCGCCGTGCCGCGCACGGCGGGACTGTCATCGTCGAGGCCACGTTGCAGCAACTCAGTCTTCGTGCGGAAACGAAACTGCGCGATCGCGCGAAATGCGTCCACCCGCTCGCGGAAGTCGGTCGAGCGAGCGGCGGCCTCGAGCTCGTCATCCCACTGCGCGCGCAGCTGCGACAGCGGCTGCTCGTCACCTGCCGCCGCAAGAGCCTCAGCCTGCGCGGCGGCTTCCGCGAGCGTCACCGGTTCGTCGGCCCGATGTAACGCGCGGACGGACGGAACAAACGGCCCGTGCGCTTCTGCTCGAGGATGTGCGCGGACCAGCCAGCAACGCGAGAGCACGCGAACATCGCGGGCGCGAGCGGCGGCGGAACTTCAGCCACATCGAGCACGAGCGCCGAGTAGTACTCGACGTTGGTCTTCAACGGACGGTCGGGCTTGCGCCGCTCGAGCTCTGCGAGTGCAGCTGCCTCGAGCCGCTCTGCGATCTCGATCTGCGGCGAGCCGAGCTCGCGTGCCGTCTCTTTCAGGATGCGCGAGCGCGGGTCCTCGGCGCGATAGACGCGGTGGCCGAAGCCCATGAGTCGCTGACCCGAGTCGAGAGCATCACGCACCCACGTTTCCGGATCCCCCATCGCCTCGACCTCGTCGAGCATCGGCTTCACGTAGGCGGGCGCGCCACCGTGCAGCGGGCCGGAGAGCGCGTCGACCGCAGCCGAAAGAGCGGCGCCGCAATCGGCACCGGTCGACGCGACCACGCGCGCAGTGAACGTCGAGCCGTTCACGCCGTGCTCGGCAGTGCAAATCCAGTACGTGTCAATTGCCCTGATTGCCTTCGGATCCGCCTCGCCCTTCCAGCGGAGCAAGAACTTCTCGGCCGCGGTCTTCCCGCGTGCAACGACCTCGTCGGGAACCGCGTCGGTGTGACCGTCCGCGAGGCGCGCGGACTGCGCAACGATCGACATCATCTGCGCCGAGATGCGACCGAGGTCCTCGCGGGCCTGTTCGTCGGAGATCTCGTTCAACTTGCCGAGCTGCCAGAGCCCCGAAAGGCGCGCGGTCTGCGCCTGAAGGTCGGACGGCGCGCGGCCCGTCAGCCCGACGGGCTCATACGGTTCCGGCGCGGGCATCACCGAGTCGATGTCGTCGTCGACGAGCAGTCCCCAGACGTTCTCGTAGGGGTACTTGCCGATCAACGGCTCGACATCGACGCCGCGATAGCGAAGCGTGCCGCCTTCGCGGTCCGGCTCCATGATCTCCGTCTCGACGGCGACGACGCCTTCGAGGCCGGGCTTGAAATCGCTCGTTACCGAGCTCACGTCCACCACGCTACACGGCGTGTACCCTCCGACGCCGGATGGCCCATCGCGTGACACTCATTCCCGGCGACGGCACCGGACCCGAGCTCACCGAGGCGACTCGCCGCGTGCTCGAGGCGACCGGCGTCGCGTTCGAGTGGGACGTGAAGCAGGCCGGAGTCGACGTGATGGAGACCGCCGGCACACCGCTGCCGGAGGACACGTTGGCGTCGGTGAAGGCGAACAAGGTCGCGCTGAAGGGGCCGATCACCACCCCGATCGGCACTGGCTTCCGCTCCGTGAACGTCGCGCTGCGGCACGAGCTCGGCCTCTACGCGTGTCTTCGCCCGTGCAAGAGCTATCCCGGCGTTCGCTCGCGGTACGACAACGTCAATCTCGTCCTCGTGCGCGAGAACACCGAGGACCTTTACGCCGGCATCGAGTACGAAGCCGGGACGCCGGAGGCCGAGAAAGTGATCGCCGAGCTCAACCAGCTGCAGAAGAAGCAGATCCGTTCCGGCTCCGGCATCTCGGTGAAGCCGATCAGTCGCGAAGGATCCGAGCGCATCATCCGGTTCGCGTTCGACTACGCGCGCGAGCACGGCCGCAAGCGCGTGTCGTGCGTGACGAAGGCGAACATCATGAAGTTCACCGACGGGCTCTTCCTCGACGTCTTCCGCGAGGTCGCGAAGGACTATCCCGAGATCGAGCCGTGGGAGAACCTCGTCGACGCGGTTTGCATGGGTCTCGTGCAAAGACCCGAGGAGTTCGACGTACTCGTGCTGCCGAACCTGTACGGCGACATCGTCAGCGACCTCACCGCAGGTCTCGTCGGCGGCCTGGGCGTCGCGCCGGGCGGCAACATCGGCCCCGATTCCGCGGTGTTCGAAGCGACGCACGGCTCAGCCCCAAAGTACAAGGGTCAGAACAAGGTCAATCCAACGGCGATGATCCTCTCCGGGAAGCTGATGCTCGAACATCTCGGCGAGGCCGGCGCGGCCCAGCGGCTCGAGTCCGCGGTCGCGTCCGTGATCGCTGAAGGCAAGACAGTGACGTACGACATGAAGCCGTCCCGCGACGATCCGACTGCGGTCGGCACCGCCGAATACGCGGACGCGATCATTCACAAACTGGAGGCGTAACTTCTATGGCTTCGAGGCCGAAGGTCACCATCGTCGGCGCGGGTGCAACAGGCGCGACCTGCGCCGAAGTCCTGGCGCAGCGCGACTACGCGGAGATCGTCCTCACGGACATCAAGGAGGGCCTCCCGCAGGGCAAGGCGCTCGACATTAACCAAATGGCGCCGATCCTCGGCTTCGAGGCGACCGTGTCCGGCACGAATGACTACGCCGACACGGCGGGCTCCGACGTGGTCGTGATCACCGCCGGACTACCGCGCCAGCCCGGGATGAGCCGCGACGACCTCGTGCAGACAAACGAGAAGATCGTGAAGTCCGTGACCGAGCAGATCGTCGGCCACTCGCCGGACGCGATCATCATCATCCTCTCGAACCCGCTCGATGCGATGTGCCACGTTGCGAAGAGCGCGTCGAACTTCCCGAAGGAGCGTGTGTTCGGGCAGGCCGGCATCCTCGACACCGCGCGCTATCGCACGTTCATCGCGTGGGAGACGGGTGCATCCGTGAAGGACGTGCAGGCGCTCGTTCTCGGCGGCCACGGCGACCAGATGGTGCCGCTCATCTCAGCGACGACCGTCGGCGGCGTGCCGCTGCGCAAGCTCGTCTCCGCGGAGCGCATCCAAGCAATGGTCGAGCGCACCGCTGTAGGTGGCGGCGAGCTCGTGAAGCTGCTCGGCACGTCAGCGTGGTACGCGCCCGGCGCAGCGTGCGCGCAGATGGTCGACTCGGTGCTGCTCGATGAGAAGCGCGTGCTGCCCTGCACGGCGTACCTCGAGGGCGAGTACGGAATCGACGGCCTCTACATGGGGGTTCCCGTCAAGCTCGGCCGCCAGGGAATCGAGGAGATTCTGCAGGTCGATCTCGACGAGAATGAACAGGCGATGCTCGCGAAGTCCGCAGACGCGGTACGCGATGTCGTCAGCGTATTGAGCGCGTAACGCCATGGAACTCGGGCTGCGCGGCAGGACGGCAATCGTCTGCGGGGCGTCGTCCGGGCTCGGCCTGGCCTCGGCCGAGGCGCTCGCCGAAGAGGGCGCGAACGTCGCGATGTTCGCGCGCCGGCGCGAGGAGCTCGACCGCGAGGCAAACCGGATCGGCGCGCTGGCAGTACGCGGGGACGTGACCAACGCGTCCGACCTGTCACGGCTCGTGGAGAAGACGCTCGAGGCGTTCGGCGGCATCGACATCCTCGTGTGGAACGGCGGCGGCCCGCCCGCCGGGCCGGCCTCGTCGATCGACGACGAATCGCTCGAGCGGGCATTCGAGCTGCTGCTCCTCCCCGCCGTGCGCTTGGTCAGGCTCTGCCTGCCGCACCTCGAACGAAGCGAGGCCGGGCGCATTGTCTTCATCACGTCGCTTGCGACGAAGGAGCCGACGCCGCACCTTGCGCTCTCGAACACGGTGCGCGTCGGCGTGACCGGCTACGCGAAGTCGCTGTCGCGTGAGCTCGGGCCGAAGCGGATCACGGTGAACTGCGTCGCGCCCGGCCGCATCGAGACGCCGCGCATGGAAGAGCTGTACGGCCCCGGCGGGCCGCCGGCCGAGGAGCTCGCACAGATCCCAGCCGGCCGCCTGGGAGCGCCGCGCGAGTTCGGCGACGTCGTCTGCTTCCTCGCGTCGTCGCGCGCGTCGTACGTCTCCGGCACGACCATCCCCGTCGACGGCGGCCAGGCGCACGGTCTGCTGTGACGTTCCTGCGCACACTGGTCACCATTCGCGCGCGGCGGCTGCTCGTGCTCGGACTGGTGCTGCTCGCGATCGCCCTCGGGATCACTGTCTACCCGACGAGCCAGATCATCTTCCTGCCGGACAAAGCGCATGCGGTCGCGCCGCTCATCACGGTTTCAGGCGGTCACGTGCCCAAGACCGGTGGCGTGTACTACGTCGACGTCATCGAACGAAAGGCGACGCTGCTCGAGCGCCTGTTCGGCGGCTTGCACAAGGGTGCCGACCTGTATCCCGCAAGCCAGGTCGACACGCCCGGCGTCGCCAGCTCGCTGCAAACGAAGATCGATCTCGAGGACATGTCGCTCTCGAAGCAGACGGCTGCCGCTGTCGCGCTGCGCGCGCTCGGGCGCAAGGTGACGTTCCGCCCGATTGGCGCACTCATCTCAAACGTGATCCCCAACGAGCCAGCGGTCGGCAAGCTCGCGCCCGACGACGTCATCACCGAGATCGGCACGACGCGCGTCACACAACCGGCCAACGTCTTCAGCGCGATGTCGAACGTTCGTCCGGGGCAGATCGTTCGCATCACGTTCAAGCGTCTCGGCGCGACGCGCGTTGCAGCGATTCGCACGGCGAAGGAGCCGGGACATCCCGCGCACGCCTTCATCGGCATCGCTATCGACCCGCAGCCGGCGATCGACATTCACCTCCCTGTATCGGTGAGCATCGACACGGGCAACGTCGGCGGGCCGTCAGCCGGGCTGGCGTTCGCGCTCGAACTGATCGAAGAGCTCGGCCCGGACATCCTCCACGGGAACAAGATCGCCGCGACTGGGCAGATCTTCGCCGACGGCCACGTCGGACCGATCGGCGGGATCAAGCAGAAGACCTACGGCGCCCGCGCAGCCCATGTGAACGCATTCCTCGTGCCGGTCGCTGGGGACAACGCGCGCGACGCGCGGCAGTACGCGGGCAACCTCAAGATCATCCCTGTGGAGACTTTTCAACAGGCGTTGCGCGCGGTGAAAACGCTGCCACCGGTGCGGTAGAAATCGGTCGTTTTGTACCGGTTTGAACTTGCCGGAAACTGCACGTTTTCCATTTAGGCAAGCCCTTTTTCGCGACCGCAACCCGTCGTAGCATGCCGTCCGCAGCATCCCCCGAAGACGCCCCCCGAGAGGACCCCGATGACTCGACAGAGTGCTCCGACCTGCGACGACTGCTACTTCCGTCGGCACGGCCTTTGCGCCATGCAACCGGAGCGCCCCTGTCCCACCTTCCGCGCGGCTGCACGCACGCTGCAGCCGTCGCACCAGCCGCGCCTCATTCCTCTCGCGTTGGCCGCTAGAGCCGCTTAAGCAGCGACAGGCATCGCGGCAGCGAGCTTCGCAACGCCGTCGACGATCTCCTCCGACGACACGAAGCTGTACGCGAGACGCAGCGTGTCGGCATCGCCGCCGAAGTCGGTGCCCTTCACGTACGTGACGCCCGCAGCCTCCGCGCGCTCGAGCAGCGCCGTCGCGTCCACCCCAGCAAGTTCGAGCCAGAGGAAATAGCCGCCCTCCGGATGCGTCGTGCGGAGGCCGGGCAGCTCGCGGTCGAGCGCGCCGAGCATCGCGTCGCGGCGCACGCGCAGCAGATCGCTCACGCGCGCGACGTTCGGCTCGAACAGGCCGCGGCTGACGAACTCGTGAACCGTCGCCTGCCCGAGGAGCACCGGTGTGATGTACGTCGCCGTTGCGACCGCCTCGATGTCACGCTCGACGGCCTCCGGCAGGACGAACCAGCCGACACGCAGGCCGGGCGCGATCGTCTTCGAGAAGGAGGAGCTGTACGCGGTGCGGCCTTCCGACAGCTCGTGCAGTGAAGGCAGTGCATCACCCTCGAAGCGGACCAGCCCGTACGGGTCGTCTTCGAGAACGAGCAAGTCGTTCTGCTCGGCGAGCTCGCAAATTCTCCGGCGGCGTTCAAGGGTCAGCGTGCGGCCGCTCGGGTTCTGGAACGTCGGGATGACGTAGAGAAACGCCGGCGGATCGCCATGCGCGAGCGCAGCTTCGAGTGCATCCGGATCGAGGCCGTCGTCGTCGGTGTCGAGCGGGACGATCTCCGCACCCAGCTCGCGCAGGATCTTCAGCGGGCGGTCGTACGTGGGCCGCTCGACGAGCACCCGCTTGCCAGGCGCCAAGCGCTGGGCCAGAAACACGAGGCCCTGCAAGGAGCCGTTGGTGATGAACACACGGGATACGTCGACGTTGTGCCTCGCGGCGATCCATTCGCGCAGCGGGGCGTACCCCGGCGACGGCCCGTACGAGAGGATCGTTCGTCCGTCGCGCTCGAGCGCGGCGCGCGCGCAATCGGCAAGGTCGTCGACTGCGAGGCATTCCGGGGCGGGGATGCCGCGGGCGAACGAGATCATGCGACCAGCGTACTTAAGGGCGCTGCCAGCAGACGCTGACCATGAACGGCAGCCCTGCGATGCGCGTGTGCGCGGTGACGAACTCGAGCTCGACATCGATGCCGTCGCCGCGAGTGAAGGTCGTCGTCCCGGTCAGCAACGGCACCTGCCGCACCTGCTCGACCGTGTCGGCCGCGCGATCGGCGGTCATGCCGCCCACGGGCATGCCGATCAGCGCCTCACGGCTGAGCCCGGTGATCCGGCACGCCGCGTCGTTCACCGCGACGTAGCGCCGCTCGTCGTCCCAGACGAAGACAGCGACGTCGCGGATGCCCTCCATCCCCTCACCGATCAGGGACTGATGGACGAGGCGATGGCTGTCAAGGCCACTCATCGTCATACGAACCTAGCGCGTTGGTAGCTCGAGAACGAATCGCGCGCCGGTTGGACCGCCTTCGTACCGCAGGTCGCCCTCGTGGGCGCGTGCGTAGGCCCGGGCGATCGCGAGCCCCAGCCCTGTGCCGCTAACGCGATCTTTGGCGACCCCGGCGCGGGTGAACCGCTCGAAGAGCGTCTGCTCCAACTCCGGCATGACGCCAGGGCCGTCGTCCTCCACCGCAACGAAGAGCCTGCCGTCCAGGCGCTCGGCATGGACGCGCACGGGCGGCCGGCCGTAGCGAAACGCGTTCGTCACCAGGTTGGTCACGATCCGGTCAAGCACCGCGGGGTCGACTTCAGTCGTCTCAGGCGCGTCGACGGTGAGCTTGACCGTGTCTTTCCAATTGCCGCTGCTCTCCCAGCTACCCGCGGCCGCGGCGACCGTCTCCTCGAGGTGGCTGCGCAGGTCGATGGCGCGCGGCCGCACCTCGACCGCCGCCGCGTCGAGCCGCGAAAGGTCCAGCAGCTGTTCGACGAGCAGCGCAAGGCGCGCAGTCTGCTGCTCGAGCGTGGCGCGCACCTCATGACGTTGCTCGCTCGACAACCGCGGGCCGAGGTGATTCAGCGTCTGGACGAAACCGTGGATTGCCGTCACCGGCGTGCGCAGCTCATGCGCGGCGAGCGCGATGAAGTCCGCCATCACCTCGTTGTTGCGCTCAAGCTCGAGACGCGTCTCGCGCTCCTGCTCGAAGAGGCGCACGCGGTCGAGCGTGATGCCGATCAGCGCGGCGAGTGTGTTCAGAAGGCTCAGCTCGTCGTCGCCGAAGAACGGCGCGTAGGGCGACGTCCAGACGATGAGCGACGCGCCGGTCGCGTCGATGCGCAACGGCTCCTGGCCTTCAGGCGGAACGCCTTCCGACGCGACAAGCGAACCGTCCGCATCGAGCAATTGCGCCGCATGCGCACCGACGATCGCGACCGTCGAGGGCAGCACGCGTTCCGCTGCCTCTTCGCGCGTCGTCGCGAGCGTCATCAGCTGCCGAATCGCGAGCTCGAGCTCTCGCTGCGCGGGTGTGCGCCAGTGCGCGCGGAGCGCGGACGGCGGGGCAAGGCCGAGCAGGAACGCGACGCCGCTCAGCGTCGCCACGAACTGGACGACGAGCTCTCCGGACGAGTGCGTGTTGGTGATGCTCGCTGAGCCGACGATCGCGACCACGAGACCCACCGCAGCGAACGCGAGCATGCGCATCCGGCCCGATGCGACGCCCGGCTGGCCGCGACCCGCCCGCCATAGCCGAACGGCCACCACGCTCGACAGCACCGCCCAGTGCACGAGGAAGGCGACGATGTATGCGACAAACCACGCGGGCCGGGGGTCGCCCGACCCGGGCACGCTCGGCAGCGCGAACGTCCACACGCTGAGCGACGCAGTGAGCGCGGTAACAACGGTCTGCAGGCGGCGCGACGGCGGCGCGAAGGCGACGGCGAAGCTGTAGAGCAGGTACGGGAAGAGAACGAGCAGCTCTATCTCGAGACGAACGGCGAACGCCCACCCGAGCGCATGATGGTGGGCGGGCACCAGCCGCCCAACGGTCACGATGATCGCGAGCGTGACGAAGGAAAGCGTCAGCCGTGCGGCCGCGGCGTCGCGGCGGCGCGCCCATTGCCACGCCGTGACGATGGCGAGGCCGGCGAAGGTGACTGAATTCAGCGCGCCTAGGGCGACAATGGCGGCGTGCACGCTCCGGAGCATAGGCGCCTCTTAGCCGAACAGGCTTCAATTCAGGCGTGAACGCACGCGTCCTCGTGGTTGATGACGACCCGGCCGTCCGGTCGGCGATTTCGCGCGCCCTGCGCGTGGACTACGACGTGGACGAGGCGTCTGACGGCTCGGAGGCGCTCGCGCAGCACGCTGCCTCCTCCGCGGACGCGATCGTCCTCGATCTGCTCATGCCGGGGATCGACGGCCTCGAGGTCTGCCGCACGCTGCGCCGCCGCGAAGACGCGGTTCCGATCCTCGTCGTGACCGCACGCGACGCGGTCGAGGATCGCGTCGAGGGCCTCGACGCCGGCGCCGACGACTATCTCGTCAAACCGTTCGCGATCGACGAATTGCGCGCGCGCGTGCGTGCGCTGCTGCGCCGCACGGGCGCCGGTGACGGCGCGCTTCACTTCGCCGACGTGACGCTCGACCCGGCGACGCGCGAGGCATATCGCGGCGAGCGCCGGCTGCAGCTGACGCGGACCGAGTTCAACCTGCTCGAGCTGTTCCTGCGCAATCCGCGCCAGGTGCTCACGCGTTCGCAGATCTACGAGCGCGTGTGGGGCTACGACTTCGGGGCAACGTCGAACGCGCTCTGGGTGTATGTCGGGTATCTACGGCGCAAGCTCGAAGAGGCAGGCGAGCCGCGCCTGCTCCACACCGTTCGCGGCGTGGGGTACGCGTTCCGGGAAGAGCCGTGACCTTCCGGCAGAGGCTGATCGTCCTCACCGCCCTGGCGATCGCGGTCACTGTCGCCGCGACGTCATTCGCCGTCTCGCAGATCGCGAAGCACGAGCTGCTCAACCAGGTCGACGCGTCGCTCGCGTCCGGCTCCTCGCCGTACGCGCGCTTCAACACGATGGTTGTCGCCTCCGACGGCTCGCACGCGGGCGTCGGCGTCCCGGTCACGAAGCAGATGCTCGCGGTCGCGAAAGGTCAGGCGACCGCGTACTTCAAGTCGACCTATGCGCAGAACGAGCACATCCGCGAATACGTGACGCCGCGGCCGAACGGCGAGGCGACGGTGACGATCGCCTTGCTCGGAGCCAGAGACCACGCGCTGTCGCGCATTCGCTTCTGGGCATTTCTGATCGGCGGCGCCGGCATCTTGATCTCCGCCGGCCTCGCAGCCTTTGTCGCAGCAGCGGCGCTGCTGCCGGTCCGCCGCTTGACCGCTGCAGCTGAGAGCGTCGCGGCAACCGGCGACCTCTCCGAGCGCGTCGAGCACGGCGCCGACGACGAGCTTGGACGCCTGGCGACGCGGTTCAACGAGATGCTCGCGGCGCTCGAGGAGTCGGTCGGCCGCCAGCGCCGCCTCGTCGCCGACGCGTCACATGAGCTGCGCACGCCGCTCACCGCGGCGCGCGCGAACGTCGACCTCGTGCGCGAGGGCCAGCTCTCGGCCGAGGAGACGCGACACGCGCTCGACGAGGCGTCGGTGGAGCTGAACGCACTCACGACGCTACTCGCCGACCTGGTCGAGCTCGCGCGCGGCGAGGAGCGGAAGCTGCGCGTCGAGGAAGTTCAGCTCGACGACCTCGTCGCTGCCGCGGTCGAGCGTGCCAGGTCACGCGCACCGGAAGCGACCTTCGTCACCTCGCTCTCCCCTGCCGTTGTCAACGCCGACCCGGTGCTGCTCGAGCGGGCGGTCGGAAACCTGCTCGACAATGCGGTCAAGTACAGCCCGGTAGGCGCACCTATCGAGGTAAGCGTGCGTGAAGGCGAGGTCGTCGTGGCCGACCACGGCCCCGGCGTCGCCGAGGAAGACCTGCCGCGCGTCTTCGACCGCTTCTATCGTGCCGCGGCCGCGCGTTCGAAGCCCGGTGCTGGCCTCGGCCTCGCGATCGTGCGCGAGGCCGCCGAGGCGCACGGCGGCACGGCGACCGTGGAAAGCGGCGCGGGTGGCGCGCGCTTCCGCATCACGCTGCCCGCTGCGGCCTAGATCTGCCCTAGCTTCAGGAGACGAGCTCTGCCACTTCGGTCGGCGTCGTGCCGACCTTGATGCCTACTGCCTCGAGCGCCTCTTTCTTCGCCTGCGCGGTGCCGGAAGAGCCAGAGATGATCGCGCCGGCGTGCCCCATCGTCTTGCCAGGCGGTGCCGAGAAGCCGGCGATGTACGAGAACACCGGCTTGGACATCTTCTCCTTGACGTAGCGCGCAGCCTTCTCTTCTTCGTCGCCGCCGATCTCGCCGACGAGCACCACAGTCTTCGTCTCCGGATCTGCTTCGAATTTCTCGAGCACGTCGATGAAACTCGCGCCGACGATTGGGTCGCCGCCGATGCCGACGATCGTCGAGTTGCCGAGACCGCGCTGCGCCAGCTCGTTGCCGATTTGGTACGTGAGCGTCCCCGACCGCGACACGAGACCAATCGCGCCTGGCTTGAACACCTCGGCCGGGATGATCCCGACGTTTGCCTTGCCTGGCGAAAGCACGCCTGGGCAGTTCGGCCCGATCATCGTTACGCCTTTCGGGCGGATGTACGTGTAGACGCGAAGCATCTCGTGCGCAGGCACGTGCTCGGTGATGCAGATCACCGTCTTCACCCCGGCATCGACAGCTTCGTACACCGCATCTGGTGCGAAGCGGGCCGGCACGAAGATCAGCGACGTGTTCGCGCCGGCCTCCTTCACCGCATCGGCGACCGTGTCGAACACCGGCACGCCTTCGACGTCCTGTCCGCCCTTTCCGGGCGTCACGCCGGCGACGAGGTTCGTGCCGTAAGCGCGGTTGCGCAGCCCGTGAAAGCGGCCTTCAGAGCCGGTCAGTCCCTGTACGACGAGACGCGTGTCGTTGTCGACGATGATCGCCACTATTTTTTCGCTCCTTTGATCACAAGCGTCGGCAGGCGCTTCTTGCCGTCGACGATCTCGTCGGCGAGCAGCTCGCGGACGCGTGCAGCGTCATCACCGGCGCAGCCCGCGCGCTCGAGCCAGCTTTCGACCTCGGCCCAGCGCTCAATCGTCTGCTCGTCGGTGACTTCGAGCCCCGCACCTTCAAAGAAGATGCGCCACTCGGCGGCCGAGTAGTTGCGAACGTGCGTCGCGTCGCGCAGGCGATCGGCTTCCTCGGACGCCTCGCTGACGAAGGTGTTGTCGCAGACGACTACGCGATCGCGTGCAACCCGCGCCATTTCTCCAAGGGCGGCCCGCACGTCGGCGAAGTGATGCGCCGCGATGCGGCACGCCACCACGTCGAAGCTGGCGTCGGCGAACGGAAGATCTTCGGCCGGCGCGGTCGTGTCGGCCTTCATGCCCGGCGCGGCGTCTGTGGTAACGACGGTTGCTCCTGCTTCGCGCAGCCGGCGCGCCACGTGACCGCCGCCCGACGCGACGTCGAGCGCGGTCACACCTTCGGCCGGCTCGCACCACTCGACGACCAAGTCGAGGTCGTCGCCCGCCGAATGGATCGCGCTCGTGCGATAGACCTCGGCGCGCTCACTCCACAGGTCGGTCATTTGGCGAGCTCCACAGCTTTGCGCGCGGCGTCGAGCATGGTGGGCTCGACGTAGAGATCCTTCGGCGCCGCGTCAGCGAGGATCTTGCGTCCCTCCTCGGCGTTCGTGCCATCGAGCCTGACCACAAACGGCACCTTGATCTCGATCCGCTCGAGCGCTTCAAGGATCCCGCGCGCGACCTCGTCGCAGCGCGTGATGCCGCCGAAGATGTTGAAGAGGATCGAGCGCACCTGCGTGTCACGCGTGATCACCTCGAGCGCGTCGACGACACCCTGCGCGTTGCCGCCGCCGCCGAGGTCACAGAAATTCGCCGGCTTGCCGCCCGCGACAACGACGACGTCAACGGTCGACATCGAAAGACCGGCGCCGTTTCCGAGGATGCCGACGAAGCCGTCGAGCTTCACGTAGGTCACGCCCTTCTCGCGTGCAAACGACTCGAGCGGGTCGGCCGCCTTTGTGTCGCGGAACTCCGCGATGTCGGGATGGCGGAAGAGTGAACTGTCGTCGACGGTGAACTTCGAGTCGAGCGCCTTCACCTCACCGTCGGGCGTGACGATCAGTGGGTTGATCTCGCAGAGCATCGCGTCGCACTCGACGAAGCACTTGTAGAGCTTCTCGACGATCGCTGCGATCTGCTTCTGCTCGCTCGGATCTTCGACGCCTGCGCCATAGACCAACTGGCGCGCGACCCATGGCTGGAAGCCTTCAAGCGGGTCGATATGCAGGCGGACGAGCGCGTCCGGGTTGTTCTCTGCAACTTCTTCGATCTCCACGCCGCCCTGCGTCGTGAACATGAAGAGCGGCTGCTTCGCGCCGCGATCGAACGTGACCGAGAGGTAGTACTCCTTCGCGATGTCGGAGGCCTTCTCGATCCAGAGCTTCTCGACGACATGGCCGCGAATATCGAGTCCAATGATCTCGCGCGCCTTCGCCTCTGCGTCAGCCGCGTTGTCGGCGAGCTTGATGCCGCCGGCTTTGCCGCGTCCGCCGGTGAGTACTTGCGCTTTCACGACTACGGGGCCGCTCAACTCCGACGCTGCGCGACGCGCTTCTTCGGGGCTCACCACGAGTCGTCCTTCCGACACGGGGATCCCGAAACGCTTGAAGAGCTCCTTGCCCTGGTACTCGTAGAGGTCCATCGGCCGCGGGCACTCTAGCGAGAGGCGGTCGGTAGGCTCGAGGGATATGGACGCGATTGCAGTCGAGGACCTGCGAAAGCACTACGGCGACGTCCAGGCGCTCGACGGCGTGACGTTCGGCGTGCGCGAAGGCGAGGTCTTCGGGCTCCTCGGCCCGAACGGCGCGGGCAAGTCGACGACGGTGCGCGTACTGGTCACGCTCACGCACCCGGACTCCGGTTCCGCCTCGGTGGCGGGGCACGACGTGCTGCGCGAGCAGTCTGCCGTCCGGAAGGCGATCGGGTACGTGCCGCAGGATTCGGGCGTCGACCAATTCGGCACGGGCCGCGAGAACCTGATGCTGCAGGGCCGCATTCAAGGCATGGGCGGCGCAAGCCTGCGCAACCGCACCGACGAGTTGCTCGAGCTCGTCGGCATCGCCGACGCCGCCGATCGCATCGTCAAGACGTACTCCGGCGGCATGCGACGCCGCCTCGACATTGCGCTTGGTCTTGTGCACCGCCCACGCGTTCTGTTCCTCGACGAGCCGACGACGGGTCTCGACCCCGAGGCGCGCGTCGCGATGTGGGACGAGGTGCAGCGGCTCGCGGAAGCGGAGTCGCTGACAATCCTGCTCACGACGCACTACCTCGAGGAAGCCGACCAGCTCGCCGATCGGCTCGCGATCGTCTCGCAAGGGAAGATCGTCGTCGAAGGCACGCCTGCGGAGCTGAAGGCGCGCCTGCAGGGTGACGCGGTTCATGTCGAGCTCGAGAACGGTGCGGTCGATCGCGCCCAAGCGGTGCTCGCGTCGGTCGGCGCGCGGCCTGAGCAGGTCGTCGGCGAGAGCACGATCATCTCGCGCGTCGAGAACGGTGGACGCGCCGTGCCGGGAATCCTGTCGGCGCTTGAAGGCGCGGGCATCGGCGTGGCGTCGGTCGCAGTCGCTCGGCCCTCGCTCGACGAGGTGTACCTCCACTTCACGGGGCGCGACTTCAGCACCGAGGATCGCGGCGGATGAAGGTCGCGTCCGACACATGGTTCTTGACCGTG
>DASXKU010000051.1:0-12338 GCA_036496645.1 Gaiellaceae bacterium
GACATTCGTCTCCGACCATGAGACATCGTCCGCCTCGAAGAACTCGACGCCGTTCTCATCGAACACCCGCGCGTAGCGACCGTACAGCTGTGACAGCGAGACGAACTGCGTCTCGTCCCACGCCGCGTCCGGCATGTTCCGCCCGTAGAACTCGTCGAGGCCGCCCGTCAGCACAGCGCCGCGCGCCGTCGCGTGACGCAGCCCATCGCCTACCGACCAGGGATTCGCGCGCAGCCGCAGCGACGCAGCCGGTGCGACGTAGCGCGTCACGAGCTCGCTCGACGCCGCGAACCCGCCCGTGCAGAGGATCGTGTGCTCATCGCCGAGCGCAGGCGACTCGAGCGCGACATCACCGGCGCGCGCAGCCAGCACCTCGGTGAGTCCGCGCGGATCGAAGCGCTTGCCCGTCGTGCGCGGATTGCCCGTCGCCTCCCACACCACCGGTGCGCCGAGACCGACGAGCCACTCGATCGCGCCGTCCAGCCGCTCCCAGACGAGCCGCTGCAGCCGCTCGTCACCTCCCGGACACTCGCGACGAAAGTCGTTCCACTCGCGGTGCCGCCACACGACGCACGACGAGAGCAGCATCGACCCCCCGACGCGCGTGCCCTTCTCGCGCACCCCGACGTCGCTGCCCAGCTCGCGCAATCGCGTTGCCGCGACGAGACCGGCCATGCCGGCTCCCGCGACGACCACCGTCACGTCAACGAGAACGTCGGCTTGTGCTCGACGTACTCGATGCGCACACGCTCCGGCCCCCAGAGGAACGCGGCATACGTGTTCGCGGCATCGACGACGGACTCGACCTCGATCCCGAGATCGGTGGCACCGGCGATGACGTCGTCCGCAGAGTCGACGAGCACCGCCAAGTGGTTGAGCACCGGCCGCTCGGTCTCGCGAACCTCACCGCGGTGAAACTCGACGCGCGCGCCACCGACCTCGACTCGCGTCGGGCCGACGCGCGCGAAGCCGTAGCGCTCGTACTCGGTCGCAGTCGCCTCGGGATCGTTCGACCACAGCGCGACGTGATCCAGGTCGTAGTCGACGTCCGTGGCTCCCTCGACGAGCGTGAGCAGGACGCCCCCACCAGCGTCGAAGATCTCCGGTGTCCCCTCCGGCAGAGCCGCACGGGCCGCGGCCAGGTCGGAGACGCGAAGCGCAACGTGCTTCAGGACCGCGGCGTCGCGCGGCCCGTCGGCGTCGAAGAGCGTCAGCTTCCCGCGGCGCGCGTTGCTGCCAAGCAGCGTGAAGCGGTCCTGGCGGTCGATCACGTGCATGCCTACGTGCTGCTCCAGAAACGCCGCGATCGGATCGCGATCGGCGACCCAATACGCAACATGATCGAGTGTCTTCGGCTCCATCACCTCGAGGATAACGAGGGACCGCCGAATGCTGTTCCGCCCCCGTGGGGCCCCGCACATGGCGGGGCCCCGAGGGAACGGACGTACTGAACCGCGACTAGCGCTTGGCGCGACGCTTAGCGGTGCGGCGCTTGGCCGGCGCCCGCTTTGCGGCGGTCTTGCGCTTAGCTGCGGGACGGCGCTTGGCCGGAGCCCGCTTCTTCGCGGCGGTCTTGCGCTTCGCCGGCGCGCGCTTCTTTGCGGCCGTCTTGCGCTTTGCCGTCGACTTGCGCTTCGCCGGCGCGCGCTTCTTTGCGGCCGTCTTGCGCTTCGCGGTTGTCTTCTTGCGACCGGCGGTCTTGCGCTTCGCCGTCGACTTGCGCTTCGCCGTCCGCTTCTTCGCGGCCGTCTTGCGCTTCGCCGGGGCACGCTTTGCCGCGGTCTTGCGCTTTGCCGTCGACTTGCGCTTCGCCGGGGCACGCTTCTTCGCCGCCGTCTTGCGCTTTGCCGTCGACTTCTTCGCCGTGCTCTTACGCTTGGCCGTCGACTTCTTCTTCGCCGACGAGCGCTTGCTGGAGCGCGACGAGGAGCGCGTACGAGCCGGGATTGCGCGGGGCGCCTCTTCGGGCTGCCCGCTCTCCGTCTCGAACCCTTCGGTGGGCGCACTAACGTCGGCGTCACTCGCCGCGCTAGAAACGCTCCAATCCTCTTGGGTCATCTACGACCTCCTGGGTCTGAGTTGCGTGGACGATCCCTACCACGTTGGTTTTTAGCGCGCAACGCGGACAGCATGACATTCCTTGCACGTTGCTGAAAAGGAAAACGAACGTCGACGTCGACGCCGCACGACTTGCAATTCTTATTCGAGCGGCTGATTTTGAACGTTGTGCTCGGTCGCGTACTCGTCCGTGAGCTTGTCGACCGTCGCCATTCCTTCGGGGAACGCGTAGTTGATCCGCACGAACGGCTGCCATTTGTCCGGCAGCGCATCTTCGGGAAAGATCGCTTCGACGGGGCACTCAGGCTCACATGCGCCGCAGTCGATGCACTCCTCGGGATCGATCACGAGGATACGACCAGCTTCGTGAATGCAGTCGACCGGGCACACGTCGACGCACGAACGGTCTTTGATGTCGATGCACGGTTCGGCGATGATGTACGTCACGGCGGCCTACTCTACAGACGCCAGAAGCTGGTCGATCAGCTCCGCGGTGCGCTCAAACAGTGCGGATTTCGCGACCACTTGGTCGAATCCGGCGGCGTTCGCGCGACGCAATCCGGCGGTGTCCGTGTGGTTCGTGTAGCCCAGAATCGGGACGTCCGGATACGTGTCGGCGACGTCGGCAGCGTCGATGCGCGCGATGTCGCAGATGACAAGCTCGGGATCGTCGACGCCGTCACTCGTGATGAATCGATGCGTCGGCAGAGCGGCTTCGAGCTTGCCCCGAACGAAGAGGTCGACCCCACACAACAGGATCGTCGCCATGACTGAGCGCGACCTTAGCATCGTGGAGGCGGAATACCAACGCGGTCTGGAGCTCGCACGCGACGGCTCGTACTTCGAAGCACATGAGGCGTTCGAGACGGCGTGGCGAGCGTCCGCGGACGACGAGCGCGACTTCTTCCAGGGGCTCGTGCATGTGGTCGTCTCCGCCTATCAGCGGGGTCGCGGTCGCCCGGTCGCCGCGGAGCGGCAGCGGCTGAAGGCGATCCGCCGCCTCACGCCGTTCGTCCCAGCGCACCGCGGCCTCGACGTAGCGGCGCTGCTCGCGGATCTAGAAGGTGCCGAGCCCGACGTGCGACAGCGCCTGGTTCAGGCCATCGCGGAGCCACGCATCACGGTGGAAGAAGAGAAGTAGCCCGAGCGTGACCAGCGTGGCGCCTGAAAGACCCTGCACGATCGCATAGTGGTTCCGCACCCAGCGGAACGCGCGCATCGCGTGCGCGAACGCGACGCCGGCCGCCACGAACGCGGCGCCGAGCCCGAGCGAGTACGCGACGAGCAGGATCACGCCGCGCACGATCGTCCCGCTCGAGCCTGCGAGGACGAGGATCGACGCAAGCACCGTCCCGATGCACGGCGCTGCGCACACGGCGAACGCCCCGCCGAGGAGCGCGCTCGAACCAGTCTTGCGGGCGTTCTGCAGGAGGTTTGGCGCGACGGTGTTCTTCGGCCACGGCAGCAGCCCGACGAACGCGAGCCCGATCACCACCAGCACGAAGCCGGCGATTTGCGTCTGCGTCGTCTTCGGCACCACGCTCGCAATCGCAGCGGCACCCGCGCCGAGCACGACGAACACTGCGGTGAACCCGGCGATGAAGGGCAGGCTCGCGAGCACAACACGGCGCGCGGAACCGCGCTGTCCGAGCGCCGAGACTTCAACCAACGAGACCGCAGCGAGGTAGCCGGGCACGAGCGGCAGCACGCAGGGCGTCAGCACGGAGATCAGGCCCGCCAGAAACGCAACGGGGATTTTCTCACCCATCGAAGCGCGCGAGCTCCTCGTCGACGCGGCGGTCGAGCTCGGAGTCGAGCGCGGCGGGCGCCGGATCGTCGCGCCCGCTCGACCATTTCCAGGCCCCCGCTCCGATCGCCACCGCGCCGAGTGCGATGCCGCCGATCGGCAGCAGCCAGGCGAGCAGGTCGAAGCCGTGCGTGCGCGGGACGCCGAGCACCGCCGTCCCGAGGTTGTTCGGCGGCCCGACCAACTCATCGATGATTTGGCTACGCGTCTCCCCCTGCGCGATCCGTTGCGCGATGAACGACTTCATCTGCTGCGCGATCGGCGCGTTCGACTCGTCGAGCGGCACGTGGCAGCTCGGACAGATGAGCATCGCTTCGAGCTCAGCCTGCGTCGGGTGGTTCTCGCTCGCAGAGGCCGGCAGCGCAACGACGAGCGCTGCGACGACAAGTGCCATGAGCGCGAGCAGAACAGTGAATCGCGTCACGCCTTGAGCGCGCGTTCGATCCCAGCTTCGACGTCGCTCGGCTGTGCCTGCGCGACGATGTGCGGCGGCACTGCCCTGCCGGACCGATCGATGAAGAACGTCTCCGGGGTGCCGGTCACGCCGTACTTGCCGGCAATCGCGCCGTCGCCGTCGGCGACGCTCTGGTACGGCACCTTGTAGTGCTTCAGGTAGTGCTGCGCGAACGAGCGCACTTCGATCTCGTCGATCCCGAGGAAGACCACGCCCTGCGGCGAGTACTTCGCTGCGAGCCGGTTGAGCTCACCCTGCTCCTGCTTGCACGGCACGCAGTCGGAAGCCCAGAAGTTGAGGACGACGACCTTGCCGCGCAGTGACGCGAGCGAAAGCTTCGAGTTGCCGTCGACGAGAGGCAGGTTGAACGTCGGCGCCTTGACGATCTGGCCCTTGTCGACGTCACGCGCGACCTTGCCGCCGCTCGAATGCGCAACGTCCCACACGAGCAGGCCGAGCAAAGCAAGGACGGCAACCGCCGCGGTGAGACGAAGGGCGCGCATCAGATAATGATGACGGTCGTCCCGACCCTCACGCGCTCGAACAGCCATTCCGCGTCCGGCACCTGCATCCGGATGCAGCCGTGTGACGCGCTGTAGCCGATCGAGGTGGGCTCGTCGGTGCCGTGAATGCCGACGCCCGGTACGGACAGACCCATCCAGCGTGTCCCGAGCGGATTGGCCGGCCCCGGCGGCACGGGCTTGAGCCCCTTCGCCCAGGCGTCCTGTGTCGGCGGGTACCACCACGGGTTCTCGTACTTCACGACGATGTGGAACGTGCCCTTCGGCGTCGGGTAGATGGACTGTCCCGTCGCGACGGAAAACACGTGCCACGACAGCAGCGAGCGCCCATTGTTCTTGTAGAGGAAGAGCCGGTTGATGCTGCGGTTGATCAGGATCACCGGGCCAAAGCTTCTGGCGGTCACCGCCGCGGGGCTCGAGTGTGTCGGCGCACGCAACGGCGTGCGGCTGTTCGTGTTGAGCTGCGTCACGATGCTCTGGACGAGCGCGCCCGTCGCGACTGCGAGGCCCGGCCGGTCGGGCGTGAGCTTCACGTGGCCGTGGACGAATCCGAGCGTTGCGTCAACGGGCGCGTGACCAACGCGCTTCACGAACGACGCGACCCACGAGCGGACTGCCACACCGTTGACGTTGACGACGAGCTTCACCCGGGTCCCCGGCGATGCGGAGCGCGCGCGCGCGACGGCCGTCGCGACATACGCACTGGCAACGGTCTGCGGGTCGAGGCGCTGGCGCATCGTGCCCGCGACAACCGTGAGCGGCGTCTCGAACGCGATGCGCACCGCGTCGGATGCATCGGGGCGCGCGAGCCCGCCCACAGCAATGCCGCCGATGGTCACTCCGGTAGGAAGGGTGTCGGTCGCAGTCGTCGTCGTCGCGACCGTCGTGCTGACGGTCGTCGTGGTGGTGGTTGTCGTCGCGGTCGTGGTCGAGGACGTCGTCGTACCGGTGTCGGCGATCACGGTCCCGGCGAAGACACCTGCGATAGCAAAGCCCGCGGCGAACAGGCAGGCGGCGAATACCCGCTTCACAGCGCGGTCAGTGTAGCCGCGCGGACAACGCTTCCAGCGTGGTTTCAGGGTCGTCTGTGACGATTGCGTCGACGCCGAGCGACGCCATCCGCACGGCCCCGGCGGCGTCGCTCACGGGCCAGGCAAGGACGGCGGCGCCGAGCCGGTGGGCGGTTGCGATAGCCGCCCGCGAGCAGAGCGTGTGGTGGAGCGCAAGCGCGGTCGCCCGCGCCTGCCGCAGGAGCAGCGGAATGCGGAGCGGCATCGCGGCCCGCAGGGCGGCAGCGCCCGCCGCGGTCGGGGCGGCCGGCCAGTGGATGCGCGACACGCCGAAGCGGTCGCGGGGATAGCCGATCGCGCGCGGCAGGTCGGGCGCGGCGTCGGCGAGAGCCCGCCCCACGGCTGGCAGAGCGGTCGAGAGAACGGCGCGCTCGGTGAGGCGGTGATTGCGGAGCGCGGCTACGACGTCGCGCTCGTACCCGCCGAGCTTCACGTCTAGGTGGACGCCGACATTTGTGCCTGCGAGGTAGTCCAGAGCGGCGGCCAGCGAGATTGCGTCGACCGGCGCCTCGGTTGGGGAATGCGCAAGCACGAGCCCGGGCGATACGTCGAATTCGACGACATCGACTCCCGCTCGCACCGCCGCCTCGAGTGATGCGAGTGTGTTCTCGGGCGCAACGGCTGCAGCGCCACGATGGCCGACGACCAGCGGCCGCGCGCCGTCGCGGCGGAGGTTCACGCCGTGCGACGAATCGCGACGACGGCGCAGTCGTCCGCGAGCTCACCCGCGAACGACCGGCACGCGGCGACGACCGCTGCTGCGAGCTCCTGCGGCGGGTCGTGGCGGTGATCGGCAAGCACTGCGTCGAGTCGCTCGACGCCGAACAGCTCGCGGCCGCGCCGTGCTTCGACGACGCCGTCGGTGTAGAGCACGACGGTCGCGCCGGCGGGCAGCTCCGCGTCCACCGGCTCGTACGTCTGATCCTCCTCGACGCCGAGTGCCATCCCGCCGCAGCACAGCGCGACGACTGTGCCCTCATCGCTGACGATGCGCGGCTCGGGATGGCCGGCGCTCGCGGCGCGCACCGCCCCGCTCGGATCGACAACGAGCTCCGTCATCGTGATGAACTTGCCCGGCGCGATCTCACTGACCACGACGTCGTTGGCGCGCGCCAGAAACTCCGCCGGATCGTCATGCACCCGACCGAGCGAGCGAAACACGAACTTCGCCATCGCCATATCGCCCGTCGCGTCGATCCCATGACCGGTGACGTCACCGAGGACGACTGCAAGTCTGCCGTCGGGCAGCTCGAGGAAGTCGAAGACATCACCGCCGACATCGACGCGCGCCGCCGACTCGTACATCGCGCCTACCTCGAGCCCGGGGATGCCCGGTTGTTCTTGCGGCAACAGCGACTGCTGCATCGTCTCCGCGAACTGCTTCTGCTGCTGGTAGAGGCGCGCGTTGTCGATGGCGAGCGCCGCTTGCCGCGCGATCGTGCCCGCGGTCGCGAGCGTCTCCGCATCGATCGGTGCGGCCGGGTCGAGCGACAGGATCGTCAGCTGCGCGAGATGCTCATTCGGCGTCGAGATCGGCAGCAGCGCTGCGGTCGAGCCCTTTTCGAGAAACGGCACGAGTAACGCGTGCGCGCCGCCAAGCCTGAGGGCCGTGGGAATGTCGAGCAGCATGGGTTCTCGCGCTCGCGGTGGTCGCGGCTGTGGCCGTTCGAGAATCGTGCGCACCGGCTCCACGAGCCGCGACTCGACGACGTGCACCGCGCGCGGCACGAAGGTGTCACCGCGCTCGTCAGGCATGCGGATGACGGCTGCATCGACACCGAGCACGCCGACGATCGTCGACGTGATCGTCTCGAGGGTCGTATCGAGCGACAGGCTCTGCGTGAACGAGTGCGAGATTTCGTAGAGCGCGGTCAGCTGCCTCGTCGACTGGCGTTCCGAGTTGAGTACGGTCGCAAGCGTCTCGCCGAGCTCCGTTGCCCGCTCGTGCAAGCGTGCGTTCTGTACCGCGACCGCAAGCTGTGCGCCGAGCGCAGCGAGCAGCGAAGCCTCGCTCTCAGCGAGTCTCCGCGCCGGCGGATACGCGACGACGAGCCCGATCACCTCGCCGCCCACTTGCAGCGGCACCCCGACGACCAGGGTGTGGCCGTACCGCACGAGCGCTGCTCGCGCGTCGTGCATCGCGCGCTCCGAAGCGGATGTGTCGACCACGAGCGTCGTGCGCGCGCGCAGCGGGCCAAGTGCCAACGCAAGGAGGCGATCGGCGACGGCTTGATGACCGACGCGAAGGCCACGGCCCGCAGCAAGCGAGAGGTGCCCGTGGTCGATCAGGTACACGCCGATCATGTCGATCTGCAGCAATTCCGCGACGTGCTCGACGGCCGTCTCGAGCGTGTGTGAAAGAGACAGCCGCGAAACGGCTTCGCCGACCACCTCGAGCAGCGCGCGCGTGCGTTCGAGCTCCGAACTGAGTTGCTCTGCTTGTTCGCCTGCGCGCAATGCATGCGCGGCCCGTGCTGCGAATGCGGCGAGCCCGGCGAATGCCTCCGGTGGTGGCGCGCCGCCGTCCGCGAAGTGGAGCTGCAACGCCGCAAACATCGGCTCGCCGACGCGCAGCGTTGCGATGTCGCCGTCGACGGTCACGGGCTGCCACGCATGCGCTGCGGCGAGGGCCAGTTCCGCGGCGCGCGTTCTATCCTGCGGATCGCCGGTCGTCGCGATCTCGTCCGCATTGCCGTCCGCCACCCGCCACATCCGCCCAGCTGCGGCTCCAGTCGCCTCGACGGCGATGCGCGTCGCCTGGTGCGCCGCGCGGCCCGCGTCGTTTCCCGCTGCGAGCGCCTCGCCGGCAAGCGCGAGCCAGTCGGCGGTCGCGGGTGCCGTCGTGCCACCAGTGGAACGCACGATCAGCGCAAGCTGGGCGGCGACGAGTTGCGCGACCGTTCTCTCGTCTTCGTCGAACGATGACGCGACACGCACGAGCTCAACCGCACCGGCGACGCGCTCGTCGAGGACGAACGCCTCGACGAGCGTGCCGGCAGCGCGCGCATGTTCTGCGGCACGGCGGGTCGGCCCTGAGAGAGCCCCACCTTCGAAGTCGCTCGCCGGCGCACGGCTGGCGGCGACCTCCGCGGCGAGCGTGGATCCCGCCGGGCTCACGGCACGGGCGGCCAGCTCACCGTGGCTGTCGCGCACCCGCAGGACGACGAGATCCGCGTCGGCGGCCTCCCGCGTCGCGTCGGCGAGCAGCGCAAGCGCCGCCTGCGGATCAGGCTGCGCCGCGGCGCGGACCGCTGCTTCGGCAAGCGCCTCCAGCGGTGGACGGCTTACCTGGGCGACCGTCACGAAAACCAGTATGCACCTCTAGAATCCCCTGCATATGGCCCAGCCTGCTCAGAGGACTCCAAATCAGAGGACTCCGGAGGAACTGCCGTCGCTCGATCCGCGGGCGGTCGAGCACGCCTATCACCGTGAGCGCGCCCGTCGTCGGGCCCGCGCAGCACACCGCAGCGAAACGCGGCGCTCGCACCTTCGCTTCTGGGTCGTCCTGACTGCGCTGGCCTTCGCCTCGGCGTTCGCGCTCTTGCTGGTGTGGGAACTCGTCCAGACCTTGTTCGGCGTCTAGCGACCGATGATGAAGCTCGTATCGCCTGGCTCCCAGGTGGTGCCGGCGCACATGGGGCACTGCGGAAGAGGGCCCGAGACGGCGATCCCATAGCCGCAACTCGAGCAGTGGAACTCACCCGTCGCGTACGAACCCGTGCGGACGAATTCGACGAACTCGCCCTCCGGCGAGTCCATCTGCGTCTCTTCCAGCATTGGAACCCCTTCCCCCCGAGACCGGTCACCCGGCTGTCGACCGGAGGTTTCCCCATACTTCCGGATGTGGAAACCCCTGACTTCTTCGATCCCGCTTCCGACCCGGCGACTACCGCCCGTGATTCGCGGCTTCAGCGTGCGGGTGGCGGCGTCTGGGCCGCCGGCGAGCGCATTACCTGGATCGCCGGCCTTGTTCTTCTTCTCTCGTCGTTCATGGATTGGTACGCCGGTTCAGGCGTCGGTGTAAAGCTCGCGGTTATCGGCTGGCACACAGGCGTGCTGGGGAAGCTCGTGTTCGTGATCGGGCTCGCCGTGCTCGCGCTCGTGCTGCTTCGCCAGGCGGGCTTCGAACTGCCACCGTCGGTGCCGGAAAGTCTGGTCATCGTCGCGCTCGGCGCGCTGGCGACGATCTTCGTGCTGATCCGCGTCATCTCGGTTCCCGATTCGATGCTGCCGGCGAGCGGCCGCGGCATCGGCATCTGGATCGCGCTGCTGGCGAGCCTCGCGGTGGTCTTCGGCGGCGTGCTCTCCGCAGCCGAAGAGATGTAGGTAAGCCACCGCTAGACGGGTACGAGTTGCTTCGCGCGTTCGATCAGCTGTAGCGGATCGAACGGCTTGCCCACGAACGCCTGGGCGCCGCGTTCTTCTGCATCGCCTTCCGCTGAGACCTCGCCGCTGAACATGATCACGGGGATCGAGCCATGGCGCTCCTGCATGCGCTTGAGCATCTGCCACCCGTCGATGCCGGGCATCACAACGTCGAGGAGCACGAGTTGCGGCGCCTGGTCGTCGATCACTGCGAGCGCCTCGTCGGCTCCGCCCGCTTCGCGCACGGCGTAGCCCTCTGCCTCGAGGTTCACGCGCATCAGCTCGCGGACCGACGCGTCGTCGTCGACGACGAGGACGAGCGGACCGTTCGACTGCCCGCCGGGGCCTGAGCGCGCGAGGAACGTGTCGAGATCGCGCTGCCGATACCGGCGATGGCCGCCGGGTGTGTAGAACGCGGGCACGCGACCCTGGTCCGACCACTTACGAATCGTGGACTGCGCGACGCCGAGAAACCGCGCCGCCTGGCCGAGGGTCAACCAATCCGACTCGGTGGCAGGTTGACGTGAGCTTGGTTGCGCCATGGCGCAAACATCGCCAAAGCTCCGCGAATCTAAACCGCTCGCTTAAGGAGTGGTCGTCGTGACGGTGACGGTTATGCGGGCCGGCGGCAGCGGCAGCGGGTTCAGGGTGCGGACGATCGTCTGAGTCCCGCCGGGCGGCGAATCGTCGTGCAGCGCTTCGCCGATGGCGATGCCGATCACGAAGACGACGATCACGACGACGACCGCCCCGATGACGAGACGCGTGTTCACGGGGCGTAGTCGACCGCGCCGCGCGCGTAACGATGAAAGGCGGCGTCGGTCACCGTGCTCGACTCAAGCGGCGGCGGCGTCTCCGGTTCCGCGAGGTCTATCGCGTCGCGCGCCCAGTCGTCCGCGCCGTCGTAGGCGCGCGCGAGCTCGGCGAGCGTGAACGTCTGCCCCACGCGCTTGCGCAACTCGCCGAGCACGATCTCGACCTGTGCGTCGACGCCGAGCGCCGCGACACGGCGCTCTCCGGTCTCCCAGTGCTGGCGGGCTAGCCCAACGTTCATGGTTTCAGGATCACAGATCTTCAGAGTCACAGATCGGTGCAACAGCGGGACGGCCACATTGCGGGCAGCTCGGCCAGGATCCGGTCACCTAGCTCGTAGCCGGGGCGAGAGAGCGCGAATGCAGCGTGTGCGTGCAGGCATTTGAGGGAGCCGTGGCTCAGCGCCCCGCCCACGCCACCTGGGAGCTCAGGCCGTATCCGTCGCTGCTCCGCGTGCGCACTGTCGAGGCTGCGCGCAAGCTCGGGGTCGTCTTCGGCGGCGCGCGTCCACCGTTCGACGCCGCCGTCCGCTTCCAAGCGCGCGATCGCCGCCCCGAGGTGTGAGCACGTCACCCAAAACTGCGTCGGGAACGGATGACCGTCCTCATCGAACGGTGCCTGCTCCGTGATCGCCGGCTGACCGAACGGGCAGCGCACGACAACGGCCCGGAACGCGCGCGGTTTCCGGCCGAGTTGGCGCGCGACGATCTCGCGGTCGGTCACGCCCGGAACGCTAGTGGTGTTTCTTGCGCCAGGTTGGGATGCCCTTCACTATGAAGAGCTGCTCCCCCGGCTTGACGAGCCCAAGCCGGCGCGCCTCGCGCACGAGCTGCTCCGTCGAGCCGATTTGCGCGATGCGCTGCCGAAGCGCCGTCTGCTGCGCCTCGAGCACTTGTACCTGCCCACTCCGCGACTGCAACTGGCTTTTCGTGTGCAGGTACGTGTGTAGCGGCTTCCAATACAAGAAGCCGAGGAGCGCGAGCGCTCCCAGGGCAAGCAGGCGCGTCGGACGAATGCGCATGCGCGGGAGTTCTCCGCACGGGGCCCCGTTCCTACGCGGCGTAGATCTGGTGCCATGCACCAAGGTGCCTGGCACCTTTTCCGTTCTTCGCGTGAATGAGCGTTCACAGCTCGACGCCGAAGGCCGGCTTGGCCGGCCGAGAGGCCCAGCTCCCTCCGCGATGCGCTACGAAAAGGGAGGGATGGGCCTTGGGAAGGGAACCGTAGGTTCTCTTCCCAACTAAACGACG
>DASXKU010000052.1:0-5819 GCA_036496645.1 Gaiellaceae bacterium
AGGTCGGTGCGGGATACTTCGACCAGGTGATGCAGGCCGTGGCCAAGGAGTCGTCGACCCTCGCGCTGAAGGGCTCGACGGAAGAGCAGCAATTCGCGTAGAGGAGGACGTTCTGTCGCGGGAGGCGCTCGGCTTCGTCGAGCGCCTCCACCGCGAGTTGAACCCGGAGCGTGAGCGGCTGCTCGCCGTGCGCAAGGAGCGCGAAGGCCAGCCGCTGTCGTTCGTGCGCGCGCCCGAGGAGTTCACGGTCGCCGCTGCTCCTCAGGCATTGCAAGACCGCCGGGTCGAGATCACCGGCCCCGTCGACCGCAAGATGATGATCAACGCGCTGAACTCGGGCGCGCGCGTGTTCATGGCCGACTACGAGGACGCCAACTCGCCGACGTGGGAAAACGTCGTCGACGGGCAGCGCAATGTTCATGACGCGGTGCGTCGCACGATCAGCCTCGAGACGCCGGAGAAGTCGTACGCGTTGAACGACGAGACTGCGACGCTTGTCATTCGTCCGCGCGGTTGGCACCTGGTCGAGCGCCATCACCTCGTCGACGGCGAACCGATCAGCGGCTCGCTCTTCGACTTCGGGCTGACCGTCTTCCACAATGCGCGCGAGCAGCTCGAGCGCGGCGACGGGCCATATTTCTATTTGCCGAAGCTCGAGTCGCATCAGGAGGCGCGGTTGTGGGCGCAGGCATTCGCGATCGCCGAGTCCGAGCTCGGGTTGCCTTCGGGATCCATCAAAGCCACTGTGCTGATCGAGACGATCCTCGCCGCGTTCGAGATGGACGCGATCCTCTACGAGCTGCGCGATCACTCGTGCGCGCTCAACGCCGGCCGCTGGGACTACATCTTCAGCTGCATCAAGAAGACCGGCGCGCTGCTGCCCGATCGTGCGCAGATCACGATGACGGTGCCGTTCATGCGCGCGTACACCGAGCTGCTCGTGAAGACGTGCCACGACCGCGAGGCGCACGCGATCGGTGGCATGGCGGCGTTCATCCCGTCGCGCAAAGATCCAGAAGTGAACAAGGTTGCGCTCGAGAAGGTCGGCGCCGACAAGGCGCGCGAGGCGGGCGACGGGTTTGACGGTTCGTGGGTTGCGCATCCCGACCTCGTGCCGGTGGCGATGAAGGAGTTCGACGCCGTGCTCGGAGACCGCGCGAACCAGGTGAGCCGCAAGCGTCCCGACGTGTCGGTGAGCGAGGAGCAGCTGCTCGACTTCGACGTTCCCGGCGGGGAGATCACCGACGAAGGGCTGCACGTCAATGTGAGCGTTGGCGTTCGCTACCTCGATGCGTGGCTGCACGGAGTTGGCGCCGCGGCGATCGACAACCTGATGGAGGATGCGGCGACTGCCGAGATTTCGCGCGCCCAGATCTGGTCGTGGGTGCAGGCGGGCCGCTTCGACGACCAGCGCGTGCGTGACGAGATCGCGCAGATCGATGCAGGTGATGAGGCGAAGGACGTCTTCGCCGACGTCGCGCTCTCTACACCGTTCAAGGAATTCCTCACGCCGACGGCGTACGATCACCTGCGATGAACCTCCAGAGCACCAGAGGTTGACCGATGACCCTCGAAACCACCAAAGCTGACGATATCGCCGTCCTGATCGAGGAAGCGATCGTCTCGGGTGAGCTCGCGCCCGGAACGGTGCTGCGGCAGGAGCAGCTCTCGGAGCGCTTCGGCGTGTCGCGCACGCCGGTACGCGAGGCGCTGCGCAAGCTCGCCGCGCTCGGGCTCGTGGATTTCATCCCGAATCGCGGCGTCCGTGTGCGCACCCTGTCGCACGAAGAGCTCCGCGAAGCATTCCTCGTGCGCGCGAAACTCGAGGGACTCGTCACCGAGCTCGCCGCGCAGAAGTTGACGCGCGACGACCTGGTCGAGCTCGAGGAGTGCGAGCGCCGCTTCGCGCGCCTGACGAAGGAGCTCCGCTCACGTGAGCCCGGCGGCGACCGGCGCGCGCTCATGTCCGACTGGATGCACGCGAACCACGCGTTCCACGACGTGCTGTATCGCGTCGCCGGCGTGCCGTACATCGAGTCGGTTGCGAAGTCGGCCCGGCGCACGTTTTCCGGGCCCGCGGTATGGGCGCCGGTGGACGAGGAGCTCGACCGGCTCTACGAACGCAACCAGGCAGAGCACAGCGCAATCCGTCAGGCGCTGGCAGCGCACTCCGTCAAAGGTGCGGCCGAGCTCGCGCACGAGCACGTCATGCACTCGTTCGTTCTGCTGCAGACCATCCTCGAGCATGTCGGCCCGCGCGATCGGCTAAACTCGCGCGCATAGTCGCTCGCTAGCCCCCACCGGATGATGGAACCCCGTTATGACCCGGGCGGTGTTGAGGCGCGCTGGCAGCAGACATGGGAGGCCGAAGGCCTCTACAACGCCGACCCGGATCCGTCGCGTACGCCCTACGTCGACTGCCATCCGCCGCCGAACGTCACCGGTCGGCTGCACATCGGTCATGCACTCAATCTCTCGGTCGGAGACCTGCTCGTGCGCTGGAAGCGCATGCAGGGCTTCAACGTGCTCTTCCAACCCGGTTTCGACCACGCGGGCATCTCGACGCAGAACGTGCTCGAGAAGGTGCTGATCGCGGAAGGAACGTCGCGTCAGGAGATCGGCCGCGAGGCGTTCCTCGAGCGCATCTGGTCGTGGCTGCACGAATACGGCGGCAAGATCATCGACGACTACCGCAAGATCGGCGCGTCGCTCGACTATCGCCGAGAGAGATTCACGATGGACGATGCGTACGTGCGCGCGGTCATGCGCTTCTTCGTGCACCTGTACCACCGAGGTTGGATTTATCGCGCGAACCGCATCATCAACTGGTGCCCGTATCACGAGACGTCGCTGTCGGATCTCGAGCTCGAGCACGAAGACGTGGACGACACGCTGTCGACCATTCGCTATCCGCTTGCAGACGGAAGCGGTCACATCGCGATCGCCACTGTTCGTCCGGCGACAATCCCGGCCGATGTTGCGGTCGCGGTGCATCCCGACGACGAGCGCTACAAGCACCTCGTCGGCCGCGAGGTGATCGTGCCGTGGACCGAGCGGCGCGTGCCGATCATCGCCGACGATCGCGTCGAGCTCGGCTTCGGCACCGGCGCGCTCAAGGTGACGCCTGCGCACGACCAGAAGGACTTCGACATCGGCCGCGACCACGGACTGCCGGAACCGTCGGCGCTCGGACCAGATGGCCGCGTGATCGCCGAAGGGCTCGAGGGCCTCACGCAGGACGAGGCGGCGAAGAAGATCCTCGACTGGTGCAAGGAGCGGTGCCTGCTCGAGAAGCGTGAGCACTATCGCCACTCGGTTGCGTTCTGCGAGCGGTGCCACACGCGCATCGAGCCGCGCATCTCGCTGCAGTGGTGGTGTGCGATGGGCGAGATCAAGCAGCGTCCGCTGCAGGAGCTCCGCAGCGAGACGATCGAGTACCACCCTCCGAATCAGCACCGCTTCGCGATCGACTCGCTCGAGAACGCCCCGGACTGGTGCATCTCGCGGCAGATCTGGTGGGGACATCAGATCCCGGCGTGGCACTGCGCGGATGGGCACATCACGGTGGAGGAGACCGAGCCTGACGCATGCGCCGAATGCGGCTCGACGGAACTGACGCGCGAGACGGACGTGCTCGACACCTGGTTCTCGTCGGCGCTCTGGCCGTTCGCGACGCTCGGCTGGCCCGACGACACGCCCGACCTGCAGCAGTTCTATCCGGGCAACGTCAACACGACGGCGCGCGACATCATCCGCCTCTGGGAGAACCGGATGATCTTTTCCGGTCTCGAGATGATGGGCGAGCGACCGTTCGACGACGTCGTGATCCATCCAACCGTGCTCGCGGTCGACGGACGCCGCATGTCGAAATCGCTCGGAAACGGCATCGATGCGTTCGAAGTGCTCGACAAGTTCGGCGCCGACGCGACCCGGTACGGGCTGCTCAAAAACTCGCTGACACAGGACGTGCGCTTCTCGTACGCGGCGATCGAGGAGGGCGGACGCCTCTCGAACAAGTTGTGGAACGCCGCGCGACTGATCGTCACGGCATGCGAAGGCGCGTTGCCGGCGAATGAGCCGTCCTCGCTGGAGGAGCGCTGGATCCTGGCGCGGTTGTCCCAGGCGCAGCGTGCCGTCGAGAGCTACCTCGACGACTTCGACTTCGCGCACTCGATGGACGAGCTGTACCACGTGACGTTCGACGATTTCTGCGACTGGTACCTCGAGGCGATCAAGAGCCGTCTGTACGACGGCGACGCTTCGGCGCGCGCCACGGCGACGTTCGCGCTCGAGTGGCTGTTGAAGCTGTTGCATCCCGCGATGCCGCATGTGACGGAGGAGATCTGGTCGTTCCTGCCGGCGCGCGAGATGCGGCTGATCGTCGCGCCGTGGCCGGAGGCGGGGGACACGACCGACGCGGATGCGCTGCAGCGCGTGCAAGAGCTTGCGGTGATGTTCCGGCGCTCCGGCGTCGTGCCTCCGCTCGACGGCGACGAGAAGCGCATCTTCGACGCGGTGCTGAAGCCGGAGCGTGCGAAGACTGAGGGTGATGTTGACGCGGAGCGCGAACGGTTGCGCGGCGAGATCGCCCGCGCCGAGAAGATGCTCGCCAACGAGCGCTTCGTCGCGAATGCGCCCGACAGTGTCGTTGAAGCAGAACGATCAAAGCTCGAGCGCTACCGGCGCGAGCTCGATGCCATCAGCGGTTGAGATTCGGACCAGCTAGGTACCAGGTTGGGACCACAGAGGTGCCAAGACTGTGACGGAAGTTCCACAGCGGTGAAGCCGAAGCCTGATGTCGCTTGGCTTGAGTCGCTGTCGCCGTGGCCGGTTGACGGCTTCGGCACAGAGCGGATGCGCGAGTTGCTCGAGCGGCTCGGCAATCCGCAGCGCACGTTCGACGCGGTGCACATCGTCGGCACGAAGGGCAAGTCGACGGCGGCTCGGCGCATCGCCGCGACGATCGGCGGTCGCGCGTACACGTCGCCGCATGTGTCGGGCTGGCACGAGCGCTTGCAGACGGATGCCGACGGTTTCGCGCATGCGATCGCACGTGTGCGCGCGGACGCCGAAGCAGTCGGTGCTACGCAGTTCGAGACCGTCACCGCAGCGGCGTTCGCGGACTTCGCGGCCAATGGTGTCGAGCACGCGGCGATCGAGGCAGGCCTCGGCGGCCGCCACGACGCGACGAATGTGATCGACGCGCGGGTCGTGCTGCTCACCAACGTCGGGCTCGAGCACACAGACGTCCTCGGGGAGACGAGAGAAGAGATCGCGCGCGAGAAGCTCGCCGTGGCCGGGCCAAATGCGATCGTTGTGCTGCCTGATTCGGAATTCGCATACCTCGTCCCGGGCAGCGACGTACGTGTTGGCGGCGCGCGTGAAGCGGCGTCAGCGTTTCTCGGCGAAGACATCGAACTGGCGGACGCGTCGCTACCCGGCCGGCTGGAGATCCGCAACGGCGAGGTACGCGATGGCGCGCACACGCCCGAGGCCGTCGACTGGCTGCTCGCGCGGCTGCCGGAGTCGGGCGAGTACGCCGTCGTGGCGTCGATTCTCGAAGACAAGGACGCCGACGGCATCCTCGAACGGCTCGCGCGCGCTGGGTCGACGCTCGTCGCGACGCGCTCCTCAAACCCAAGGGCGATGGCGGCGGAAGCGGTCGCCGAACGGGGCCGCGCCTGGTTCTCCGAGGTCGAGACGGTGCCCGACCCGCACGCGGCGCTGCGGCGTGCCCGAGCCCTGACTTCGAGGGTTCTCGTCACGGGATCGCTGTATCTCCTGGCAGACCTCGCGGCGGACGAGTGAAATACGGACGG
>DASXKU010000053.1:0-55159 GCA_036496645.1 Gaiellaceae bacterium
GCGCCGATCAGCCACGCCGGATCGCGGCCCCCTTCGCGCAGCGCGTACGCGATCATCGCCGCGGTCGTTCCTTTGCCGTGCGTGCCGGCGACGACGACCGAGTCGCGTGCGGCGACGACCTCGCGCAAAAACTCGGCGCGACGAAGTCCTGGCACATCCGGATATGCGGACGAAACGACTGCTTCCCACCCGTCGGGCACCACCGGCTCGGGCGAGATCTCCACGCGCAGGTCGGAGAGCGATTCAAGGTACGGCGTGGCCGTCTTGTCCCAGCCGCCGACCTCCGCTCCCCACGCGCGGGCCAGCTGGGCGTAGGCGCTCAGGCCCGCGCCGCCGATGCCGACGAACCAGAGACGCCGTCCGGCGAAGACGTTCATCGGGTCGTGAGCGCGATCAAGCCGTCGGCGATCTCGTCCGCTGCGTGCGGCCGAGCCGCGCGCAACATCGCTTCACCCATGCGCGCAAGGCGGTCGTCGTCATCGAGCAGCGAGCGAACAAGCTCGGGAACGTCGTCGAGGTCGAGCTCGCGCACCATGATCGCGCCACCGGCGCGGACGAAGTGCTCCGCGTTCTTAGCCTGGTGGTCGCCTGTGGCGAACGGATACGGAACGAGGATCGCGGGACGCCCAGCCGCTGCGATCTCCCAGACCGAGCCGCCGGCGCGAGCGAGCACGAGGTCGCACGCCGCGAGCGCGGCCGCGAAGCGATCGGTCTCGGCGATCACGCGATAGTCGTCGCGCTTTACGCGCCGTTTGATCCGGTCGAAGTCGTGCGCACCGGTTTGGTGAAGGATCGCCGGACCCGTCTCAGCCCACGTCTCGACCGTTATCTCATTCAGCGCGGCGGCACCGGCAAGCGCGCCGAACACGCCGAGCACGCGACGATCCTGCGGCAGCTCGAAGATCTCGCGCGCCTCCTGCTGCGTGACGGGCTGCGAGCGAGGAAGCGGGCGGCCGACGACAACCGACTTCCCGCGGAAGCGCGTCTCCATCGGATACGCGAGAAAGATGCGATTCACGAGCGGCGCGGCCAGGCGATTGGCGAGGCCGAAGTGCGCATCCGCCTCGCTCAGCGCGCAGGGAATGCGCAGGGACGATGCCGCGGCGAGCATCGGACCGGCGACGAAGCCGCCGCCGCCGAAGACGACGTCCGGCTTGCGACGGCGCAGGATGCGGCGGCACGCGAACGGCGCGGCGCCCGCGAGGAAAAGCGCTCGCGCGAGCTCCGGCGACGGCGTGCGTGAGAAGCCGCGCACGCGGAACGTGTCGAAGTCGTAGCCCGCCTCAGGAACGAGGCGCGCCTCGACCCGATCCGGCGACCCGGCGAACGTCACGTGCACGCCGCGCTCCGTCAGCGCTTCGGCCACCGCGAGCGCGGGTCGTACGTGCCCGGCCGTCCCGCCGGCCGCGATCAGGCACCGCAGCTGCCGCTCGATCGCCATTGGCAGCGATGTTAAGCAGGATTCCGACCCCGCCGAGCAAGACCACGAGACTCGAACCGCCGTATGAGATGAACGGCAGCGGAATACCGGTGAGCGGCGCGGCCCCCATGACGGCGGCAATGTTGATCACGGCCTGGCAGCAGACGAGCGCCGTGAGGCCGGTCGCAAGCCGCTTGCCGAACGGGTCGCGGCAGCGCAAGGCGATCTTCAGGCCCGCGTACGCGAAGACGGCATACGCCGCGATCACCATCGTCATCCCGACGAGCCCGAGCTCCTCTCCGACGATCGCGAGGATCATGTCGGTATGCGCCTCCGGGAGATAGAAGATCTTCTGGACGCTCTGCCCGAGGCCAACGCCGAACAGATGGCCTGAGCCCATGCCGATCATCGCCTGCGCAATCTGGTAGCCGGTGCCCTGCGCGTCTTTCCACGGATGCAGGAACGCGAAGAAGCGCACGCGACGATACGGGGCGATCCAGATCGCGATCGTTCCGAGCGTGCCGGCGATCGTCACTGCGGCGCCGAGCGTGGCCGCCGGCGTACCGGCGACCAGCAGGATCGCGGCGAGCGTCAGCACGAGCGCAATCGCCGTTCCCATGTCCGGCTCAAGAATCAGCAGCACCGAAAAGAGAGCCGCGAGCGCGCCGACCGGCCGCCACAGCTCGCGCAGCGTGCGCGGCGGCGGCCGCATCGCGAAGTACGACGCCGCCCAGATGCATACGGCGAGCTTGGCAAGCTCCGACGGCTGGAACACCGCGGGGCCGAGTGAGATCCAACGACGCGCGCCGTTCACTGCCGGGCCGATCACCAACACGGCAGCGAGCAGCACGATCGACGCGAGCACGAACGTCGGCGCAAGCCGCCGCAGCCGCTGGTAGTCCCAGCGCTGTGCCAACAACAAGAACGCGATGCCGATCGCCGCGTAGATGCCCTGGCGCTCGAGGTAGTAGTTCGGGTTGCCGCCGCCGACCGTCGCCGACGCCGACGTCGCGCTGTAGACCATCACCAGGCCGAAGGCGACGAGCGCCAGCGTGACCAGGATCAGAAGTCTCGACTCGAGGTCGCCCCGCTTCATCCGTACTGGGTTCGTGAAGCGGAGCGCGTTTCCTAGCTCACCAGCGTCCGGAATGCCTCCCCGCGCGCCTCGAAATTTTCGAACTGATCAAAGCTCGCGCAGGCCGGGCTGAGCAGGACCACGTCGCCGGGCTCGGCGAGCTCGCGTGCGTGCGCAACCGCACGAGCGAGCGTCTCATCGACCTCCCCTGCAACCACCTCGGCGATCCGTGGGCCTTCCGCACCGATCAGGTGCACAGATTTCACGTTCGGGCCAATCGCGGCCGCGAGCGGTGCGAAGTCCTCGCCCTTCGGTGAGCCGCCGAGAATCAGATGAACCGGTTCGTCGGCGTACGCCGCCAGGGCGCGCAACGCAGCCGCGACGTTCGTCGCCTTCGAGTCGTTGACGTACCGCACACCGTTTCGCTCGGCGACCAGTTCAAGCCGGTGCGGCACACCCGGGAACGTGCGCAACGCCTCTGCGATCGCGGCGTCGTCGATGCCTGCTGCCCGCGCGGCAGCCGTCGCGGCTGCCGCGTTATCGCGGTTGTGGGCGCCACGGATCAGCGGCTCGGCCGGCAGCGGATCGTCGGCGGCGAACTCAATCCCTTCGAGCCCGAGCTCACGTGGCACGACCTTTGCCCGCGCACGCTCGAAGATGCGCAGCTTCGCGGCGCGGTAGGCGTCAAACGTTCCATGCCGGTCGAGGTGGTCCGACTCGAGGTTGAGCAGCACCGCCACATCGCATGCGAGCTCGTGCACATCCTCGAGCTGGAACGACGACAACTCGCAGACGACCCAGTCGGCTCTGCGGATCGAGGTGAGTGGAACGCCGACGTTCCCGGCGACGGCGACGTCGCGGCCCGCCGCGCGGAAGATTGCACCGAGCAGCTCGACGGTCGTCGTCTTGCCGTTGGTGCCCGTGACGCCAACGAGCTTCGAGTCCGGCAGCAGCCGGAACCCGAGCTCCACCTCCGACCACACGGGGACACGGCACGTGCGCGCTGCGGCGACGAGCGGCGCCTCGCGCGGCACGCCGGGTGACTTCACGAGTAGGTCTGCCCCCGCGAGCAGTTCGAGGTCGTCTTCATTCCCGAGCGACCGGTCGACGACGACAACGGTGTCGCCACGCTCTTCGAGCCGCTCGACGGCCGAGCGGCCGGAACGCGCGAGCCCGTAAACGACCACGTTCAATGCGGTCGGATCTGCGGGTAGTACTTGTAGAAGAGCGCGAAGCCGGCAGCGCAGAAGATCGCCGTGACGATCCAGAAGCGCACCATGATCTTTGTATCCGACCACGCCTTCATCTCGAAGTGGTGATGTAACGGCGCCATCAAGAAGATCCGCCTGCCCCAGTACTTGAACGACACGACCTGGAGCATCACCGAGACAGCCTCGACGGCGAAGATGCCGCCTACGAAGATCAGCAGCAACTCGACCTTCATCATGATCGCCATTGCCGCCATGGCACCACCGATCGAGAACGATCCGGTGTCGCCCATGATCACCTCGGCGGGGAACGTATTGAACCAGAGGAACCCGACGATCCCACCGACGAACGCGGCGCCGATGAACGCGACGTCGATGCGGTTCTCAACGCGTCCGTGCGTCAACGTCGCCGAGCGAATGTAGATCGTCGCTGCCATCGCGGTCAGCGTTCCCAGCGCGATGATCCCCGTTCCCGCAGCGAGGCCGTCAACGCCGTCGGCGAGATTCACGCCGTTCACCGTTCCGGCGATGATCAGAAACACGAGCACGTACCAGCCGTAATTCAGGTTCACGTAGTGGTCGACGATCGGCACAAACACCGAATGCGACAGATGCTGATGGTGCGCGGCCAGGCCGACCGCCACGGTTATGCCGAGCAGCATCAACATCTTCCAGCGGCCGCTCAGGCCGAGCGAACGCTTGTGGTGGATCTTGATGTAGTCGTCGAGAAATCCGATGCCGCCGCACGCGAGCGCGGTGCCGAAGATTGTCAACGCGGGCAGCGTGTAGTCGGACAGCGCGAGGAAGGCAATCGCGGCGGAAGCCATGATCAGCAGACCGCCCATCGTCGGGACTCCCTGCTTCGCGCCGTGGCGCTCGGGCAGGAACTCCCGGATGTGCTGCCCGAACTCGTTCTTGCGGAGGTAGCCGATGAACGTCGGCCCACTGAGGATCGAGATGATCATGGCAACGAGCGCCGCAACGAGGACTCTGGACATTACGCGCTCAAGTTCTCCGCGACCGCCGCAAGTCCCACCGCCAGCGAGCCCTTGACCAAGACGATGTCGCCGGGCTGCAGCAACTCCCGGAGCCGCACAGCGGCGGCCTGTGCGTCCGGCACCCAGTCGCCGCCGTAGGCGCGGGCCAGCTCGCCGACCGCGACCACGTGCTCGATCCCGAGGTCACGAAGGAGCGCACCGATCTCGGTGTGGTACGCGGGACCTTCGTCACCGAGCTCGCGCATGTCGCCGAGCACGGCGATCTTCCGTCGGCCGCGTCCGCGCGAAACAAGATTCTCCAGCGCCGCGCGCATCGACAGCGGGTTCGCGTTGTAACAGTCGTTCAGCAACACGCCGTCGCCGGGAAGTGGCAGCTCTTCCTCACGATGCTTCGTGAACTCGACGTCGAGGCGCTGCGGCAATGGGACGCCGAGCGCGTCGGCGATCACGGCCGCCGTGCGCGCGTTGCGCAACTGATGCGCCGAGCCGAAGTTCGTCTCGAACGGCAACGGAGTGTCCGCGACGCGGCGTATGTCGAGATCGTCGCGTAGGTACGGCTCGAGCAGCGGCTCATCTGCCGGAACGACTGCGACAGCACCGGCCGGCAGCGCGTCGAGCAGCTCCGCCTTCGCTTTGGCGACGTTCTCGATCGTCCCGACAAACTCGAGATGAGCCGGCCCGATGTTGGTAATCGCACCGATGTCCGGCTTGACGAACGCTGCCAGCCACGCGATCTGGCCCAGGCCGCGCATCGCGAGCTCGCTGATCACGAGCTCGGTGTCCTCTTCGATGCGGCAGAGCGTCAGTGGAACGCCAATCTCCGTGTTGTAGTTGCCCTCGTTCGCGACCGTTCGCAGATGCGGCGCGCACAGTGCAAAGAGAATGTCCTTCGTCGACGTCTTGCCCGTCGAGCCGGTGATGCCGACCACCCGCGCCTTCGAGCGGTCGCGCACGGCGCCTGCGATCGTCGCGAGCGCGGCGAAGGCGTCTTCGGGAACCAGCGCTGCCGACGCGCCGCGAGCCAACGCGTGCTCGACGAAGTCCGAGCCGCCGCCGACGGCGACGAACAGGTCGCCCTCTTCGATCCGCCGTGAGTCGACCTGCATGCCCGTGACCGCGTCGGCCCAGGGCCGCGCGATCAGCTTGCCGAGCGGCTCGAGGACACTTAGCTCGAGTGGAATCACGCGAGCAGCTCCCTAGCGACGACGCGATCGTCGAACGGGATGTTGCCGCTCGCGATCTCCATCTCTGTGTCGGCGCCCTTGCCTGCGATCACGACCACGTCACCGGGTTGCGCGGCCGCCAGCGCGGACTCGATCGCCTCGCGGCGGTCGAGCACGATCTCGAGCGTGCCGTCCGCGACATCACTCGCGATTGCGGCGGGATCTTCCGAGCGCGGGTTGTCGGTCGTCACGATGGCGCGATCGGCAAGTCCTGCCGCGACGCGACCCATCAACGGCCGCTTGTCGCGGTCACGATCGCCGCCGGCACCGAACACGACGAGCACGCGTCCCTCGGCCAGGTCGCGCGCCACGCGAAGAACGTTCTCGAGCGAGTCGGGCGTATGTGCGTAATCGACGATCACCGTGAACGGCTGACCGGCATCCACGGACTCGAAGCGGCCGGGCACGCCCGCAACAGACTCGATGCCTGCGCGGATCGCGTCCTCGCCGATGCCGAGCTCGCGCGCACACCAGATCGCCGTGAGCGCGTTGGCCCGGTTGAAGCGACCGCGCAGCTTCAGCTCAATACCGTCGAGGCTGTCGTCCGGTGTGAACGTTCGCGCATCGGGCAGCTCAGCGGCGAGCCGCCGACCCCACTCGTCGCCGACGTTGATGACGGCCCTCTCTGACTGCGCGAAAAGCTGAGATTTCGCCGCAAAGTAGTCATCCATCGACCCGTGCACGTCGAGGTGATCCTGCGTGAGGTTCGTGAATGCGAGCACGGCGAACCGCGTGCCCTCGAGCCTGCCCTTCGCCGACGCGATGGACGTCGCCTCCATCACGCACGTCTTGTCGCCCGCGTCAAGCATCTCGCGCAGGAGCCGCTGCAGGTCGATTGCCTCAGGGGTGTTCAGGCCGAGCGGCTGCTCCGCGCCGCCGACCTCGCGCGCGATGTTCGTCAAAAGACCGCCGCCAAGAATCGCGTGTAGGAGGAACGCCGACGTCGTCTTGCCGTTCGTCCCGGTGATGCCGGCGATCCGCAACGCGCGCGAAGGGTCACCGAAGAACTCGACCGCGGCGCGCGGCATCGCAGCCCGCACCGACTCGACACGCACCTGCGGCACCGCCACATCGACGACTCGTTCTACGACGATCGCCGCTGCTCCGGCGGCGACTGCGTCGCCTGCTAGGTCGTGCCCGTCCACGCGGCTCCCGGGCACGCAGAAGAACAGTGCTCCCGGCCGCACGGTGCGCGTGTCGTACGCAAGATCAGCGATCTCGACGGACCCCGTCTGCGCGACCTCCACGGCGGAGACGGCCCTGCTCAGGCGGTCGAGATCCATCCGCTGCAAGAGAGTAGCGGGGGCGGCCGCAACCGCCCCCGCACTTGTCGGCTCCTATGCAGCGGCCGGGGCAGGCGCCGCCGCGTCGTGCGCCAGTAACTCCGCCTCGGGCGCCTCGATGTGCGACGGCTTCTGCCGCTGGACGAGCCCGTAGTAGAGCCCGCCGACACCGGTGATCACCACGAACACCGTCCAAAGCACCGGACGGTGATTGAGCCAGTTCCAGTGGAAGTCGAGCAGGTTTCCGGTCTGCGCGGGCGTTGGGTTCGAAGCAGCCCTTGGCCACGCGAAGTTGATCAGCATCCCGCCGCCCCACATCAAGCCGAGCACAGACGCCGGCATGCCCCACTTGCCGAGCTTGAACGGAGCGTCCCGCTTCGGCCAGCCTTGCAGGCGTGCGCGAAGGATCGCGAGACCACCGAGCGCGTAGCTGAGGTAGATCAGCGCCGTCGCGGCGATGGCGAGGATCGCCGCCCCCGCGTACTGCAGCAACGGGATTGCAGCGAGGAGCGTCACCGCGATGCACGCGATCCATGGCGTGTGCAGCGTCGGGCTAACACGACGCAGCCACGCCGAAGCAGGCAGCTTGTCGTCGCGTGCCATGCCGAAGGTGAGACGCATCACGTTCGCCTGGATCGCGAGCAAGCAGATGAAGATCGCGATCGAGACGACGACGAGATACGTCGTCGCGAACGCGTTCGAGAAGTTCGCATCGATGACCGCGGCCGGGCTGAACGCGCCCTTGATGCCGTCGTTCAGGTTCGGAACGGCCATCAACGTTGCCCAGATGAAGAAGCCTCCGATGATGAAAGCGCCGATGATCGCGTAGAGGATCGCCCTCGGCGCCTCCTTCCGCGGATTGCGCGTTTCCTCGGCGAGCGTCGCCGCGGTGTCGAAGCCGTAGATCACGAAGAGACTCATGAACATCGCGAGCAGAAACGTGCTCGTCGTCACGTTGGTGCTGCCCGAGTGGAAGACGACGCCGACGCCCTGGTGGTTATGGAACAGAGCGAGGATGAAGGCGAAGACGACCATGCCGAGGATCTCGAACAGGACGCCGACGTTGTTGATCAGCGCAACGGCACGGACGCCGTAGACGTTGAGCAGCGTGACGACGACCATGAAGATCAGCGCCAGAATGCGCTGATTGTGGAATGAGTTCGCGATGTGCCAGCCCATCCCGTTAAGCGCAGGGATGAGCGCAATCGGCAGCGTTACGGCAACCGCGGTGATCGTGAGGATCCCTGCGAACAGATAGATCCATCCTGTGAACCACGCATGCGTCTTGCCCGCGAGGTACTTCGACCACTGGTACACCGAGCCGGCGATCGGGATGTGACTCGCGACCTCTGCGAACGACAAGGCGATGATGAACTGGCCCGCTGCGACGATCGGCCAGCTCCAGAAGAACACACCGCCGATCGTCGAAAGGCCGAGGCCAAAGAGCGCAAAGATGCCGGTCGATGGCGAGATGTAACTGAACGCAACTGCGAACGAACTGAACAAACCAAGCGAGCGTCGGAGCTCCTGCCGGTAGCCAAAGCGTGCGAGCTCCGCCTCGTCCTGCGCCTGCTCGGCAGGGCTCTCGTCACGTATGTCCACCCGTCCTCCTTCTAGGGGGTTGTCAGCTGCCGAGTAAACGCTGCGCGGCGGATGGAATCAATGCGTCTGGCTGGGCGGAACGGCCAAGTACTGCAGATCGAACTTCGCAATTTGCGCGAACGCGGGGGCCGCGACGACGCCCCCGAAGATGCTGCCGTGCGGCTTGTTCACGACGACCAGCACCAGAAGCTTCGGATTCTTCACCGGGACCATCCCGACGAAGGAGGCCATGTAGCCGTTCTCCGGCTTGTAGCCGTTCGCGCCCGGGATCTGACCGGTGCCGGTTTTGCCGGCGACGGTGTAGCCCGGAATCGCAGCCTCGGCGCCGGTCGCGTCGTGCTCATCGACGACGCCCGTGAGCATCTGCTTGAGCTCGGCGTCGACGGCGGGCGACACGATGCGCCGGTGCTTGAAGTTCGTCAACGTGCGGCCGCCGATCCGGCTGACCAGGTGCGGCTGGATCCAAACACCGCCGTTCGCGACTGCCGCGTACGCAGAGGCGAGCTGCATTGGCGTGACCGCGATTCCCTGGCCGATCGGCACGTTGCCGATCGTCGAGCCTGACCATTCATTGAGAGGCAGCACCTGGCCGACGCTCTCGCCCGGGAAGTCGATCCCGGTGTCTTGCCCAAAACCGAACTTGCCGATCCAGTTCATCAGCGTCGTACCGCCGAGCCGCTCGGCGATGGTGATCGCCCCGATGTTCGAGGACCGCGCGAGGATCTGCGCGACGCTCATCGTCTCGGTGCCGCGCGGCTCCGCATCGTGAATCTTGCGGTCAGCGACCTGCAGCACGCCCGGCAGCGTGAACTTCGTCTCTGGCGTGACGAGCCCGAGCGAAAGCGCCGCACTGATCGTGACGAGCTTGAAGGTCGAGCCCGGCTCGTAGCTGTCGGTCACGCTGCGGTTGCGCTGGATGGCGTAGGGCACGTTGCTCGCGTTGTTCGCGTTGTAGCCCGGCGCCTGCGCCATCGCGAGCACGGCACCCGTCGATGGATCCATGACGATCGCTGTCGCCGATGTCGCATGCCACTGCGCGACTGTCTGAGCGAGCACTTGCTCGGCGTTCGACTGAATGATGTGGTCGATCGTCGTGAAGACGTCCTGACCCTCGCGCACCGGTGACGAGCTCAACACTTCGATCGCGCGGCCGAATGGGTCGCGCACGACGGTCTGCTTGCCAGACTTACCGCCGAGCAGGCTGTTGTACTGCAGCTCGAGCCCGCCGAGACCGGTGTCGTCGGTGCCGGCGAAGCCGACGACCTGCGAGCCGACCGCACCCTGCGGGTAGGTGCGCTTCTCTTCGGGATAGGAGTTGACGCCTGCGAAGCCCTTCTTCACGAACTTCGCAGCGAGCGCCGAGTCGGCGAATCGCTTTATGTACACGAACTGCGACTTCTTGTTGCGCAGCGCGAAGTACAGCGGCGTCGCCGCGATGCCGAACATCGCGTGCGCTGCGACCGCAAGCCTCTGCGCGTCGGTGACCTGCTGCGGATCGGCGTAGATGGTCGTCGTCTGCTCGCCGATCGCCAACTGCACGCCGGTGCGGTCGAAGATCGTTCCGCGGCCTGCGGGAATCGAGATCGTCTCGCGGTGCTGGCTCGACGCCTTGGCGCTCAGGCTTGCTGCCTCGACACCCTGCAGCCACACCGCACGCGCGAGAGTGCCCGCGAAGGCCAGCAGGAGGAGCACGAGCAAGAGACGGATCCGGCGATTGGCCAGACGCTCCCGCATGAATTACTTCGTCGCGAGGTTGAGGTACTGGATCGTCGACGGATCGGCAGCCACGAGCCCGAGGTCGTGCTGCGCCCTCGCCTGGATCTTCGGTGACGCAAGCGCGCTCGCAAGCTGCGACTGAAGGGCCGCGTTTTCGGCGCGCAACTTGGCGCGCTGGTTCGTCTGCGAATCGAGCTGGAGATTCAGGCGAAGCACGGCGACGTTCACGAATACGACGCCGGCGAGCAGAATCCCGCTGACGACGATCCAGAGAATGCCACCGCGGGTGTGTGCCCGTTTCGCACGCGTCCGCGCCGCGCGCGGACGGAGGCGCGGTTCGACTGCTATCTGACGACCAGTAACCGGGTAGCTAGCCAACCTTGGTCGCCACCCTCAAGCGCGCGGACTGGGCGCGCGGGTTGCGGGAGATCTCAGCCGTCGACGGACGAATCGCCCGGCGCGGCGTGGCGCGCAGCGTCGGCTGTGACCCACACACGCAGACGGGAAAGTCGGGCGGGCAGGTGCAGCCGTGTTCCGCGTTCCGCAAGAAGCGCTTCACGATGCGGTCTTCAAGCGAGTGGAACGAAATGACCGCGAGCCTCCCGCCGGGGTTGAGCAGTTCGATTGCAGCGGGCAGCGCGCGCTCGAGCGAGCCGAGCTCGTCGTTCACCTCGATGCGTAGTGCCTGGAAAACGCGTTTCGCCGGATGCCCTTCGCCGAATCTTGCAGGCGCGGGAATTGACGCTTTGATCGTCTCGACCAGCTCGCCGGTCGTCTCGAATTCTTGCTTGCCGCGGCGACGCACGATCGCACGCGCGATCTGACGGGCATACCGCTCTTCGCCGTACTGGCCGAAGATGCGCGTGAGCTCCTTCTCGCTCGCTTCGTTCACGAGCTCGCCGGCTGAATACTCGGCGCTCGGATCCATGCGCATGTCGAGCGGCACATCCACTGCGTACGAGAAGCCGCGCTCGGGACGGTCGAGCTGCATCGACGACACGCCGAGGTCGAGCAGCACCGCATCCGCGTGTACGCCGTTGTCGGCGAGCTGCTGCAACACGGCCGAGAACTCACCATGCAGCAACCGCGTCTTGACACCGGTCGCGCGGCGGAAGCGCTCGAAGTAGGGCGCAACTGTCGGGTCGCGGTCGATCGCAATCAGCTTGCCCTCGCCGCGAAGGTGCGCGGCAAGCAATTCGGAGTGGCCGCCGGCGCCGAAGGTCGCGTCGACGACGGTCTCACCCGGACGCGGGCTCAGTGCGTTGACTACCTCGTCCGCGAGGACGGGGACATGATCGGAATCAGTTGGCAAGACGCTCGGCAACATCTTCCGCGCTCCCTTCGACCTCTTGCAGGTGCGACTGCCACTTCGTGCGATCCCAAATCTCGAGGTGGTCGTACATACCGGCCACGGTGACTTCCCGTTCGATCCCGACGCCCTTCAGCAGGCTCGTCGGGAGAACCATTCGGCCCTGTTTGTCGAGCTCGCCATGGGCGGCTCCCGTAAAGAAGAAGCGGCGCATCTGGCGGCCGTCGCGGCTCAGCGGATCGAGACTCGTGACGCGGCCGGCCAGCGCCTCCCACTCCTTGGCGGCGTAGACGTTGAGGCAGCCTTCGAGCCCGCGCGTCACCACGACGTGGTCTCCCAGCTGCTCGCGAAGCTTCGCGGGCAGCGTGAGGCGGTTCTTCTCGTCGAGCGCATGGTCGTGTTGTCCGAGCAGCATCGCCAATCCACTGCGCCCCACTATAACCCACTTTCCCCCACGCGTAAACCCCAATTTCGCCGTGCCGAGGCAGGCGGAAAGCCGCTGGGAGCGCGGAAAAGGCCCCTAGAGGACGCTGACGGGGTCGCCCACGCGCACGGCGCCCGGCTGGGCGACCGCGGCGTAGACCCCGAACGGCAGCGGCTCGCTGGTCTCGATGTCGCCCCGGTAGCGGCCGAGCGCCTTGAGCGTGTCGAGGTCCGGCCGGCCCGAATCGGGGTTCTGGGTCGTCACCGCGCAGCGGCCGACGTTGCCCTGCGGGATCACGACAGCGTCTCCGAGCGAGACCCGCGCGCCGATCCAGCCGTCCTCCGCGTGCGCGTCCACGCCGTCGATGCCGAAGTGCATGCGGAAGCGCCGGCCGTCGACCTCGTCGACACCAAGCTCGTTCGCGAGCGCGCGAAGCGAGCTCGTCGAAAGCAGTGATGCCGCTCCGCTGCGGCCGCGATCGGGTGCAGTCAGCTCCGGCTCGACGAGGCGTAGGTTGCGTGCGGCGAGGTCGGAGACTGCATCGCTCCAGGGACCGACGACGACATGTGCGGTCTTCGGGTCGCCCCAGAAGTTCGCCGTGACTTCGCCCTTCGTCTCGACGACACCATCGATGAGCGCGCCACCCGGCATGTGCAGCTCGAGCGTGCGCGTCTCGTGGTCGTAGACCGGACGGATCTGCTGCAGCACGCCGAGCCCCTTCGCGTTGACCAGGCGATCGTTCTCATCGACCAGGAAGAAGCGGCGGTCGCCTTCGACGCCCGCTTCGGTGAGCTGCGCCTCGTCGACCAGGTCGAGCGCCATGCCCTTGATCGGCGCGATTGCGACCCATGCGACTGTCGCTTCCACTGTCACGAGCTTATCTGCGTCGTGTACGGGCCACGTCCGGTGATCACTGCTGCGCCGGCACGTGCTGCGAGCGCAAGCGCCTCCGGCAACGCGTCTCCGCGCGCGAGTGCGAACGCCAGCGCAGCACCAGTCGAGTCCCCTGCGCCGTACGCGTCCACGATCGGCCCGGGCGGCGCTGTCGCCTCCCAGCGCACACCGTTCGCGCTCCCGCCGTGCGCACCGTCGGTAAGCGCAACGATCTCTGCGTCAACGGAGCCGTCCCAGGTCTCCCCCGCATCGTTTGCGCTGCCAACCACCAGGTCGAGGTGCACGCCGGCGTCGCGCAGTGTCGGCAGCTCGCGCATCGTCGCCGCGAGAAAGCGCGCGGTGCGCGCGGAACGCAGCGCCTCGACATCGCCAGCGACGAAGAAGACGAGGTCGTAGCGATCGAGCGGCAGCGGCCCGCGCGGGCGGAGCTTCTCGCCGATCACGGTGATTGTCCGCTCGCCGTTCTCGTCGACGTGCACCCAGCCTCGCCTCGTGGTCCCAAAATATTCAGCGTGCACGTCGAGCCCAAGCTCGGCGAGCTCACGAGTCGCGCGATGGCCAAGCTCGTCGTCGCCGAGCGCCGTAAAGAACTCACAGCGACCGGCGAGGCGCGCAATCTGCCGAGCGACGACCGCACCTCCGCCCGCCGGCACGGACAGCACCTCCTCACCCTGGACGATCGCGCCGGCCGCCGGCACATGCGGCACTGAGGCGAAGTCCACCCATTCGACGTGACCAATGACGGCGCAGCGCACGCCGAGGATCATGTCGGATCTCACAGACGCCGCGGTGGCTGCGTTACAGGTGAAGATGGAGGTTGTGGCCATCCCACCGTTCGAGCGCTTCTACCTCGCACACCGAGAGGAAGTCTTCGGCTATCTCCGACGACTGCTCGGGCAGCGCGCCGAGGATGCGTGGCAGGAGACGTTCCTGCGGGCGCTGCGTGCGTACGACCGGCTCGAGCACGGCAGGCATCTGCGGGCGTGGGTGTTCACGATCGCGACCAACGTCGCGATGGACGAGCTGCGCGGCAAGCAAGCCGAGTCGCTGGACGATGAGAGCGAGCCCGCCGTGGAGTTGAAGCGCGACGCCTTTCGCGACCTCGAGCACTTGACGGGTGACTTGCCGCCCACCGAGCGCGCAGCCGTCGTGCTGCGCTACGGCTACGACCTCCCCTATGACGCAATCGCAACGGCGCTGGGCTCGAACGAGCAGGCAGCGCGCGCGGCGGCCTCCTCCGGAGTTCGCCGATTGAGGAGGACACATGAACGTCACGCGTAGTTTCTCGAACATCACACCCAACCTCGACGCAGGCTTCCGCGCCGCAGCGCTTGCAGAGGGGCTGATCGACGTGCGCTACGACCTGCTCGACTCGCCGGTCGGCGAGCTGCTCGTCGCCGCGACCGACCGCGGCTTGTGCCGCATCTCGTATTTCCCCGAGCGGGCGGAGGACGAGATCGCGCGGACGATTGGCCGTCGGTTGCTGCGCTCGCCGCTCGACGAGGTGAAGCGCGAGCTCGACGAGTACTTCAGTGGCGCACGCCACGACTTCGAACTGTCGCTCGATCTCCGCGTAGCGGAGTTCCACGAGGACGTGTTGCGCGAGCTGGCACGCGTCCCCTACGGCACGACCACCACCTACGGCGCGCTCGCCGCACGGGCCGGCCACCCGAAGGCGGCGCGCGCGGTCGGCACGGTGATGAACCGCAACCCAATCCCGATCGTGCTGCCGTGCCATCGCGTCGTCGGCGCGAACGGATCGCTCACCGGGTACGCGGGCGGGCTCGACGTGAAAGAGAAGCTGCTCGCGCTCGAGGGCGCGCGCTAGGCGAGGCCGTCGGCGGCGATGCGGACCGCCTCGGCATATGCGTAACGGGCGAGGCGAACGCCCCACGTCACACGTGCGACGCCGATCGCTTCCAGCTCGCTCGGAGAGGGGAAGGTCGGCTCGTACACGACGTTGACCGGACCTTTGATGCGTTCGACGAGGTCGGGCACGGGCTCGAAGCTCTCGCAGTACGGATACGTGCAGTCGGCGCCCGCGGCCAAGTACGCGTTCGCGCGCTCGACCGCCTCGTCGGCGTCGCCGCTGCCCATGAGGAAGACGTCGACCCGCGCGTTCAGCACGAGCTTCGGCACCGCCGCCTTGATCTCTCGAATCGCAGCAACCTGATCCTCGACGGGAACAAGTGCGCCGCCGGTCGAGTCCTCGAAGTTCATCCCGACAACGCCCGCGTCCCACGCTGCGTGGGCGGTCGCGACCCAGTCGCCGTAGCCGCGCTCGAGGTCGGCGGTCACCGGCACGTCGACGGCGGCGGCGATTCGGCGCGCCATCTCGATCATCTCGGCGACCGGCGTCTGCTCACCGTCCTCGTATCCGAGCGATCGCGCGATGCCGGCGCTGGTCGTGGCAAGCGCACGACATCCCGGCAGCCCTGCAAGCAGGACGCCGCTGCCGACATCCCACGCATTCGGCAGCACGAGAATCGGCTTCGTGTGATGGAAGCCGAGCAGGAACTCGGCCTTCTTTTCCCGATCCATGGGCCGAACGCTAGCTGGCCGGAAGCAGCCGGTACCCCACGCCCCACACGTTCTCGATCAACGTTGCGTCGGGCGCGACCTCGCGCAGCTTCTTGCGCAGGCGCGACGCATGCGAATCGAGCGTGCGCGTGCGACCGGGCGTTCGAAAATCCCAGATGTCGCGCAGCAACTCAGCCTTGGTGAAGACACGGCTTGGCTCCGCGGCGAGACAGGCGAGCAGCTGAAACTCCTTCTGCGCAAGCTCGACGCGCACGCCGTCGATGCGCACGTCACGCGTCGGAACGTCGATGCGCACCGGGGGCGCCTCGATCACGTCGACCTGCGGGCGCACGCGGCGCAAGACGGCGCGAATGCGCTCGACGAGCTCGAGGTAGTCCAGCGGCGAGGCGACGTAGTCGTCGCAGCCGCGGCGCAGCGCATGCACGCAGTCGCCGGTGCCGGAGGCGCGGCCGAGCATGATCACCGGCGCACGGTCGAGCCACTGGTCGACCGCCTCGACGTCGCCGGAGAGCACGAGGTCGGGCCGTTCCTTCGGCGTCACGAGCGCGAAGCCGTCGTGGGGCAACCGGCGCTCGAGGAAGCCGCGCGTCTCAGGCTCGGCGTCGGTAAGCAGCAGCGCGGTATCCATGCCCCGACCGTAGACCTGCGCACGCGCGCGCGACAGTCGTCCATTCGCACGATTCGGTAACGATCAGCGCGCAGTGGTCCGCGCGAGACTCAGCCGCTGGTGTTACAGGCGGCCGGAGCGGATGACGCCCCACAGCAGCCATACGCCGAGCACCGCGGAGAGTGCGAAGCCGATCACCGAAACCACATGCAGGCCGAGGATGTGCGGCCCGGACTTGGCGAGGATGCCGATCATGCTCGAGCCGATCAGACCGCCTGTGACGACCAGTGCGATCACAAGCCGGTTGAAGAGCGTGTCGAGCTTCGACAGCGTTTCGTCCAGGCCCTTGTGCACGAAGCCGACCTCGATCTGCCCGTCGCGTATCTGCTCGAGCGTTTCGTGCACCTGGTATGGGAGCTCGGCGGCCATCTGCGCGATCTGGAATCCCTCTCGTCTCGCGCGCGCGGCGATGCGCTGCGGCGTGAAACGTTCGATCATCAGATCGCGCGCGTACGGCTTCGCAACCTCGAAGACATTGAAGTCCGGATAGAGCTCAACGCCCACTGATCCGAGTGTCGCGATGGCTTTGTCGAGCATCACGAACCGCGACGGCAAACGCAGGTTCAGCGTGTAGATCAAGCCGAACGCCTCGCGAATCAGCTGCAGCGGGTCGATGTCGTTCAGTCGAGCGCCGTAGTAGCGCTCGTACAGCTCGCGCAGCTCGAAGACGAACTCCTCCTCCCGCTGCTTCGGATAGCGAACTCCGAGATCGGCGAGTCGCTTCGGCAGCGCTTCGATGTTCTCGTTCGCGGCGTCGATGAAGAGCCGCGTCAGCTTCGACATGTCGTCGTCGCTGAGCTTGCCGGTCAGCCCGAAGTCGACGAGACCGATCTTGTCCGGCGCGAGCACGAGCACGTTCGCCGGGTGCGGGTCGCCGTGGAAGAACCCGTGGCGGAAGATCATCGTCATCCACGTCTCGGTGGTGAGATACGCGAGATCGCGCCGCTGTTCGACCGACCACTGGTCGAGCTCCAGATCGCCGAGCTGCGGGCCGACGAGCTCCTCGAGCGTCAACACGCGCGCACGCGTGTACGACCAATAGACCTTCGGGATCACGACGTGCGGATGTCCGGCGAAGTTGCGGCGGAACGCGTCGGCGTTGCGCGCCTCACTGCGATAGTCGAGCTCCTGGCGGATCGAGCGTGCGAACTCGTCGACCAGCTCGTTCGGATCGAGGAACTCAAGGGCGTGCACACGCTCTTTCACGAGCCGTGCCGCCTGGTGGAGCAGCGTCAAGTCCGCTTCGATCTGCCGTGGCGCATTCGGCCGTTGCACTTTCACGACGACGCGGCGTCCGTTCGGAAGCGTCGCACGATGCACCTGGCCGATCGACGCGGCCGCGAGCGGTTCAGGGTCGAACGTCAGGAACAGCCGCTCGACGGGTTGGCCGAGCTCTTCGAGAATCGTCCGCTCGACCTCTTGGTACGAGAACGGGCGCACGTCGTCTTGCAACCCGCGAAGCTCCGCCACGATGTCCGGCGGCACGACGTCGGGGCGCATCGAGAGCAGCTGCCCGAACTTGACGAAGGTCGGCCCAAGCTCGTCGAGCAGCTCGCGGAGATGGCGCCCGCGCGTGCTCGCGTCACCGTCAATCGTGTTTCTGTGCCTACGACCGTCGACGGCGTAGCCGAAGCCGTGGCGCACCGCAGCCTGGGCGATCTCGCTCAGGCGGCCGAGGCTGTGCTGCTTAGAGGTGGCAGACACACCGAAAGTGAAGCAGGTGCCGGGCACCAACGGTGCCTGGCACCAGATCTTGGCTAATGGATCCGCGCGATCTTCGCCTGCCAGCTGCCGCGCGGTGCTGCCACGCGCACGACCTCGCCGACCGACTTGCCGAGCAGCGCGGACCCGAGCGGTGATGTCGGTGAAACCGTGCCGGTACCGCCGACACTGCTCACCTCGACCGTCATCGTCTCGCCGCGCTCATCCTCGACGTCCACAACGGAGCCGACGCCAACCGCCCCCGACGACGCCTCTTCGACGATCTGGGCGTTGTCGAGTCGCGACCGCAGCGTGCGGATGCGCGCTTCGAGCAGACCCTGCTCGTTCTTCGCCGCGTGGTACTCGAAGTTCTCAGAGAGGTCGCCGAACTCGCGCGCCTTCTTGATCGCAGCCACGACTTCCGTGCGGCGCGGTCCTTCGAGCTCTTCGAGCTCGGTGCGCAGCGCGGCCGCTTGCTTTGGCGTCAGGAGCTCGCCTGAAGCACTCACCACTTGGACCTTCCCCCGCGGCGGCGAGACGTATACACGAGCTTGGGCCGCGCAACCTGCATTCCCGTCTCCGCAAATCGCTCCACATGGCCGTGGAGGCGTGCGACGCGTGACACGTCAGCCTGCTGCTCCGGCAGCACAAGTGTGATGCCGACGCCGCCGCGACCAGCGCGGCCCGTTCGACCGACGCGGTGCGTGTAGACGTCAGCCTCTTCCGGCGGGTCGAAATTGATCACGTGCGTGATGTCATCGACGTCGAGACCGCGCGCGGCAACGTCTGTTGCGACGAGCGTGCGCACCTTGCCGCTGTCGAAGCGTTGCAACGCGCGCTCACGCTGCGCCTGCCCCTTGTCGCCATGAATCGCGACTGCATCGACGTCGTTGCGGCGCAACTTCTCAACAAGCCTGTCGGCGCCGGCCTTCGTGCGCACGAAGACGAGCGCGAGCCCGCGCTCCTCGTCGTTGAGTAGCTGCACGAGCGTGGGCACCTTCGTGTCCGACGTGACCGAGACGAAGCGGTGATCGACCTCGCCGCTGCGGCGGTCCGCGGGCAGCTCGCCCTCGAAGCGCGCCGGATTGCGCGTGTAGCGGCGGGCGAGCTCGCCGACCTCGCCGTCGAGCGTCGCCGAGAAGAACATGGTCTGGCGATCGTCGCTCAACGTTCTCATGAGTTTGTCGACCTGCGGCTTGAAGCCCATGTCGAGCATGCGGTCAGCCTCGTCGAGCACGAGGATCTGCACCTTGTTGAGCGTCACCAGCTTGCGGTCGACGAGATCCTGCAGCCGGCCCGGCGTGGCGACGATCACATCCGCCTCCTTCGCGATGCGCGCCTGCGACTTCAGCGGCATTCCGCCGTAGACCGGCGCGACCGCGAGCCTGTTGCCGGCCACGAGTGCCAGCTCCTCGGTGACCTGCACGCACAGCTCACGCGTCGGCACGAGCACGAGCGCAAACGGCTTTCCGCGAAGGCCCCGCTCGGCGATCGGAATCGCGAAAGCAAGCGTCTTGCCGGAGCCGGTCGGGCTCTTCGCAAGAATGTCGCCACCGCGCAACGCTTCAGGAATGACGAGCGCCTGAATCTGGAACGGCGACTCGATCCCGCGCGCGGCGAGCCCTAGGGAAATGTCCTCGGAAACCCCGAGGGAACGAAAATCAGTCAGTTGTCTCAACTCCTTGGTTTGCCGAGATCGCAGTAACCAAGAAGGAGATGCGACCTCACGGGAAAGCGGACCATCCGCGTTCCGTAGACACCAAGGTAGCAGCGCTTACGGACAGCCGCGCACGATCACGCTGCCGCGGAGCGAGGCTGCGTCGATGCGCCACAGGGAAAAGCACTTGTCGCTGGCATGCGCCCGGGCCGCGACGACGAGCGTTGCGCCGTCCGGCGACCACGAGAATTCCGCGATCTCCCCCACCTGCTTCGGCGATTGCCTAGCGGCATGCGTCCGGACATTGACCACGGTGAGCGGGCCGGCCCCGCTGCCCACCGCGATCATCGTCGAGTCCGGCGACCAGGCCGGCGGGCTGTTCCCGACACACGTGCCCGTGTCGCGACGAAGCATGAGCGCCTTCCCTTTTGCCAGCGAGAGCATCGCCAGGTTTCCTCGCTGATCGATGAACGACAGCGAGCGGCCGTTCGGCGACCAACGCGCGCAGTAACCGACCGCAGGCAGGCGGCGTGTTCCGTGTCCGCCGACAGCGGCTTCGACAAGGGCACGGTCGCTGCCGCGCGTGTAGACGACGTGCTTACCGTCGGGCGACAGAGTTGGCTGGGCATTGGACGACTTCGCGCTGCCGACGCGGTAACGAGCATGCGAGACGATTTCGTAGACGACGACTGGGCTGGTGCAGCTTCCACACCCCGCCGTCCCGCTGGCGACGCGCGATCCTCCGGCCGCGAAGTATTGATCCGGCGACACTCCGATCTTCGTCTCACTCCCCGTCGTACTGAGCCGGAAGAGCCTGAAGTTCGAGTCGACGATCAACCCGTAGCGCGTCCACGCAAGCTGCGAGATCCCGTCGAACGCCGCGCCGATCGCGTGCGCGTCGGAGGCGTCGCGAGCCGCGATCCACACACGCGACGTGTTCGCGTCATACCAGGCGATGTGCTGTCCGTCCGTTGAGAAGACGGGGCTCTGCGGATAGCTGCTCGTGGCCGCCCGGCCGACCGCACCTGAAAGCGCGAGTACGACGGCCGCGACTGCGAGCAGCTTCATTCGTGTGGCGGTGGCGCCGGGCCTTCGAGCAACTTCAGCCGATGCTCGAGCTGTGCCACGTGGAGCTCGAGCTCGTCGAATTCGTCGCGCGTGACCAGGCCGAGCTCTCTCGCGAGGTCGAGCAAGCGCCGCTTCGTCCCCTCCCCCGCTCGCAGCGCGTCGCCGCGCCAGCGTGAGCTCGCGTCGTCGAACAGCGAGCGAGCTTCGTCGAGGCGCGGTCCGAAGAGCGCGATCAGGCGCTCGAGCGAATCGGGCTCGCGACCGTTACCGGGGTCTGCCATGCGGACGTGATTGTCGCCGTTGGCGGCGTCGCTCGCGTTTTGCCTCGGCATCGCCGTCGCGGGCCGTCGAGAGACCGGTTTCCACGACGTCGATCGGGGTGGCCGGTGTCGGCTCTTCGGCCGCAGCCCCTTCCGCCGCCGCCAGTACCTGATCGTCGTTCCCCGCGACGCGCTTGCGGTGTGCGAACTCCGGCTCCCGCTCCTTCCAGAGGCAGACCATCGGCGCCGCGATAAAGATCGACGAGTACGCACCCGAGGTGATGCCGATCAGCAGCGCGAACGCAAAGTCCTTCAGGGTGGTGCCGCCGAAGAGGAAGAGCCCGCCGACCGGCAACAAGGTGATGAACGTCGTCGCCAGCGAACGGCGAATCGTCTCCCACAGCGAGACGTTGACGATCGTTGCGAACGGTGCGCGCCGCATCAGCGGCACGTTCTCGCGGATGCGGTCGAAGATGATGATCGTGTCGTAAATCGAGTAACCCAACACGGTGAGCACCGCGGCGACGGTGTCCTCGCTCACCTCCCTACCCGTCACGGAGTAGACACCTACGGTGATCACCACGTCGTGCAACATCGCGAGAATCACTGGGATCGCGAACGCGAGACCGTGGAACCTGATCGTGATGTACAGCGTGATGATCAGGAGCGAGAAGATGATCGCGAGGACCGCCGCGCGCGCGATCTGACGCCCGAAGCTCGACGACACGTTGGTGATCCCGAGCTTCTGCGCGCCGAGTTTCGTCTTGAGCAGGTTCGAGAGGCTGTCCTGCTGGTTCGGCGACAGCTTCTTCACCTGGATTTGGAAGCTCTTGTAGCTGTCGGAGCCGGTGACTTTGCCGCGTCCCTGGACGACCGCGTCACTCCGGCCGATGGCCTTGGGCTGATCGCGCACCGTCGCAAGCGACGTCGGCTGCGGCGTGGTGAAGCTGACCTGCGCACCGCCCTTGAAGTCGATGCCGAAGTTGAGCCCGCGCACGCCGAGCGATACCGCGCCGACGATGATGACGATGCCCGAGATCGCAAACCACGTGCGGCGGCGGCTCATGAAGTCGACCTGCAGGAACTTCAGACCTTGCTGGCCGTGCGCACCCATGAAGCTCGGGTTCTCGAACCAGCGGAAACCGGCGAGCAGGCCGAGCATCGCGCGCGTCGCGGCAACGGCAGTGATCAGAGAGACCACGGTGCCGATCAGCAGCATCAGCGCGAATCCCTTGACGCCCGCGGTCGCAACCGCGAACAGGATCATCGCGGTGATCGCAGTGACGACGTTCGCGTCGACGATCGTGCGGAAGCCCTTCGCGTAACCGGCCGGAATCGCCGCGCGCACGGACTTCCCGGACCGTACTTCTTCCTTGATGCGTTCGAAGACGACGACGTTCGCGTCTGCGGCGACGCCGATCGTGAGGATCAGGCCGGCGAAGCCCGGCAGCGTCAGCACGACGCCGAAGAGCAGGATGGCGGCGTACATGAACGCGGCGTAGATGCCGAGACCGAGCACAGCGACGAGGCCGAGGAAGCGATAGAGCAGCAGCAGGAAAATAGCGACGGCGATCAGGCCGCCGATCGCGGCGTACTCGGCCTGTTTCAGCGAATCCTTACCGAGCGTGGCAGAGACGTCGGTGCGCTCAACGGTGACGAAGTTGATCGGGAGCGCACCGGTCTGCAGCACGAGCGCGAGGTCTTTCGCCTCGCTCTGGCTACCGATGTTGTTGATCTCGGCGCCGCCGCCTACCGGGTCGATCCCGTTCGGGCTGTCCTGCAGGTTGACTGCCGGCCACGAGCGCAGCTGGTTGTCGAGCACGATCGCGAACGCGCAGTCGGTCGAGCAGTTCGCGCCTTCGTTTTTGATCTCACCCCGGATCGCCTCGTTCTTCGTGACCTGGTGGAAGACGCTGTTGCCGTGACCGGTGAATGCCAGCTGCACGATCGGCGAGCCCGTGTTGGTATCGAAGCTTTCCTGGATCCCCGACAGCTTCAGGTCGTTCCCCGTCATGTTCGGGTACTTGCCGTCGGTCGCGTATCGGTCGTTCGGGTACGACCCGTGCTTGAACAGGTAGTAGTCGGTCTGGCCGGCCGGCGGCAGCCCGCTCGTCGTCGTCTCACCCGGGCAGACCGAAGTCGTCTGCGCGCTGCACGAGATGACCACCGTCTTGTCCGGCGACCCGAGAACCTTGTCGCCGGCCGGAACCTTGCCGTTGTACGCGTCGAGCAGGCCCGCGATGCCCGTTGTCTTGTCGCGATGCAGAGTCTGCGCGGGACCGGCGAGTAGATGGAAGCCCGTGCCCTTGGTCACACAGACTTCCTCGCCGCCCTTCTTCTTCGACGGCGAACAGACGAGCTTGCCCTTCCTGGGGCCGAAGAGGTAGTACGCGCTCGGCGTGCCGGTCTTCGCCGTCGCCTGCACGCGCGTAAGCAACTGATAGAGGCTGCGGTACGGCGTCACCGCGCCCGTCGCCGATACGGACGGCGAGAGCAGCGCGGGCACGAGGTCGTACAGCTCGAGCTGCGCGGTCTTGCCGATCAGCGCCGCGGCCTTCGCGACGTCGTGCACGCCGGCGAGCTGCACTGAGATCTGGTTTGTCGACTCCTGGCGCACGATCGGCTCGGACACGCCGAGCTTGTCGATGCGGTTGCGGATGATCGAGATCGATCGGCTCATGTCGTCGGACGTGAGCTTGTGGCCCTTCGGGGGCTGCGCCTTGAGGATTACCTCGAGGCCGCCCTGCAGGTCGAGGCCCTTTTTCAGGGTCTTGTGCGCCGGCGAGCCCTTGACCCCGAGCAGAGCCACCCCGCCGAGTGCGGCGAGGATCAAGACGACCAGAATCAGGTGTGAGCGCCGGGACGCCAAAGCGGACGACAGGTTAGCTGGGTTCTTCGCCTGTTTCGTGCTCGGTGTGCGGCTCGGCTTCCGGTTCTGGCTCGACCTCGACCTCGATGTCTTGGGCTACTGCGGCGATCGCGCGTCGATCGACCGTCACGATGACACCGTCGGCGATCGCGAGCTTGACGACATCCGAGTCGAGCTCGCGAATGTGGCCGTGCAGGCCGCCGGCGGTGATCACCTCGTCATCGACGTTAAGCGCGTCCTGCATCGCTGCGTGCGACTGCTGGCGGCGTCGACGCGGCATCACGAGCAGCGCCCAGAAGAGCGCGAGAATCACGACCAGGATCAGGAATCCGTTCACGTCAGCCTCTCGGTCCAGTTACGTGTGTATGCCGCCAGCTCACCACGCTCGATCGCCGAGCGTGCGCCGCGGGTCAGCTCGAGCAGGAAGCGTAGATTGTGGAGCGTCAAGAGGCGCAGGCCGAGCAGTTCGTTCTGGTTGATGAGATGCCGGATGTAGGCCCGCGTGAACCGCGTGCACGCCGGGCAGTCGCAGGTGTCGTCGAGCGGCTCTTCGTCGCGGGCAAAGCGGGCGTTGCGCAAGTTGAGACGCCCGTCGCGCGTCAGCGCGCTGCCGGTGCGCGCGGTTCGCGTCGGCAGGACGCAGTCAAACATGTCGACGCCCGCTGCGATCACCTGGAGAATCCCGACCGGGTCACCGATGCCCATGAAGTAGCGCGGCTTGTCCTTCGGCATCAGCTCTGTCGCCCAGGTCGTCGTTTCGAACATCACGTCGCGATCCTCGCCGATCGCGAGCCCGCCGATCGCGTTGCCGTCAAAGTCGAGCGCGACGATCTCTTCGGTTGAGCGTGTGCGCAGTTCACGATCGACGCCGCCCTGAGTGATCCCGAAGCGAAGCTGTCCGGCGGCGCGTTCGGCGTGACGCTGGCGAGCGGCCCACTCCGTCGTGCGGCGAACCGCGTCTGCGAGCTTCGTGCGCAGCACGCCGGGTGCAGGCACCTCGTCGAGGCACATTGCGATGTCGCTGCCGAGGTTCCGCTGAATCTGTGCGGCGAGCTCAGGCGTGAATCGCGTCTCCTTGCCGTCGTACACGCTGCGGAATGTGACGCCGTCGTCGTCGGTGCGCGCGATTGTGTCGCGCAGCGAGAAGACCTGGAAACCGCCCGAGTCGGTGAGGATCGGGCCGTTCCACTGCATGAAGCGATGCAACCCGCCGAGGTCACGGATCAGCTCGTCGCCAGGACGGAAGTGCAGGTGGTAACTGTTGCCGAGGATGATCTGCGCACCGAGCGCACGCACCTCATCCGGGTCGAGCGTCTTCACCGTCGCCTTCGTTCCGACCGGCATGAACACCGGCGTCTCGATCTCGCCGTGCGCGGTCTGCAGCACACCAGCGCGCGCCGCACCGTCACCAGCAAGGACGGAAAAGGTGCCAGGCACCGTGGTGCCTGGCACCGTGTTGTTCGCTTCGCTCACAACAGCAGCATCGCATCGCCAAACGAGTAGAAGCGATAGCGCTCCTCGATCGCCAGTTCGTAGAGGCCGCGCACCTCGTCCACCCCGGCGAAGGCCATGACGAGCGCGAGCAGGGTCGAGCGCGGCAGATGGAAGTTCGTCAGCAGGAGATCGACGCGCCGGAACGTGAAGCCCGGCGTGATGAAGAGCTCAGTGCGACCAGACAGCGGGCCGCCATGCGCGAGCGTCTCGAGCACGCGCACCGTCGTCGTGCCGACGGCGAGCACTCGATCCGCGGCCGCCACGCGCGCCCGCGTCTCGGTCGACACCGAATAGCGCTCGCCGTGCAGCGGATGCTCCTCGACGCGCTCGGTCTGCAGCGGGCGAAACGTGTCGAGGCCGACGTGCAACGTCACGTACTCCGCGTCCAGCTGCGCAAGCACCTCCGGTGTGAAGTGCAGGCCCGCGGTCGGCGCCGCGGCCGAGCCCTGCTCGCGCGCGTAAATCGTCTGGTAGCGCTCCGCATCCGTGAGCGGCTCGGTGATGTATGGCGGCAACGGTGTGTTGCCAGCGGGCTCGCCGTCAAGGCGCACCCGCCAGCGACCTTCACCGAGCGACTGCACCATTTGCACCGGTCCATAGTGCTGACCTTCGCGCAAGCGGCGCGACGGGCGGGCGAGCGCCTCCCACGTCCCATCCTCGAGTCGCTCCACGAGCAGCACTTCGCCACGCGGTGATTCCAGCGGGATGCGCGCCGGCACGACGCGCGTGTCGTTCGCAACGGTGAGCGTCCTTTCGGGCAGCAGCGAGGGCAGGTCGCGGAACACCGCGTGACGCACGCTGCCGTCGGCGCGGTTGTAAACGAGCAGCCGCGATTCGTCCCTTCGCTCAGCTGGATGCTGGGCGACCAACTCCGGGGGAAGAACATAGTCGAGCTCGGTTGCGTCCATCCGACAAGGACGGTAGCGTCGGTATATGGACGAGATCCGGGAGGCGCTCCGCGACGGCCTGCGCGAGGAGGCGGCACCTATCTCGCGCCGCCTCGCCGAGGTCAAGGGCCTGTCGAACAACGCGATCCGCCGGCTCGAGCAGCTCGAGGCGACGCTCGAGAGCGAACGCGGCGCACGCGTCGACGACCTGGCGTTGCTGGTCGACCTGCTCACCGAGAATTGGCGCGCGATGAACGCCCGGCTCGAGCGCATCGAAGCGCTGATCCAGGAGCCGCGAGCGCAGGTCTACAAGCTGCCGACAGCCGACGCCGGCTGAACAACACGCGCCGGTAGCACCAGTTCGAAGCGGGCACCCTTTCCGACGGCGGACTCCAGTTCGATGCGCCCGCCGAGCGCGTTCGACAACTCCTTCGCGATTGCAAGACCGAGGCCGGTGCCACCGGACTCCGTCACGAACGGGCGGAAGAGGCGTTCTCGGTGCGTAGGCGAAATTCCGGGACCGTTGTCGCTCACAGCGACGTGCACGCTCCCGTTTCGCTGCGCAAGCTCGAGCGTGATGGTTCCGCCGTCGGGCGTCGCCCGAAAAGCATTGGAAAGCAAGTTGCCCACGACCTGCAGCACGCGATCGCCGTCGGAGTCGATGACGGGACGATCGATGCCTTCGCGCCGGTAGTCGATCGAACGGCGACGCGCCTCGTCTCGGAACGTCTCGTATGCCTGGTCGATCAGCTGCCCCATGTCGACCTCTTCGTGCATGACGGTGAAGCGATGCGTATCGAGTTTCGCGAGATCGAGAATGTCGCCGACGAGACGTTCAAGCCGTGACGCCTCTGCTTGCACCGTCTCGAGCGATGCGCGCTGATCATCCGGATCGTCGACGACGTCCTCCAGCAACGCGGAGACATGACCGCGAATTGCGGTGAGCGGTGTGCGCAACTCATGCGACACGCTCATGAGGAAGTTGCGCTCCATCATCTCCACCTCGCCGAGGCGTGACGCCATCTCGCCGAAGCGCGTCGAGAGGTGACCGAGCTCGCCTGGTGCACCGCCCGGAACGGCGACGCCGTAGTTGCCGGACGCAACTTCATCCGCAGCGTGCGACAGCTGCAACAGCGGACGCACCAACTTCAGCGACAGCATCCACGCAGCGACACCCGCAATCACCACGCCAACCAGACCCGCAAGCAACAGGCGGCGGATCAGATCCCACACGCGGTGGCTGACGTCGGTCTTCGGCGTCGCAACGATGAGGGCGCCGATGGGCGTCTTGCCGATCAGGATCGGGTCGGCGACGGCGTAGTACGTGCGGCGCGCGCCCGGTGGCGTGAACTGAAACGAACGCGACTTGCCCGACGTCCAGTCGATCGTCTTCAGCGGCAGCTGGCGAAGGCCGGAGATCCCCTGACCCGGGAAAAGCTGCTGGGGGCCTTCGAAGTAGATGCGGTCGCCGGTCGCCTGCTCGAGGCTCTTCGCGGCGAACTGCGGCGCCGAGCGATTGACCTTGTTGCCGTAGCCGCCGTTGACGGCCTCGGTGTACAGCTGCGCGATGCCTCGTGCCTCGTTCGACAGCTTGGTGATCGCCTGGTCGTGCGCGAACTGCTGGAAGAGACGAACCGAAACGGCCGCCGTCAGCACGCCCGCAAGCAGGATCCCGCCGACGAAGACGAGCGGTAACCGGACGCGGAGCGACCCGAACATTGCTTGAGGCTACCCCGTGGTTTTCGCTGCGTCTTTGGCGGGCGAGACCTTGTAACCAACGCCCCACACGGTGACGATCGGCGATGCGTCGCCCAGCTTGCGGCGCAACTGACGGACATGCACGTCAACGGTGCGCGTGTCGCCGGCAAAGGTGTACCCCCAGACGCGCTCGAGCAGCTGGTCACGCGTGAGCACGAGACCGCGGTGGTCGAGCAACTCCCAGAGCAGATCGAACTCCTTCGGCGCAAGCTGTATTTCGTCGCCGGCGACCGTGACCTCGCGACGCCCGGCGTCAATGCGCAGGTCGCCGTGCTCGAGGGTCTCGCTCTCCAACTCACGCCGCTCGGGCGTCGCGCGGCGCAAAATCGATTTGACGCGCGCAACCAACTCACGCGGGTTGAACGGTTTCGTCAGGTAGTCGTCCGCACCGACTTCGAGGCCGATGATCTTGTCGACATCCTCGTCACGCGCGGTGAGCATGAGGATCGGTACGTCGGAGCGCTGCCGGATGCGCTTGCAGACCTCGATGCCGTCGATGTCCGGGAGCATCAGGTCGAGCACGATCAGGCCCGGCATCTGCGCAGCAACCTGCGCGAGCGCCTCCGACCCGTTCGCGGCGGTACGCACCGTGTAGCCGGCGTTCTTCAGGTAGAGCGAGACAAACGAGGCGATCGAGCCCTCGTCCTCGACCACGAGAATCGACGTAGGGGCGCCGCTCACTACGGGCCCGTCAGGGACCCGAGGGGTGCCGGCGGCTGCAGGCCGAACGTGACGACCTTCTCGAGCAACGGCACGGCCTGCCACTTACCGCTGTCGAGTGCATAGCGCCCGGTCGTAAACAGGGTCGGATCGCCGATCATGTCGGCGGTGCCGACACCGATTGCGGTGAGATCGAGCCCCAAGCCTTTGAAGCGGATGCGGTACTTACCGCCCGCCGGCATCCGGAAGGTGAGGTTGAGGCCCGAGTAGACCGTGACGTCCTCGCCGATTGGGCGCGTGTGCTCTGCGCCGCTGACCAGCAACTGCTGTGCAGGGCCGGTGACTGACGACGTCTGGTCGGTGACGCGCAGTGAGCCGTTGTCGATCTGGCCCCAGAGCACGCCCTTGCCGGCGAGAATCACGGTGCCGTTCGCGGCCCGCAGTTCGAAGACGCCGTCGTTGGCGTTACGGTCCGCCGCGACAGCCACCGCAGGGACTGCGACCGCAGCAAGAAACAGGATGAGTGCGAGCCGACGCATCGGGGACAGTGTTTCGCTCCGAATTATGCCGTGAATGAGCGAGAAGTTAGAAGTCTGTTACTGCCGGGACGACTTTACGCCACCCGACGAACGGTCTGGACGAGCCCGGTAACCCGCACGGTCTCCCAGGTGTCGACCACCCGAATCCAGCCGTCGCCCCGAACTTCGGGCTCGCAGACCGCACAAACCGCCCGATCCCGGTTGGCATATCGCCAGGTGCGGTAGCGCTCCCCGGCCAGCAGGCTGCGTCGGCAGACATGGCACATCGCCATGCCGCCTGAGCTTAGGGCGGGCGTCGGACGCTAGTCGTACCGGTAGAAGCCCTCGCCGCTTTTACGACCGAGCTTCCCCGCGTCGAGCATGCGAACGAGTCGCGCCGGCGGCGCCATGCGCGGCTCGCGCAGCTTCGAGTACAGCGCCTCGCTCGCGTGTACGTGCACGTCGACTCCAACGAGGTCGAGCAACGCGCACGGGCCCATCGGCCATCCGGCGCCGTGCTTCATGCCCGCGTCGAGATCCTCCGGCGTCACGCTCGCTTCGTCGAGCACGCGCACGCAGTCGTTCAGCAGCGGGATCAGCACGCGGTTGACGACGAAGCCCGGCGTGTCGTGACAGCGGATCGGCGTCTTGCCGAGCGTGGTGCCGAGCTCGTACGCGATTTCGAACGCGGCGTCGCTCGTACGTTCGGCCCGAACGATCTCGACGAGCGGCATCAACGGCGCCGGGTTGAAGAAGTGCATGCCGACCGCGCGCTCGGGCCGCTCGAGTACGGCGGCGATCTCGGTCACCGAAAGCGCGGACGTGTTCGTCGCGATCACGGCGTCGTCGCGAACGATTCCTTCGAGCTCGCGAAAGAGCTCGCGCTTGACATCGAGGTTCTCGAACGCAGCCTCGATCACGACATCGCAATCTTGAAGGTCTTGAAGCTCAGTCGTTAGAGAGAGCAGTGCGATGTCGAACGATGCGATCTGTCCCTTCTCGACCTTCCGCGTCAGGAAATGTGCGATGCGATCGCGCGCCGCTTCGCCGCGCGACGCTTCGACCTCACGCCCGATGGTGTCGAGCCCCGCCTCGACGGCGAGCTGCGCGATGCCGGCGCCCATCGCGCCGAGTCCGACAACACCAAGTCTCATAGCCGCTCCACCACTCCCGCGATCGCCATGCCAAAGCCCACACACATCGACGCGACACCGTACCGGGCGCCGCGTCGCTCGAGCTCTCCTAACAAGGTCGCCGTGACCCGCGCGCCGGTTGCGCCGAGTGGATGGCCGAGCGAGATGCCGCCGCCGTTCGGGTTCACATCGTCCATGCGCTCGCCGAGGTTGAGATCGGCTGCGGTTTGCAACACGACGGACGCGAATGCTTCGTTCACTTCGAAGACCGAGACGTCGTCGAGCCCGATCCGCGCGCGCGCGAGTGCCTTCCCGATTGCCTGCGGGTTCCCGTGCAACATCCGCGTCGGGTCGACGCCCGCGAGCCCGAACGACACGAATCTCCCGCGAGGTTCGAGCCCGAACTGCGTGCACGCTTGCTCGCTCGCGATGAGCACAGCGGCCGCGCCGTCGACGATCTGCGACGAGTTTCCGGCCGTCACGACGCCGTCCTCCAGGAAAGCCGGCTTGAGCGCGGCGAGCGCTTCGGCCGACGTGTCACGACGAATTGCCTCATCGGTCGTGAGACCACCGACCGGGATCAGCTCCCGCTCGAACCGACCCTCATCGGTCGCCGCCGCAGCCCGGCGGTGCGATTCGAGCGCGTACGCGTCCAACTGGTCGCGCGAGAGGTGCCACTCCTTCGCCAGCAGCTCGGCCGAAATGCCTTGCGGCACGATCTGAAAACGATCCGTTACCAGCTGGGAAACGTCGCCGCCGTTCGAGCCCATCGGGACGCGCGACATCATTTCGACACCTGCCGAAACAACGACGTCGAGCTGGCCTGCCATCACGGCGGCCGCGGCGTTGAAGTTCGTCTGCATCGACGAACCGCACTGCCTGTCGACGGTGGTGCCACACACGTCCACCGGCCATCCCGCGGCCAGCACCGCCATGCGGCCGATGTTCCAGCCCTGCTCGCCGATCTGTGTGACGCATCCCATCTGCACGTCCTCGATCGCGCTTGGTTCGACGTTGTTGCGCGAGACGAGCGCGTTCAGAACATGGGCGGCAAGGTCGTCGCCACGGGTCGCTGCCAACGCACCGTTTTTCCGGCCAATTGGCGACCGGACTGCATCGACGATGTACGCGTTCATGGCTCCCATGGCCGCTCGTGATGAGCGAGATAAACGCGCTGCGGTTTCAGCTCATGGATGCGCAGAATCGAAGGCGTCGCGCCGTCGATCAACTCGCACATCGAGTACGTCACGTCGCCGCCGCAAACGACAAGACCGTCGTTCGTCTCCACCACAACTGCCTGGTGACCGACCGAGTGGCCAGGTGTGAAAAGCACGGAGACGCCGGACATGACTTCTGCGTCACCGTCGAGCTCGACATACGACTCGCCGGGGAAGCGCACCCACTCCTCCAGGTAGTCGGGTGCAACCGCAGCTTCCAGTTCCGCGCGCTGCACGTACGTTGGCGTGCCTGCAAAGCGGCGATTGCAGCCGCAATGGTCGAAGTGCAAATGCGTGTTGATGACCGCGACGACATTGTCGAGCTCGGGCCACTCGTGGATGAGCATCGGCTCGAAGTCGTCGATCTCAGGCGTTGACTCGAGCACGCCGGTGTCGACGACGATCGTCCCGTCGAGTGTCTCGATCGCCCAGCCGAACACGGGCCAGAGCTCTCCCTCCACGGTGAGATCGCAGAAATGCAGCGGCCGGACGTTCATCAGTCCACGTACGCCGGCTCGTAAACCGGAACGCGCGCGTCGCGCCACGCGAAGAAGCGGTTCACCGCGACGAACGTGACGGTCGCGTAGATCCAGCCCGCGATCACGTCGACGGCGTAGTGCTCACCGGTGTAGACGAGCGCGAATCCCATTGCCACCGGATAGAGCGCAAGCAGTGGCCGCCACCACCGGGGAACCATGCGCCACAGGTAGAGCGCGATCAAGAGCGCGTATGCGCCGTGTAGCGACGGCATCGCGGCGACGTTGTTCGCGTAGGTCTGCCCTTTCTCGAAGAGCGAGCCGTAGTGCGCGAGCGGCACCTTCGGCCACACGACGGCGACGATGCGATTCGCCTCGCCGATGTGCCCATCCTGCGCCGCGAGCCACGGCGGCACGGCCGGGTAGAGCACGTAGGTCGTGAAGCCAGCGAGCGCGAGCACGCACACCATCGACGCGAAGCGTGCGAACCGGTCGTGGAACTTCAGCCACAACACGCCGGCGACCACGAGCGTCGCGAAGAAGTGCGTGAGGTAGACGAACCACACCGCGTAGTCCCACCAGTGGAGGTGGGCGCCGCCGTGCCAGAGGTGGTGTTGCAGCCAAACAGTTGGAATGGGCTTTCCAAATAACAGACTCTCGATATGGATCTGCGGGTATGTGTGCGTCGGGAAGAGCAGCCCGTCGGCGATGCCGCGCAGCTTGTCGTAGACGAAGAGGATCGCCATGAACGGCAGCCAGTCGGTGACGAAACCCGGGATCCGGCGTCGCAGGTCGGTGACTGAGAAGGCGGCAAGCCCGGAGGCCACCCACACGAACACGAGGTCGTGCGACGTGGGAACACCGAACGAGAAGGCAATGCCGAGAGACGCGGCACACCAAAGCGCCGGGATCAGGATGCGCCGCGACATGCCGGAAGTCTCTCATTAGAGTTCGACCATGGCCGCCGTTGCCACTCTCGAAGTCCACTCTCCCTTCTCCGGAAAGGTCGTCGGCAGCGTCCCGAAGGGCGGCCGCGAGGAGGCTCAGCGCGCCGTCGACGCAGCTGCGGCGGTGCTGAGAGAGCCACTCCCCGCGTACGAGCGCGCGCGGATTCTCGACCGCGTCTCGGCGCTGCTTGCCGAGCACGCCGACGAGGCTGCGCGGATCATCTGCTCCGAGGCGGGCAAGCCCATGAAGGCAGCCCGTGTGGAGGCGCAACGCGCGTCGTCGACGTACACGTTTGCCGCCGTCGAGGCGCGCAAGCTTGCGGGCGAAATGGTGCCGATGGATGCATCGCAAGCGGGCGCGGGCAAGCTCGCCTTCACGCTCCGTTTTCCAATCGGCGTTGTTGGCGCGATCTCGCCGTTCAACTTCCCCCTCAATCTCGTCGCGCACAAGATCGCGCCGGCGCTCGCGGCCGGCTGTCCCGTGGTGCTCAAGCCCGCGTCAACGACGCCGCTCTCGGCGCAGTTCCTCGCGGAGCTCGAATACGAAGCCGGGCTACCGAAAGATTGGCTGTCGGTCGTCGCGGGCTCGGCAGCCGAGATCGGCGACGTGTTGGTGGAGGACGAGCGCGTGAAGCTGATCACGTTCACTGGCTCCGGTGGCGTCGGCTGGAAGCTCGCAGAGCGCGCGCATCGGAAGCGCGTGAAGCTCGAACTCGGCAACGCGACGCCCGCGATCGTCTGCGCCGATGCGCCGCCCGAGGCTGCTGCGAAGCTCGCCGCGAATGCATTCTCCTTCGCCGGGCAAAGCTGTATTTCCGTGCAACGGATTTTCGTCGCCGACAGCATCTGGGCCTCGTTCGTTGCGGACTTCATCCCGCGCGTCGAGGCATTGAAGGTCGGCGATCCCGCGGACGAGGACACCGACGTCGGCCCCGTGATCAGCGAGGACGAACGCGATCGCATCCTCGAATGGGTGCGCGAGTCGCGCGGCGAGGTGCTCACCGGTGGCGACACGACGCCCGAAGGTGTCATCCGGCCGACCGTGATCGCTCAACCCGCGAGCGACGACAAGGTGCAGTGCGACGAGATCTTTGGCCCGGTCGTGACACTCACGAAGGTTGCATCTCTGGACGAAGCAATCGACGGCGCGAACGCGACGCGATATGGCCTGCAGGCCGCGATCTTCACGCGCGACATCCAGTCTGCGCTCACGGCCGCGCAGCGGCTCGAGTTCGGCGGCGTCCTGATCAACGAAGCACCGACGTTCCGCGCCGATCAGATGCCGTACGGCGGCGTAAAGGCGTCGGGCAACACGCGCGAAGGCCCGGCCTGGGCAATCCACGAGATGACCGAAGAGCGTCTCGTCGTGCTCAACCTCTGATGCGTTCGCGGCGGCCGCACGCAGGGGTGCTGCGGCGCGAGCGACGCGCACTGCTGAAGGCGCGCGCAGACGCAGTCGCGCACATCGGAGGCTTGGTGGTCGAGCAATACCGGCGCGGCGGATTTCGCGACGACCTGCTCGCAGACCGGTGCGCAGTCGTCGTCGGCATCGATGCGCGTTTGGCCGAGATCGAAGAGCTCCTCCATGTACGACAAGGCGTGCAGCGGTGCGAATGCGGCGCGCCGCGCATCCGTGGTGCTCAGTTCTGCCCGAACTGCGGCCGCCCGGTCGGTGCGCCTGACGGCACCGCGGACGGCGAAGCGACCGTGATCGTCAAGCCGTGAGCACGACGCGAGAACGCGATCGCGCGATCCGCACCGTCGACCACGCATGCCCTCATTGCAACGCGGCACGAGAGCTCGACCACAGGTACTGCCTCGAGTGCGGTCGGCCTCTGCCGGACACATCCGGCCGCGTTCCTTCGCTTCGCCGCCGCTGGATCCGCCGCTTCGGTTGGTATCCGGGCGACTGGATGTGGCTGCCGCTGCTGTTGCTGTTGTTTGCGGCGGCGGGAGCCGCGGTCGCCGTCTCGGTCGCGCATCACCGCAGTAGCCAACGGCCGCGCGTGATTACCGCCATCCACTCCCCACCCGCCGCACCCTCGCAAAAGGCACGATTGTCGGGAACACGGCCCGCCGCCGGCACCTGGCCGGCCGGTCGCACAGGCTGGACGGTGGTGCTCGGGTCGTACCCCCACGGCCCATTCCAAGGCAGCACTGGTGAATCGGTAGCGGATGCGGCGGCCGCTCAGGCACGCAAGGCGAAGCTGCCGCAGGTGGGCGTGCTCGACTCGAGCGACTGGGCGAGCCTGCAGCCGGGATATTTCGTCGTCTTCAGCGGCGTCTATGCATCGGAAAGCGATGCAGCCAATGCGGTTGGTGCAGCCCACGGAGCGGGGTTCGGCGCGGCGTATACCCGGCTCGTTTCCGGCTGACCTTGCCTGGGTACTGAGTCAGTTGACACGACGACAGTCGTTGTCGTCGAGGGCAACGCTTGTGACAAGCAGGGGTGCCGTGTAGAGTCGGTCCACCGCTGCGATGACCGAGGTTTTACCGCCGCTTAATACTGATCACGGCTACGTTGGAACACACCGAAGTTAGGCACCCAGTGGACGAGCAGATCCTGCACATTCAGAACTGCATGTATCAGTACTCGCGAGCGATCTATCGCTCGATCAAGGATCTGATCGACCCCTACGTCGACTCGGAGACGCAGCTCGAGTACCGGCGTGACCTGCTGGCGGCGTGTGAGGGAACGATGGAGCGTCTCGCGGCCGATCCGCATTACTTTGCCAAGCCGGATCGGGCCCTCTTCCAGGAAATCCGTCATTTCTTCCCGATCACCGTGCAGGCACAGGTCGCGTGGGCGGTGTCGCAGGGAGTCGGAGCTGCGGTGACGTTCGTCGAGGAGCAAGTTGAGGCCGGCGCATTCGACGGCGGCGTTGCACGCTGCCGCGCGACGACGCGAAAGGGCAAGCCGTGCCAGCGCACGCCGCTCCCGGATCGCGAGTACTGCCCGTCGCACCAACATCTCGAGCGCAAAGTCGCTGCCTAGTTCCACTGTTGTAGGCTCATCCGCGGGGTGAGCCACGACACAGACAAGCTGATTCGTCAGCTCTCGCTCGTTGCGTTCCTGATGGCGGAGCGGCGTCCGTTGACGGCGCGCGACATCAAGTCGAACGTCGAGGGCTATCAGGAGATGAGCGACGAGGCGTTTGCGCGCCGCTTCTACAGCGATCGCGCAGAGCTCGTGTCGCTCGGCGTTCCGTTGGACAGCCAACGTGACGAGTTCACCGGCGAAGAGCTGTACACGCTGCGGAGCGAACGCTATTTCTTGCCGGAGCTCGAGCTCAACGACGAGGAGCTGGCGGCGCTGCAGACGTGCTTCTACCTGCTCGAAGGGCGCTTCGCATACGCAGAGCCGCTGCGGCTCGCGCTGCAGAACCTGACGCTCGGCCGCTCGGCCGGCAGCCTCGCGGCGCAGCCCACCACCACCGCGGCGCAAGTCGAGGTGCGCGATCCCGACTACTCGCCGGAGATCCAGGGACGGCTCGGGAAGCTCGAGGGCGCGATCTCCAAGCAGCGCACCGTGAAGTTCCGGTACTGGTCGATCTACCGCGACCAGGAAGAGGAGCGCACGCTCAACCCGTACGCGCTGCTCCCTGAGAACGGCTCGTGGTACGTGATCGGCAACGATCTCGACCGCGGCGACATCCGCACGTTCCGCGTGTCGCGCATTCGCTCCGATATTCGCTTTGCGACGCGCCGCGAGCGCGACTTCCGTCTGCCGCCCGAGTTCGATATCGAGCTCTACCGCGGCCGCACCGAGTGGCAGTTCGGCGACGTCCTCGGCGAAGCGAAGGTCGAGGTCGCGCCCGACACGGCTTGGTGGATCGAGCGCGCCTACGGCGGTACCGATCGCAACCGCATCGACGGTGACGTCTTCGAGACGTCATACGCATCCCTCCCGCTCCTCGCGCGCTGGATCCTCCGCCAGGACGGACGCGCGCATCCCCTCGAGCCGGGCGAGCTTCGCCGCCTCGTCGTCGAAGGAGCGCGCGCTGCGCGCCATGTGCACGAGGGCGCGCCGCCGACGCCGGCGGCCGAGGTGCCGCGGGTGGAGAGCGACGGAGTCCCCGAGCGCACGACCGGGCCCGTGGCGCCTGAGCGCTTCGGAGTCCTGCAGGCGCTGCTTGCGTATCTGCTCGCTGCGTGCGGCGACGAGCGCGAAGCAACGATCCAAGCGCACGAGCTCGTCACCCGCTTCTCGATTCCCGCCGATCAGCTCGAAGAACACCTCGCCTTGCTCAACCTCGTCAACTTTGGCGGCGGTTGCTACGCCGTGTACGCAGAACTGCACGACGGCGAAGTCCACGTCGACAAGGAGCTGTTCGGCGACACATTCCGCCGGCCGCCGCGGCTGACGCCGCTCGAGGCGCGCGCGATTCGGCTTGCGCTCGAGTTCGTCGGACCTATGGTTTCCGCCGGCGCGCACGACACGCTCGCAAACGTGCGGCGCAAGCTCGAGGAGACGTTCGGCCAGTTCGAGCTGTCGCAGACGCCTGAGCCGCACATTGGCGACGAGGAAGATCTCGTCGGTTCGCTCACGCGTGCGATCGACGAGCACCAGCTCGTTGAGATCGAATACCTCAAGCCCGAGGAGCAGGAGGTGAGCACGCGCACTATCGAGCCGTACTCGATCGAACGCAACCTCCCGCATTGGTACGTGCATGGCTGGGACGTCGATCGCGACCAGGCACGCTCGTACCGCCTCGACCGCATGCGCAAGGCGAAGCCGCTGCGCAAGACGTTCGTCCCGCGCGAGAACTTCGATCCGAACCGGCTGCGCGGCGCGACCACAGCGCGCATCTGGTACTCGCCCGCAATCGCACGCTGGGAGGTCGAGAAGGGCGCACGCGCGCTCGTCGACGGCGCCGCGATCGTCGACAAGGCCGTTGGCAGCGCCGACTGGCTCGTCGGCGAAGTCGTGTCGTACCGCGGCGAGGCGATCGTGCTCGACCCGCCGGAGCTGCGTGCACGCGTCGCACACCGTGCACGCGAGCTGGCCGCCGAGCTGCGGCCCCTGCGCACGCGCGCCTAGCGATATCCCCTAAACCAACGGCAGCTTCAGCGTGAAGACCGCGCCGCGGCCGAGCGTCGAGGACACATCGACCGTTCCGCCGTGCGCCTCCGCGATCGACCGCGCGATGAAGAGGCCGAGCCCCGTACCCGGCTTCGAGCTCCCGCTCGCTACGCGACCGAACTTCTCGAAGATCAACCGCTGATCCTCATTCGCAATGCCGGGGCCGCGGTCGGCCACTGCGACCGTCACGCCGTTCGTGCTCGTGCCTACCCGGACGTCGACAGGCACGCCGGCGGGCGAGTACTTCACCGCGTTGTCGATCAGGTTGGCGACGACCTGGCGAATGCGATCTGCGTCGCCGCGCACCCGTGGCACGCGGATCGCCGCATCGACCGTGATCGGCACTTCGTCCTGGCCAACCAATGCCGTCGACACCGCGTCGCTGACGAGCTCAACCAGGTCGACCTCCCCAAAGCGGTATGTGAACGTCCCCGCATCGATGCGTGACGTGTCGAGAACGTCGCCGATCAGCGCGGCCAGGCGCGTGGTCTCGTCGCCGATCAACGCGAGAAACGCCTCACGCTGCGTCGCCGACAGCTCACGCCAGCGCTGCTCGAGCGTCCTCGCTGCACCGATCACGGCCGCCATCGGGCTGCGCAGCTCGTGCGACACGAGCGAGACGAAGTCGGCGCGCAGCGCTGACAGCCGTCGCAGCTCTTCGACGGTTCGCCGCTCGCTGTCGTACGCGCGGATGTTCTGCACGGCTGATGCAGCGAGCCTGCCCAGCAGCGAGACGAGCTCGATCTCGTGCTCCTCAAACGAGTCCGGCTGCGCCCGTCCGACGGAGATCAGGCCAATCACGCGCGCGCCGATCAGCAGCGGCGCGGCGACGCGAGTGCGGATGCCGATCTGGTCAACGAGCCACGTCTCCTCGTCGTACAGCGGTGGAACCATGTTGCGGCGGTAGATCGTCTGTCCACTCTCGACCAGGTCGGCGAGCAGGTTGTGCTCGAGCGGTGCCGTTGACCCCGGCGGGCCGATCTCGTCGGCAGCGGTTCCTGCCGTCGCGATCACGCGCGACGTGCCGTCTTCAACGAGGACGATGGCCATCCGGTCGAACGGCACCAGCCCGCGCAGCTGTCGGATGAATTCGCCGAATGCCTCTTCGAGGTCGAGCGACGAGCTGAGCGCGCGTGCGCAGCGGTTCGCCGCGTCGAGCAGGTCCGCCCTCCGGCCGAGCTGGTCTCGCAAGCCCTCCGCCTCAACGGCGCGCCGGTCGGCAAGCATCCGTTCCTCACCGAGGCGCGTCACGATCCAGCCGACGAGCACCGCCATCACCAGTTCGGCGACGATCTGGAACGCGACGACGCCGGTCCTGACCTTCGAGTCGAGCACGTCGCTGCGATGCCACTCCGCGAGATACGCAATCGGCAAGGTCGCGAGCGCGATGCCGAGGCCGCCGATCATCCCAAGGCGAACGGCTCCTTCGACCACGAGCAGGTAGAGCAGCTGCCGCGCCGCAACGCCCGAGTCGAACGCGAACAGGATCACGTAGCCGGAGACGACGACGAAGTCGAAGCCCATCGCTATCCAGCCGAACGTGCGCGAATCGGCGGACGGGACGACGGCAATCAGCGCGGCGCTGCCCACCGCGAACACCGCGAGCAGGATCCACGCATACGTCTTGTCGCCCGGCGGATAGTGGTTCGTCAGCGCGACCTGCAGCAGCATCAACGGCACTGCCGCGACGCGGACGCACGCGATCCACCATTCGATCGGCTTAGTCTTGGGAAACACGGTCTTGAGGATCACGCGGCCGCCTCGTTTTCGAGCGCGACGCGTGCGTTGCGACGGAGCCAGTGCGCGTCGTTTCTCGGCACGTACAACCGGTCGTACGCGGCGACGAGTTCGTCGCCGTCCTGCTCGAGCCACGTTCGCAGGTCGACGTGACCCGCAGTGCTTGGGGCGAGCCCGGCGCGGCGCTTCTCGACGCCGCGGTTCCACGGGCACACGTCCTGGCAAATGTCGCAGCCGTAGACCTGCCGCCCCAGATGTGGACGAAACTCGGCGGGGATCTCCTGCGGCGCCTGAGTCCAATAGGACAGACACTTCGTGGCGTCGAGCGTTCCCGGCTCGTCGAGCGCACCCGTGGGGCACGCGTCGATGCACAAGCGGCACTCACCGCAGTCGGCCTCGAGTGGCTCGGTGCTCTCGAGATCCTGATCCGAAATAACAGTGCCGAGCACGACCCACGAGCCGTGACGGCGCGTGATCAGCATCGTGTTCTTCCCGTAGAAACCGACGCCGCTTCGCGCCGCAGCCTCGCGGTCGACGTGCTGGTTCGCATCAACGAGCACCCGATACTCACCGCCAAGAGCGCGGCCGAGTGCGTCAAGCTTGTCGCGAAGCAGCGCGTAGTTGTCCTGCCACGAGTAGCGCGCGAGCCTGCCCTCGCCTGCTTGCAGCGGCCCCTCTGGCTCCCAGTAACAGAGCGCCGCCGACACAACAGTGCGCGCATGGGTTTCGGATACTCCGTCGAGCAACGTCTCGGGATGACACGACGTCTCGGGCTGCGCCATCGTGAACCGCATGTCCGCGAAGAGGCCGCGCTCGCGCCGTTCACGAATGTGGCGCTCGGTCTCGGTATAGGCCACGGCGCGCGTCACCCCCACGGCGTCGAGCCCGAGCTCCTCCCCTAGACGCAGAACTTCTGCCGTCCTCATGCAAGGATTGTTCCCGATGAAGGCCATCCGGATCCATGAGGACGGGGGACCCGAGGTTCTGCGCTACGAGGATGCGCCGGATCCGGTGCCGCGCGAGGGCGAAGCGCTCGTCGAGCTGCGCGCCGCGAGCCTCAACCATCTCGACGTCTGGATCCGCAAGGGACTGCCGTCGGTGCCCAAACCGAGGATCCTCGGCGCCGACGGCGCGGGTGTGATTGCCGGCACCGACGAGCGCGTCGTCATCAATCCCGGGATCATCGAGGACGGAGCGATGCACATCGTCGGCGAGACGCGCGACGGCACGCACGCCGAGTTGATCGCCGTGCCGCGTGCGTACCTTCATCCGATTCCGGACGACCTGTCGTTCGAGGAGGCGGCGGCGTTCCCGCTCGTGTTCGAGACGGCCTATCGCATGCTCGTCTCACGCGCGCATTTGCAGTCCGGCGAATGGGTGCTGATCTGGGGCATCGGCGGCGGTGTCGCAACCGCCGCGCTCTCGATTGCGAAAGCACTCAGCGCCCACGTCGTCGTCACGTCGTCGAGCGACGAGAAGCTCGCGCGCGCACGAGAGCTCGGCGCCGACGCAACGGTGAACCATGAGAGCGGCGATGTGGTTGCGACGGTGAAGGAGGTCACCGGCGGCGGCGCGCACGTCGTCGTCGATGACGTCGGCGAGGCGACGTGGAAGCGCACGCTCGATGCCGCGCGTCCTGAGGGGCGGATCGTCGTCTGCGGCGCGACCACCGGCCCGAATCCGCCGGCTGCGCTGCATCGCGTCTGGTGGAAGCAGCTGAGCATCCTCGGCTCCACCATGGGCACCCCGGACGATTTCCTCGGCGCGTACAACCTGATCGCCGCAGGCAAGGCAAAGCCCACCGTGGACGAGGTGTTCCCGCTGCCAGAAGCCCGAGCCGCTCATGAGCGGCTCGAAGCAGGCGAGCAGCTCGGAAAGATCGTTCTCCGAATCCCCGAGTAAATCCAATTGCGCGGGTCGCGGGTAGGAACTGACATGACACGGAAAAGCATCACCATCGCTACCGCCCTGCTCGTGGCGGGCGTCATCGCCGCAGCAGCCGCCGGTTCCACGCCCACGAAGCATGTCGTCACGACGGCGAAGAACACGACGCTCGGCAAGGTCATCGTCGTCAACACCAAGGGTCGCACGCTCTACTGGCTGAGCAACGAGACGAAGACGCATCTCGTCTGCAAGACCAAGTGCCTGAGCTTCTGGCCGCCGCTGTATCTCCCGGGCACCGCGAAGCCGACTGGTGCTGTTGCGCTCGGCACGGTTACGCGCACCGACAACCACAAGCGCCAGGTCACGTTCCACGGCCACCTGCTGTACGCGTTCTCCGGTGACAAAGCTGCCGGCCAGGCGAACGGCGAAGGCCTGAAGGACGTCGGCACCTGGCACGCAGCGTTCACCGCCAAGCTCGCAGCGACGGGCGGCGGGACAACGACGACGACGCCGACCACGACCACGACACCCACCACGACCAGCGGCGGCGGATACGGCTATTAAGCGCTAGCCGAAGCCCGCTTTACCCAAATCCCAAGATGAACTTGGCGTCGTCCGACATGCGGTCGGGCGTCCATGGTGGATCGAACGTCAGCTCACTGCTGACGTTCCCCACGCCGGGAATCTCGCTGATCGCGCGGTCGATGTCCTCCTGGATCATCGCCCCCGCGGGGCAGCCCATCGAGGTGAGCGAGTACGTCACTTTGACGTCCGCTCCCTCGATCTCGGCGTCGTAGTACAGCCCCAGCTCGACGATGTCCATTCCGAGCTCGGGATCTTCGACCTGTCGCAGCGCCTCGACGACCTCTTCCTTGGTTGGCATGCGTCGAGGTTAGCTCAGGCGGACTTCCTCGCGCCGCTCGTGCGCGAAGAAGTGGATCCCGTCGACGAACCGCACCCAGTTGCAGCGGGTGCACATGACGATCGAATGGGTCCGCGCCGAGTCGGCGAAGTAGCGGACGCCCGTGAGCAGGTCGCCGTTCGAGACTCCGGTCGCCGCGACGATCACGTCGTGCGGCGCGAGGTCGTCGATCGTGAAGACGCGCTCGATGTCCTCGATGCCGTGCTCGTGCGCGTTCTCGATCTCCGCGCGGCGCGTCGGCCAGAGTTGTGCCTGCAGTTCGCCGCCGAGGCAGCGCAAGGCAGCCGCGGCGAGCACCGCCTGCCGGGTGCCGCCGATGCCCACGGCGAGGTGGTCGTTCGTGCCGCGAACGGCCGCACTGATCGACGCGATCACATCGCCGTCCTGAATCAGCTTGATGCGCGCGCCGGCCGAGCGGATCTCCTCCACGAGATCGTGATGGCGCGGCCGGTCGAGCACGATCGCGGTGATGTCGCCCGACTGCCGGCCGAACGCTTCGGCAATGCGGTGCACGTTGTCGCCGATCGGATCGTTGATCGAGATGCGGCCGCGCGCGGTCGGTCCGACCGCGAGCTTACGCATGTACATATCGGGCAGCGAGGGCATCGTCCCGCGCGGTGACGCCGCGATCATCGAGATCGCGTTCGTTCCGCCGCGCGCGACGACGGCGCGTCCCTCGAGCGGGTCGACGGCGAGATCGAACGCTTCGCCGCCCATGCCGATGCTGGTACCGGGCGCGAGCTCCTCGCCGCCGACTGGGCCGCCCAGCACGATATGACCATCGACCGGCAGGCTCTCGAGCGCTGAGCGCGCGGCACCGAACGCCGCCTCTTGCGCCGCGTCCTGATCGGCGCGGCCGAGCCAGCGCGCGGCGCCCAGCGCAGCGGCCTCGGTGACCCGCGCAAACGCTTCGCAGTTGCAGGAGCGGCCGGGCTCGCTCACGCGGCGGCGTCCAGCACCAGGGTCACGACCTCGTCGATTGCGCGCTCCACATTCGCATTCTCGACTACGGGCACACCTTCGCGAAAGGCCCGGGACACCAGCAGGGTCTGGATCCGGCGGATATCGCCGAGCCGGTCGAGGTACTTGTCCATCGGGCGGAGACCGCCGGTGGCCGAGTCGCGGACGTGGAAGTGCACCCGGTGAACGTCCTCGTCCCCGATGCTCATCACCGCGTGGACGATGACCGCACCCTCGAGCGCAGCCGGGATGTAACCGGGCACCAAATGCACCCCTTCGAGCACCATCGACCAGCCTTCGGTGAGCGCGCGGCGAATTGCGGCGTCGACGCCCACACACACCTGCCGCGACTGCTCGAGAAAGCCGACGATCGTCGGGTCACCCGTCGCGTCCGGCTCGACGGCAGTGCCTGCCTCGAAGCTCGACGTGTGAATCGCCGGCATGAATTCGCTGGAGAAGAACGCGCGCATCGTCTGGCGGATGAAGTCGGTGGAGGTGAGGCGTGTGATGCCGAGCCGGTACGCAACCTCGGCTGCGACGGTCGATTTCCCGGTTCCGGTCGCGCCACCGATCAGCACGATCAACGGCACGTCGAGTGACTGCAACCGGCGCAAGCGACGCAGCCGGTCGACAGCCCACGCGCCTTCGTCCTCGCCGAGCGTTTCGCGAGCGAGTGATTCGAGGTGCTCCTCATCGGCGGCTGGCGCGCCGCGCTCTGCCAAGTCGAGCTCGATGCGCCGCGCGAGCTCGTACGCGCGGTCGGCCGCAACGCCGACGGCGATGAGCGCACGCGCCATCAGACCCTTCGAGTACGGCAGCCCGTCGTCGCCAAGCGGCAGCGGCTGCGCGTGCCGCGGCTCGCTCACACCGCCACCTTCGCCGGCACCAGCGAGAGAATCGTCGCGTCAAGGTCGCCCTCGACGGAAACAACCTCGTTCGACGCGAGCACGACGCGCTTCCCATGCGCGACCGCATGCTCGGCGACCACGTCGATCGCTGCCGCCTTCAGCTCGACGACATACGTGTCGGCCTCGGTGGCTTCCAGCGTTTGCTTGAGAGCAGCTCGATCGCCAAGCGTGCTCCCTGTGAACACAGCCACGGTGCCGTCGGTCGGGGCGGTCGGTTGCAGGCGGAGCTCGCAGCGCACGACCGGGATGTCGACCACTTCGCGCAGGCGGAGAGCATCCTCGGGCGGGGCGTGCATCAACACCACCGCGTCGGAAACGAGCAGCCTGTACAGGTTGAGATACGCGAGCGCGACGTCGGCTGAGTTGGTGACGAGCAGGCGCGCCGACGTCTCGACCGGCGGCAGTGCGGCACCGGAGCCGTCGAACACAACGATGTCCGGCTCCAATGACGCGGCGAGCCGTGCACCCTCGCCGACGTTCGACACGAACACGGAACCGGCGAGCCCACCGCCCGCGCGACGGCAGCCGATCGCCGGCACACCCGCAAAGGCCGCGAGCTCAAGATGATCGGACGCTGCGTGGCGGCCGGCGCGCGACAGCGCGAGCAGGTCGTCGACCGTCGGCGGCGTCTCGACAAGTTCGGGCTCGGCAGGCCCGCCCCGGCCCATCGCGACCGCAACGACCGACCTGTCTCGCGCCAGCAGACGTGCCGCATGCACGGCGACCGCCGTCTTCCCCACGCGCTTGCCGGTGCCGGCGACCGCCAGGGACGGCAACTCGAACGGCTCGAACTGCGGCGGGTCGAAGCGAAAGTCGGAGCCGACGTACGGGAGCCCCGCAGCCAGCGCACGCGAGATCCAGCGAAACCGCTCGGTCGGACCGAGCACCGGCTCGTCGCTCAGGTCGACGACCAGCTCGGCGCCGCCAAAGTCATCAACCAGCGCCACGCCGTAGTCGGCGCCCGGCCGCAGCTTCTCCGTGCCCCCGACGAAGATCGCGCCTACCCACTCGTACGGCAACGCCGCCAGCGCGTCGCGCACGACGGGCGCATAGTGCTCGCCGTCCACCAGCGCGATGGCCTTCAACGGCACGTGGCTCTCAACGGCGTGCGCTGACCTCGCGCTCGATGTCGCCGGTGAATTTCTCGTACTCGCCGGTCGCGATGTCGAACTGGATGATCCGCTCCTGCCCGTGGGACGGATATCGGCGCGAGACAACCGCGCGCGTCCCCGTCAACTCGACGACGTTGTAACAGGGGCGCGTGTTTCCACGCAGGCGAAGCGTAGACACAGTGCCGGTGTTGATCACGAACAGGTTCTCGAGCTTCCACGCGTACGGCACGTGCTTGTGACCCGAGAGGACGAGATGAGCGCCGGCACGCTGCAGGCACTCGATCGCATCACCGGCGTCGTAGACCACGTTCCGCTCGCGACCGGTTCCCGGAATCGGCAGCAGGTGATGGTGCAGCACGAAGACGCGCAGGTCGTCGCGGCCCGCCGCGAACTGCTCTTCGATCCAGCCGTACCGTCCGCGGCCGATCTGACCGTGGTCGAGATCAGGCTCGGTGGAGTCGACAGCGACAACGGTGATGCCTTTCTTCCGCAGCACCGAGTTGCGCTCGCCGAACAGCTCTTCAAAATGCACGTACCCGACATTGCGCGAGTCGTGATTGCCGGGAACGACGACGAGCGAGTCGCACTCGATCCCGTCGAGATAGCGCCGCGCCTCTGCGTACTCCTCTTTGAAGCCGAACGTCGTGAGATCCCCGGAGCAAACGACCACATCGGGTTTCAATTCGTTGATCTCGGCAATCGCTCGAGTGAGCAAGTCCGGCACGAAATGCGGCTCACCACAATGGAGATCCGACAGATGCGCGATCGTCAGCGACCCCACGCGACCGAGTCTACGGCATCCGAGGCCACTGATAATCTGGCCGAGGTGCTGGCGGAAACACCGGATTTCCAGGCATATTGTGGTTCGGAGCCGCCACGTTTCGCCAACCCAGCCGAGCTCGAGTACGCGAAGATCCTCGACTGGTACGGCGTGCCGTGGCAGTACGAGCCGCGAACCTTCGTCCTCGAAAGAGACGACGACGGCCGCATCGTCGAGGCGTTTTCGCCCGACTTCTATCTCCCTGAGCAGGATCTCTATCTCGAGGTGACGGTGATGAAGCAGGCTCTCGTCACCCGAAAGAACCGCAAACTGCGCAAGCTGCGCAAGCTGTACCCCGAAGTGCGCGTGAAGCTGTTCTACGAGCGCGACTTCGAGCGCCTCGCCGCCCGGTACGGCCTGCGGAAGGCATCCTGAGCCTGCTCGACGAGCGAATCGGCGAGGTCTTCCTCGACGCCGACGAACTGGCGGCGCGGGTTACTCAGCTGGGCTCCGAGATCGCGGCCGACTACGAAGGCCGCGAGCCGATCCTGATTGGCTCGCTGAAAGCGTGCGTTCCGTTCATCTGCGACCTCTCGCTCGCAATGCCGATTCACCATGCCATCGACTTCGTCGAACTGGCCGGATACGGCAATGACGACGTCGGCGAAGGCATCCGCTTTCTGAAGGACGTCACGATTGAACTGGAGAACCGCCACGTACTGCTCGTCGACGAAGTCGTCGACACGGGGCTCACGATGAACTACCTGTCGCGCACGCTCGCTCCGCGAAACCCCGCCTCATTGTCGGCGGTGACCCTCTTCGATCGCCCATACCGCCGGCTGGTCGAGGACGAGCCCGTGCGGTACGTCGGCTTCACGATCCCCGACGAATTCTTCGTCGGTTATGGGTTCGACCTGGACGAGCGCTGGCGGAACCTGCCCGACCTCCGTCTCGTACGCAACTGAGGCTCGTGCGCAACTGATTCAGGGGGTTCCGCGTTAATCCCCCATGAGTGCATTCGTGCTGGTCCTATTGATCGTGATCGTGCTGTTCGTCCTCGGCTTCGCCGTGGTGAAGTTCCTGATCTGGGTGGCTATCGTCGCCGCGCTGTTGTGGCTGATCGGGTTCTTCTTGCGAGGCGCCGAGGGAGCGCGCTGGTATCGCTGGTAAAGCTGAATCAAGTGCTCTGAGCGCCGCTGCCGCCGCTTGCCGCAGCGGCGCAACGAGCTCCCTGTAGTCGCCGTCACCGATCTTGCCGGTGCGGTGGTCGAACTCGAGGTCCTTCAGCGCCGCGAGCGACCGGTCTCGCTCCTCCGCCAGCTCGGCCAATTTCAGCTCCGCGCCGGTTGGCGTCGCGAGGCGGTCGTCGGCCGGCGCGGGATCGCGCAGATACGGCAGCGCGACGAACAGGACGGCGAGGACCGCCAGGATCACACCGAGCGCGATCGTCACGCGTGCGCCGGCGCGAAACGGGTGGCGAGCCGACGCTGCTCACGCGCATCGGGCCAGAGCGCGACGAGCGAGCCGAGCACGAAGATGATTCCGCCGACCCAGATCAGGTTGACGAGCGGTTTCACGAGCACGTTGAAGAAGACGACGTTCGAGCCGTTCTGGAAATCGGCGATCACGTACAGATCCTGCGCGCGCAGCCAGTCGGTCTTGATGCCGACGTCGCGGTCGGTCTCCTGGAACCCGGTGTACGTGACCGAGCCGCTGCGCATCGTCCCGTGCCAGTGCCCGCTCACGTTCAGCACGGCGTACTCGCCGGTGCGATTCGGGTCGTTTCTGATCGGCTCGGTGCCCGTGTATGTGAGCGTGTAGCCCGCCAGAGACGCGGACTGCCCAGGACGCAGTTTCACTTCGCGGTTCGTGCCGTAAGCACTCGAGCCGGCAATGCCGATCGCGAGCAGCACGACGGCTGCGTGGACGATGTACCCGCCGTAGCGTCGCCGATTGCGTGCGACCAGCGTGAACACCGACCCGGTCGCGCGCGTGCCGCGAATAAGCTCCAGTCCGATCGTCCCGAGCACGAACGCCGAGAACGTGTACGCGATCAGGCCGGGCGACGACGAGCCGGCACCGAGCAGGACGAGCGCGACGCCCGCGATCAGCGAGGTAATGACCGGCCAGACCAACGTCTTTGCCAGCGAGCGCACGCTCGTTTTTCTCCAAGCAATCAGCGGGCCGATGCCCATCAGCAACAGCAGCGGTAGGCCAAACGCGCGCAAGAAGAAGTCGTAGTACGGGCGGCCCATGGTGCGCGTCTCGCCCTTCACCAGCTGCGTGACGATCGGGAACAGCACGCCCCACAACACAGTGAGGCACAGCGCGACGAGCAGCAGGTTGTTGTAGAGGAACGCCGCCTCGCGCGACAGCGCCGACTCGAGTTTCGTGCGCGCCTTCAGCAGCGGCAGCCGCCACAGGATCAGCCCCATCGAGAAAACGGACGAGATGACAACGAACGCAAGGAACCACCCGCCGATCGGGCTCTTCGCGAACGAGTGGATCGAATTGACGACACCGCTTCGCGTGAGGAACGTGCCGAACACGGACAGTTCGAACGCCAGCGCCACCAGGATCATGTTCCAGACTTTCAGCATGCCCTTACGCTCCTGGATCATCACCGAGTGCAAGAACGCCGTTGCCGCGAGCCACGGCATCAGCGCCGCATTCTCCACGGGATCCCATGCGTAGTAGCCGCCCCACCCCACTTCGGTGTACGCCCAGTGCGCGCCGAGGATCTGGCCGAAGCCGAGGAACATCCAGGCGGCGAGCGTCCAGCGACGCGTGACGACGATCCAGCGCTCGTCCGTGCGGCCGGAGAGCATCGCACCGGCTGCGAACGCGAACGGAACCGATAGCCCGACGTAACCGAGATAGAGCATCGGCGGGTGAGCGACCATGTACGGGTTCTGCAGGCTCGGCGTGAGGCCCGCGCCGTCGACAGGCGCCGTCTGCGTGTCGAACGGGCTGGCGACAGCGACGAGCACAAACGCGAAGAACGTTGCGATGCCGCCGATCACCGGCACGACCCAGACGATGAGATCCTGCAGCCGCCGGTTCAAGAGCACGGCCAGCGCGCCATAGCCCGTGAGCACGAGCAGCCACAACAGCAGCGAGCCTTCCTGGCCACCCCAGAAGGCGGTCAGCGCATAGATCGTCGGCAGCGTGCGGTTCGTGTGGCTCGCGACGTAGACGAACGAGAAGTCGTGACGCACGAGCGCAGACGCGAGCACGCCGGCACCGATAAGCGTCGTGGCAAAGCAGCCGACAAGCGCGTTACGCGCAGAGGTTGCGAGACGCCGGCGACCGTAGTGCGCCGCGTACGAGCCGGCGAGCAGCGCGTATAGCGACAGGCCGAGGCTGACGACGAGCGCTGCCCGTCCGAGATCAGCCACGACTTACGCTTTCGCCGGAGACGCCGTGTACTTCGACGGGCACTTCGTGAGGATGCTCGACCCTTGCATGCGACCGGTCGCGTACGTGCCTCCGACAACGACATTGCGACCGACCGCGAAGAGCGGCGGCGGCGCGGCGCCGCGGTACACGACCGAGATGAGCCTGCTCTTGTTGTTGACGTCCTTCAGCCGGAAGCGAAGGCCGGCGTTGGAGTGCGAGTCGCCGACGATCGGCCCGACGACGGTGCCGACAAGCGACAGCTTCCCGGATGTCGTGTCTTTCAACTGGCTCGGCAGCAGCTCAGGCGTCGATGCGCCGGCAAACGCGGTGTACATCAGGAACACCGCTAACACTGCCGCAACGGCAAGAGCGATGATCAAGCGGGCGGGGCGACGCGTCGAGCCAGCCACGCTCACAGTCTAGACGTGGTGTTCGAACGCTCAGTTAACGTCGGCGTGCGTGGGGTGCTGTCGCGCCGGGACGCGGTAGCCATGTTCCGCACAAAGGCTGCCGGGGTTCTCTTCCGTGAGCGCATCGCAGTACCCCTTGCCGTATGCGGCCCGCATGAACGCGGCGACCACGTCGAGGGACCACTCGCTGATTCCGGCGGCTTCCCGCCAGAGGTCGGACAGCCGGAGGTCGATATCCAGCTCGAGCAGGTCGATCCGCGAAGGGCTCTGGGACATGCCGAAAAGGGTAAAAACTGCGTCGGACGACACGTCGACTACGCTCGCGACGTGCCCCGGAAACTGCATTACGGCCCGGCGCGCGTGCCTTCGCGCGAATCGCCACAAGCTGCTGTGGACGCGTTGCTGGCCCGCGGACTGTCGGCGTGCGAGATCGACTTCGAAGGCCGATTCTGGATGGACTACGACTTCGCGGCCGAATTCGGAGAGCTCTGCCGGTTGAATGACATCGCGCTCTCGGTGCACGCGCCGATCGCGGGGTTCATGGGTCACGCCGAGCGTGGCAAGAAGCTGAACATGGCCGTGGGGATGCTCGATCACTCGGCCGGCATCGCGGCTGCAGCCGGCGCGGCACCCGTCGTCTTCCACCCCGGCTTCCTCCTCGGCCGCACACGCGAAGACGCGATCGACGCGGTTGTCGAGCAGCTCGGCGAGCTGCGTGAGCGGCTCGAAGGCAAAGGGCGCGGCGTGCCATTCGGCATCGAGGTGATGGGGCGCGTGCGCGAGCTCGGTTCGCTGGACGACATCGTCGAGATCTCCTCACGCTTGCCCTGGGTCCGCCCGGTGATCGACTTCGCGCACATGCATGCAACGTCCGACGGCGCGTTCACGAGCCTCGAGCCGTTCGTGGAAGCGCTCGCGAAGGCAGATGCCGTGCTCGAGGACGGCGCGCCCTTTCACATCCACTTCTCGGATATCCAGTTCGCGAACCGCAACGAGACAAAGCATCTGCCGTACGGTGCCGGCACGCTGCGCGCCGACTGGGTGGCGGAGGCGCTTGCGCAGTTCGAGCGTCCGGCGACGGTGATCTCGGAGTCGCCCGACGTCGAGTCCACCGAGGCGATCAAAGGCATACTCGGCGCGTGACGCTCAACCCCAGCGTGTTCAAGGCGTACGACGTGCGCGGCGTGTACCCGGGCGAGCTCGACGAGGCGGGCGCGTACGCGGTCGGTCGCGCGTATGTCGACCAGTTCGACGTGAAGCGCCTAGCCGTCGGCCGGGACATGCGTCTCTCCTCGGCTTCGATGGCCGAGGCGGTGCGCGAGGGCGCGGCCGACGCCGGTGCGGAGGTGCTCGACATCGGCATGGTCGGCACCGAGATGCTCTATTTCGCTGTGAGTGAGCTGGCGCTCGACGGTGGCATCACCGTCACCGCGTCGCACAACCCGAAGCAGTACACCGGCATGAAGATCGTCCGGCAAGGCGCGCTGCCGGTGGGCGGCGAGTCGGGGCTGCTCGATGTTCGCGATCGTGCGCTCGCCGCCGCCTGGCGCGAGGTCGCGCGCGGATCGATTCGCGCCGAGGACATCTGGCCGGGGTTCGTCGACCGGGTGCTCTCTTTCATCGACGTCGGCAACCTCAAGCCACTGCGCATCGTCATCGACGCGGCGAACGGCATGGCAGGCGCGATGCTGCCGCCCGTGCTCGACCGGCTGCCGATGCTCGACGTCGTGCGCTGCTACTTCGAGCCCGACGGGTCGTTCCCGAACCACGAGCCGAATCCGCTGCTGCCCGAGAACCGCGAGTTCATCATCCGCAAGACACGCGAAGAGGGCGCCGACTTCGGCGTGGCGTACGACGGAGACGCCGACCGGTGCTTCTTCGTCGACGACAACGGCGAGTTCGTCGCCGGCGACTTCATCACCGCATTGTTCGCACAGTCGATCCTGGCGAAGGAGCCGGGCGGCAAGGTGATCTACGACGTGCGCGCGTCATGGGCGGTGCCCGAGACGATCAAGGATGCCGGCGGGGTTCCTCTGGTGAACCGTGTGGGGCACGCATTTATCAAGGCGCGGATGCGCGAGGATCACGCCGTCTTCGGCGGCGAGGTGTCGGCGCACTATTACTTCCGCGACTTCTCGCAGGCCGACACGGGCACCGTGCCGTTCCTGCTGATGTGCGAAATCGTGTCGCAGCGCGGAAAGCTCAGCGAGATCATCAGGCCGTTCGCATCGCGCCACTTCCTCACCGGCGAGATCAACACGCCGGTCGCCGATGTCCCGGCGAAGCTCAAGGAGCTCGAGGATCGGTTCGGGCCGGAGGGACGCGTCACGCACCTCGACGGGCTTTCGGTCGACGCGGACGACTGGCATTTCAACGTGCGACCCTCGAACACGGAGCCCCTGCTCCGTCTGAACCTCGAGGCACTCTCCGAGCAGCTGATGGAGGAGAAACGCGATGAGGTTCTGGGAGTAATCCGCGAATGAACGAACTGCCTTGATCGAACTGGGCCACCTCACCGACCGCAAGGCTCCGTACAAGTACGCCGCGTACGCACGCGTGGCCTTCTCGGACACCGACGCGCAGGGCGTCGTCTACTACGGCCGGTACATGCCGTACTTCGACCTGGCGCGCACCGAGTACCACCGGCACCTCGGCTTGCGCGGTGTCGAGCTCGCGATGCGTGCGGTGACTGTTCAGTACGACGCACCGGCGCGGTTTGACGATCTACTCGAGATCTTCGTGCGCGTGGAACGCATCGGCACCACCAGCATCACGTACGACCATGCCGCCTACAGCGTCGACGACGACACGCTCATGGCAACCGCCAAGGCGACGCTCGTCTGCATCGCACTCGACGAACGCCGCGCGACGCCGGTGCCGGACTCGTTCCGCGCTCAGGTCGAGGCGTTCGAGCGTTCCGCGACGTAGACCTCGGTCACGTACGGAAACGCGAACGGCTCAGTCTTGCCGGTGGTCAGGGCCCGAACCCGCTCGAGCAGTTGCTCACGCTCTGCAGGCCCCATCGCCGCAACGAACGAGCCCGACGCGACACGCTCGCACACGCCCTCGGTCGTCAGCTGCTGCTCGATGCGAAACCACGCCTCTTCGGGCGCGCCGAACAGACGCGACGACTCGAGCGGCTTCCGCCACTCTTCGCCAAGCTGATACGGCACGCGGTCGCGAAGCGGCGCAAGCAGATCCTCGATCCCGCGTTGCATTGGGGTCGTTCATGTCGCGGCTGTTCCAGATCAGCACGAGCCAGCCGCCGGGCTTCAACACGCGGTGCAGCTCAGGGATTGCGCGCTCGTAGTCGAACCAGTGGAACGCCTGCGCAACTGTGATCGCGTCGGCGCTTTCGTCGGCTAGCGGGAGCTTCTCCGCCACACCGTCGAGCACCTCGACGCCGGGCACGCGGTCGAGCAACACGGCACGCATCGCCTCGACCGGCTCGACCGCAACGACGCGGGCGTGCGTCGCGGCAAGCAGCCGGGTGAACTTGCCCGTGCCAGCGCCGACATCGACGACGGTCTTGCCTTCGTCGAGCTCAGCCCGCGCAGCGATCCACTCGATCGCCTCCGTCGGATAGGACGGCCGCGCGCGCTCGTAGACATCTGCAGCCGAACCGAATCCGGCTGCAGCGACTGGATGAATTCCGCTCAACTCGGAGTGACCCGGTAGGCGTCGAAGACGCCCTCGAGATGCCGCAGTGCCGTCAGCAGCGAGCGTAGGCCTTTCACGTCGCCGACTTCGGCCGTGTACCAGTTCTTCGCGAGCTGATCCTCGACCACACCGCCGTAGCTGACGATGTTCGCGCCGTGCTCGGCAAACGTCCGCGCAACATCCTCGAGCAGACGCGGACGATCCCACGAGTCGACGGCAAGCTGAACACGGAAGCTCTTCGCCGCAGTGCCGCCCTCCCAGCTCACGGGAGTGAACCGCTCCGGGTTCCGCTTCAGCGCGCGGACGTTCGGGCAATCCTCGCGATGGATCGTGATGCCGCGGCCGAGCGAGATGTAGCCGACGATCGGGTCGCCCGGAACCGGCGTGCAGCACTTCGCGAGGCGCACGAGCACGTCCTCGACGCCTTGCACGACAACGCCAAGCTCGTTGCCGCCAACGGCATCGCGCGACCTGGGTGCCTTGACGACCGGCGCCTCCTCGGCGACCTGTTCCGTCTTCAGCCGCTGGATGACCTTGTTGACGATCGTCCCCGCCTGCAGCTTCCCGGAGCCGAGCGCGAGGTAGAAGTCCTCCGCCTTCTTGAAGCCCGAGTCGCGGATCACCTGCGCGAGCGTCGCCGAACCGCGCAGCTTCGCGTACGGAAGCTTCTGCGCCTTCAGCGCGTGTTCGAGCGCCTCGCGTCCTTTCGCCTCGCTCTCCTCGCGCGTCTCTCGCGAGTACCACTGGCGGATCTTGTTGCGCGCGCGCGAGCTCTTCGCGAGTGACATCCAGTCGCGCGACGGGCCGCGCCCCTGCTTCGAGGTGAGGATCTCGACGAAGTCGCCGTTCTTCAGCTGGTAATGCAGAGGAACGATGCGCCCGTTGACCTTCGCGCCAACGGTGCGGTGCCCGACGTCGGTGTGAACCGAGTAGGCGAAGTCGATCGGCGTGGCGCCGGCCGGCAGCGTCTTCACCTGGCCCTTCGGCGTGAAGACGTGCACCTCTTCGTCGAAGAGGTCGGTGCGGAAGGTCTTCATGAACTCGCGGGGGTCCGCCTCGTCGGTCGTGCCTTCGTCCATCAGCTGCTTCACCCACGCCACCCACTCGGCGTCCTTCGAGCTCTTACCGCTCTTGTAGAGCCAGTGTGCGGCGATGCCGAACTCGGCCGTCTCGTGCATCTCGCGCGTCCGCACCTGAATCTCGAGCGGGCGGCCCTGCGGGCCGATCACGGTCGTGTGCAGGGCGCGGTAGCCGTTGAACTTCGGCATCGCGATGAAGTCCTTGAAACGGCCGGGCATCGGCTTCCACAGCGAATGGAC